>JAEWPN010000153.1 GCA_023399455.1 Bacillota bacterium
AACGGGTTTTCGCTCGGTCGGAGACAGCTCCCATAACCAAATCGCAGACCGCATTCCATATACGGGTGACCATGAAAATATAACCGGCCCATAAGGGCGATATTCCCGCTACATCCGTAAGAAAAAACACAAAATAAAATCCAACCGCACCGTACGCCACATTGTTTCCCATATCCCCCAAACCATAGGAAATCTTCTCTCTTTTTTTAAGTACATTGCCCATAAACACCTCTCCCTGACATTTGATAAGTTTTTCATATCTGATGAATTTTTTATCCAAGAACTCTGATAGACTCATTCTAGCATTATGCTGAAATAATCTATATTATAATTTCGCTTTTTATATTATAATTTCTTGACTTTAAATATGGGACTTATTATATTTGTGATATGACATACTATAAAGAAAAATATGGAGACTCTTATGTGTTTAACATTATCTGAAAAATTAATTATGGAAGAGCTATATGAATATAACAGAATTCCTCTTTGGATTTTCGATAAAAATGCGGAACTTTGCACTTGCTTTTTTTCCGGCGGCTTCCGCAATTTTAATGCGGTCTTTCCTTCCCATATGAAAAGCATTCTTACCAGGACAGCCGATGTTACCTTCGATGTACTATGCTATGAAAATGAACTGTATTACCTCTTTTCCTTCGAGAGAAACGCAGAGACCTTTTATCTGCTGGGCGGCCCTATGCTGCTGTCCGGCTTTTATCATACGGCACAGATGCGTACGCTCTCATTTTCAAAAGACATGCCGGCAGAAGCATTAAAATCCCTCGTTGAAAATTTACCCGTCATCTCCTTTACTTCTTTCAGCTCTTGTCTGCGGATTATGATGCTGCTCTTAAAAAATGACGCTCCTGAGATAGATGAAATCAACAATTATAAATTCTCAGCACTGGGCGATACTTTGGACCGCATGTTTGTTTATGAACTTTTCGAAAATAACGAAGATGCCCGAATTCATACCTCCTACATCCAGGAACTCGCTGTTCTCCAATGTGTGAAAGACGGCGATACCGCAAGGCTGCAATCTACGTACAAGACGCTTCCTCAGATAAAATACGGAAATATGTCGAACGACCCATTAAAGCAGTTTTTTTACGGTTGTATCGCAAACACCACCCTCGTAACGAGATATGCGATAGAGGGTGGACTGGAGGAAGAAGCCGCCTTTACCTTAAGCGACATATATATCAAGCGTATGGAAAACTGCCGGACGCTTTACGAGCTGAATCTGTTAAACGAAAAAATGGCCCTCGATTTCACATCCCGCGTCTCGAAGGCCAAGGCTTTAAAGCAGTTTAATTATACAAAAACAGTAAAAAAATGTATCGATTACATTTCAAGAAGCATACACCAAAAAATTACATTAGACGCTCTGGCAAAAGAAGCGAATCTCACTCCTAAATATCTATCCGCTCTCTTTAAAAAGGAAACCGGACAAACGCTGAGCGCGTTCATTATGGACAAGAAAATCAACGAAGCCAAGACCCTGCTGGCCTACTCTGATCATTCTTACTTCCATATCAGCGATTACTTGTCATTTTACTCCCAAAGTCATTTTATTGCGGTCTTCAAGAAGTATGTGGAGATGACACCTAAGGAGTACCGGGAGAAGTATGGCAGCCGGTAAAGAAACTAAGCTGCTCTTCTTTTAACGACTTTATCTTTCTGTCCGTAATATTATCTTCCGGCCCTATGCGTGTGCACAGCAGGGGTGAATTTACGTCATAGAGGACGGCGTTTCTTTTCACCTTCTCATTGCTGAAATTCGCATAACAATACTTGCATCCGTTTCTACAAGTATGATAAGTGCCTACTTCTACGCTCTCCAGGCATCCGCATTCCTTTCTCTGGCCCTTGTCCTTATTTCCTGCGATTTTACACCCGACGATTCTCTCAACTATCTTTCTGTCGATACAACTGCCGTGCATTACACCGATATGGCTAAGCTCGATTTGTTCCGCGCAGGTTTGTATTTCCATATGATTCTTATTGGAGATCTTAACCATGTCCTTCGCCAGTCCGGCCATTTCAGCTTCGGTTATTACCTTAACATTCAGTCCTGCCGTATTGCGCACTGTCTTAGCATACAAATCCACAAAGCTTATTATCACCCTTTCCGTATACCCCTTTAAGCTATTCGATATTTCTTCAAACGCTTTGATATGATACTCCATAGTATACCTTTCACTCAACAAGACCGGGTCGTACCGCCAAATGACCTTATCGCTCCCTATTTTTTCGGACAACCGTTTAAATGTGGGTATCAGCTCCTTTTGCTTATTCGGAAGCTCAGGTTCCATATCCTTCCCATAGCCGGTGAGAGTAAATTGAAAATAATATTTGTAGTCGTTAAGCTCATTCAATCGCTCCAGCATCGGTGCCGGATTCTTAGTCCAGAAAACAATACAATCGATTACCTCCGGCGATAAATCGATCCTGCTGATCTGATGCTCATTCATAGGATTTCTGACATATAAAAAGCCTTCTTTTATCCTGTTAAGGAACCATTCTGAATAATAATTAGGAATATCCGTTCTTCTGCTCACGCTCAGTATCATCGCTGATCTCTCCCCATAAAACCCAAACATTTACTTTAATCTTATACAGACTCCAATCGATAGACTCTTGAACTGAAATCTCTTCCTTTATTACACAAATCCGCTTTGTTAATTATCATTCCGGCATGCATTAACTCATCTCCGCCATACCATGCAGAATGATCTCCATCGAAAATATATCTTTTATTCTTATCCAGGCCGGATAGCTTTAAGCGTACCCACTCTTCATTGGCTACATTCAGTATTTTATAAAAGCCAATTAAAGCTTCATTTTTATCTTCTGATACGACCATCCATGCTCCTGATTTTTTTTCAAAAGGGTTCTGTAATCTATAAAAATCACCACTCATGAACAATTTTTGATATTTTTTATGAAACTCCACCTGGCCTTTTATAATTTGCTGCTCTTGTTCCGTTAGTTTCCGCAAATCCAATTCATAACCAAGCATTCCGAATTGTGCAACATTTCCCCTGGTTTCCAGCGGTGTTATTCTTCCCACCTGCTGATTAGGAACCTCTGAAACGTGGGCGCCCATACTGCTTAATGGATAAACATACGATGTCCCATATTGGATTTTAACACGTTCTATTGCGTCCGTATTATCACTGGTCCATGCCTGTGGCGCATAATAGAGCATTCCCGGATCGAATCTGGCCCCTCCGCTGGAACAGGATTCAAATAATATTTCAGGGAACTTTACTATCAATCTTTCATATAATTGATATACTCCAAGAATGTATTTGTGGAATACTTTTCCTTGCTCATCTGTTTTTTGAGCTATGGAATAGGTTTCCGTAAGATAGCGGTTCATATCCCATTTTACATATGTAACAGGAGCATCCATCAACACTCGCTCCATCAAACCATAGACATATTCTACCACTTCCTCACGTGTGAAATCCAATACAAATTGATTTCTGCTTGGGGATGCGCTCCTTCCCGGTGCACATAGAATCCAATCCGGATGCTCCCTATATAAATCAGAGTCTTTGTTTACCATTTCAGGTTCAAACCACAAGCCGAATTTCATACCCATGGCATTAATCTTCCTAGCTAATCCCCCTATTCCCTCCGGAAGCTTATTGTAGTCTGTTACATACCAATCTCCAAGGCATGATTTATCATCATCTCTTTTTCCAAACCACCCATCATCCAAAACAAAAAGATCTATTCCCATTTGTTTTGCGACAGACGCTATATCGAGCACCTGCTGCTGCGTAAACTGCGGCCCGGTAGCCTCCCAATTATTTATTAAAACAGGACGCTCCCTGTCTCTCCATAAGCCACGTGCCAGACGAGTGCGATAGATTTTGTGAAAGGTCTGGCTCATTCCATTCATTCCCTGATCGGAATAAACGAATACCGCCTCGGGACTTTGGAACAATTCTCCCGGATTCAGCAGCCATGAAAAGCCATCGGGGTGGATCCCGATTTGAATCCTTGCCATATTACAAGTATCCACTTCCACTGATTCTATATGATTTCCGCTGTAAATCAAACTGAATCCTATTGCTTCCCCGGAGAATTCATTTGTTTCCAGTCGTTTAAGTGCTATAAAGGGATTTTGTTCCGCACTGCTGATTCCCCGCCTGCTGTTAATCCCCTGTATTCCCACATTTAGTTTCCGGCAGATGATATCTCTTTCTCTCGCCCATGCGCCCGACAACTGCACCATTTCATATTCCGCATCAGGTAAATCGATGCTTGCGCTAAATACTCTATCCAACAGCACCTTTTCAGTTCCATGATTAAAAAATTTTACACTTCGCGAAATAACAGGGTAATCCCGGAAAAGACTGTACAGTAAAATACAATCTACATTTAATAATGTATCCGTTAAAGTAATCTCTATCGTTTCCGCCTCATCCTCATCCTCTACATATAAGGCCGGAAGGCCCGAAAGCTTCTGTTTTCCTCTGTAAATAGAATGAGCCTGATATCTGAAATCAGTAATCCTGCTCCCATTTTCCTGAACGACTTCAAAAGCCGGTTCTCTAAAATCACCCCTTCCGGTGTCCGGATATTCCATCCTTGTATACTGAGGGCTAAAAAAATATTTGTTTTCCTCAGTATATACTGCCAGAGACCGGTGTCCTCCTTCTAAAAGATAGGAATAATCGTCTTTATGTTGTATTCTTTTCCCATAGTATAAGTTGCCTATCTTCCCGTCAGGTAATACTTTCATAATATAACTGATCTGATCATTGTATAAGTGAAACTCCTGTGTTTGTTCTGAATATATAATAGCCATTTACAGCTTTCCTCCCGATGTTGCTACTCCTTCAATAAACTGCTTCTGGAAAATAATATAGATCAGCATCATCGGCCAAATCGCCAAAACCGCCGCCGCCATAAGCTGGGGATAGTTTACGGAATATGCGCTTGAAATTTTGGCTAATGCGGAAGATAATGTAGCCGCATCGGAATCTGAATTGACTATCATTGGCCACATTAAATCCTTGAATGAAAAAAGAGCTGTAAAAATAGCCAGTGCTGTCAATCCGGATTTGGTCAATGGAAGCATGACCCTCCAAAAGGTCTGTCCAATATTACATCCGTCTAATCTGGCAGCCTCTTCCAGTTCTTTTGGAAGTCCCATAAAGAACTGCCGTAAAAGAAATGTTCCGAACGCGCTCACCAATCCCGGAAATACCAGTGCGAATATTGTATTACGCAGCCCCAGTTTATCAATCATTAAATATTGCGGTACAATAAAAATTTGTACAGGTACCATCATCTGAAATAATACAAGGCTAAAGAAAAAATCTCTTCCCGGAAATTTTAGTCTCGCAAATGCATAGGCTGCCATTGCACTAAATAGCACTGCACAGAACACGCGAATAGCCATCATTGCGAAAGTGTTAAAATATAACCGGATAAAATCATTCTGTTGAATTACTGTCATATAATTATCCCACTGTGCTTCTCCGGGAAAAAAGACAAAGGGATTCATCGATGTCGATTCGCTTATTGTTTTTAAGGATGTTACCACCATCCACAAAAATGGCAATATCATAATGCATGCACCAAGAATCAAAATAAGGTGTATAAATGAAGTAGTAATTGTTTTTCTTTTTTTCATGTCCGCGATCCTCTCTACATATAATTTACCCATTTCTTCTGCAGCTTCGTCTGCACTACTGTAATCAGCATAATAATCAGCAAAAGGAGCATGACAATAGCAGAACCGTATCCTTTATTTGAGTATTTGAAAGAATTATTATAGAATAAGTAAACCAGTGATACCGTACTATCATAAGAAGGACTTGTAACACTGATCATCATATAAATCACATCAAACACCTGCATTGAGGTAATAATACTTGTAACAAGCACAAAAAACAGCGTTGGTGAAACTAACGGCAGCGTAATATTAAAAAACTGACAAATTCCGCTGGCTCCGTCTATATCAGATGCCTCATAGTAATCTCTTGGAATTTCCTGTAATCCTGCAAGAAGCAAAACCATACTGTATCCTATCGTACTCCAAATTCCAATGATCGAAACGGAAAGAAGCGCTATATTCGAATTATCAATCCAATTAACAGCATCCATTCCCAATTTATTTAAGAGATAATTGATCAGTCCGTATTGATTATTGTACAACCATTTCCAGACCATAGTTACCGCCGCCGGTGCTGCCACCATAGGAATAAAATAAATTGTCCTATATATTCCTTTTCCTTTCATTTTTCCATTCAATGCTACAGCGAGAAGCAATGCAATTATAACCGTTACCGGAACAACAAGGCAGGTATAACCCAATGTATTCCTCACGGCATACCAGACTTGAGCGTCCTGAAACATTTTTTTATAATTTTCCAGTCCAACAAATATATTCCCCTTTCCAAATGCCCCACTCTTAAAAAAACTAAGATAAAATGTTTCAAATATAGGAATGATATTTAATATAATGAGTCCTGCGATGGTAGGAAATATCATTCCCCATCCCCAGCACCATTCACTCCATGTTTTCACTGAAATCTTCATTTTTGTCGTTTTTTTACTTCTCATTTATTCCTACCTCAACAAAAATACGGCAGCATTGCTACTGCCGCATTTATTTTTTTATTCTTCCGAAATAACCTGATTCATCATTTCCGCAACCTTGATACATGCATCTGTCGTTTCTTCTTTTCCTGCATAGGCGTCCTTCAACAATTCATACGCCTTATCTTCCCAAACACTTGTCTGATTGGAATAAGGACGGATCTGCGCATAGTCAACCATATCAATATAACATTTTGTATTGAACATAGAATAAGCATTCGTAAACATATCTGCCGTTCCGTTATATGCCGAGATAGCAACTCCAAGCTCCGCCTGGCGCTCTTGTCCTTCCTTGCTGCTTAAATATTCAACCCACTTCCATGCTTGATCCGGATGTTCACATGTTGAAGCGATTGCATTTCCAAGTCCGTTAAAAATGGATGCTTTTCCACCATCATTGGACATCGGCAAAACTGCACAATCAAAATTCTCTTTCATAAAATCAGATGCCGCAAATCCGGAAAGATTCCAGGAACCAAACAATCCCATTGCACACAGTCCGTTTTGAATTGCTTCTGCACGCGCCTGATCATCGTAAATCTCAGGAGACAGACCTTCTTTTACAAAGCTGAAGTACTCTTCAATACCAGCGATTGTTGCTTCTTCATCGTATCCTGATTTCTTGTCACTCGTAATTATTTCTCCGCCGCTTTGATATACAAAATTATAATAGCCTTCCTGATTATGTAAGCCGGCGCAGAAACCATACTGACTTCCATCATCCTTTGTCAATTTCCTCGCGGCTTCTTTCAGGTCATCCCATGTCCATGTATCGTCGGGATAGCTGATACCAGACTCATCAAACAATGTCTTATTATACCAAAGAGCAATAGTATCGTAGTCTTTTGGAATTGCATACTGCTTGCCATCAATGTTATAAATTCCATTTAATCCTTCCGGATAATTAGCAAGATCAACTTTATCACTGCCCGCAATATAATCGCTTAAATCAAGCAACTGATCATTTGCTCCATAATAGTAAATATTATTGGAATGCATCCAGAAAGTATCCGGCAAAGAGCCTCCTGTTCCGGCGGCCTCCAGGCCCGTCCAGTAATCACTCCATCCGCTTACCTGAATATCAATTTTAATATCAGGATTTTCTGCTTCAAATTCATCTGCCATTGTCCGGATCAAATTAGCCTGATTAGAATCCCAGCAAGCATAGGATATTGTTACTGTATCCCCAGATGGCGTTTCCTTTGTCTGATTTTCGTTTTTAGCTTCTTTAGCGGTTTCTGTTTTCTCTTTTACATCCTGCTCATTAGTCGTCATAGCACTATTTGTGGTATTGCCACATCCTGCTAAGGTTGCCGTAAGCATAGTTGTGCAGAGCAATGTACTAATAATTTTTTTCATCATTTCTTTTCCTCCCAACTAAAAATGGTTTGTTTTGATATTGTCATTTAATCATATATTTCTTCCGCCATAAATGTCATGTTATGACTTTTATATGTCATTTTGTGACTTTTTGTTTATTACTTAATTTACTAACATAGCTTACTATATTATAATAAAAATAGGTTATTCAAACTTTTACACTACTATTTCAAAACAGGAGTACCATATGAGTGAGATAAGAACATATGATGAATGTTACTTTTTAAACTATCATCAATGCAGCGATCTGCAGCTTTATGAGATAGGCAAGCAAAAATGCCCTTCTTCTTATGCCTTTGGTCCCGTTATGCGCAGGCACTATATTTTTCATTATGTATTCAGCGGAAGCGGTATGTTATTCTTAAATAATGAACAATATAAAGTATCTGCTCATCAGGGTTTTGTTATTTCACCTAATGTTCTTGCATATTATAAGGCAAGCGAATCAGACCCTTGGGATTATTCCTGGGTTCATCTTGATGGACCAAAAATCGTGGAATTATTTCAACAATCTGGTATGTCCATTGAACAGCCATTATTTATGCCCGCAAATTATTCCAATAAAATATCTTCTATCATGCAGGAACTTTTGGAAAACAATAGCAGAGAACTATATTGCATAGGAAAAATATACGAACTATTTGACAATATTATTTATTATTCAATTAATTCTGTACATATGGAACATAACACAAAACTCTCTTACATTAAAAAAATTATCAGTTATATCAATATCAAATATAGTGAACCAATACGTATGGACGATATTGCTCATGCCTGCGGACTGGACCGAAGCTATATGACAAGACTTTTTAAGGAAGCTACCGGAAGAACACCTCAGGATTATCTTATGTCATATCGCATGAAGTCGGCTTGTACAATGCTCGAAAAAGGAAATATATCCATACAAAATATTGCTTACTCTGTCGGATATAGTGATTACGCTACTTTTTCCAAAGCATTCAAGCGCTATATAAAAGTATCTCCTAACGAATATCGTATGAAATACCAACAGAAATAGATAATTAGAAAAGACTGATTTTATACATGGAAACATCGGAACAGATAGTATTTCATAACATCGATCACCGGCACGCAAAATAAAACAATGCCCAATATACTCAGGACTACTCCGATATTTACTGCCGGAAGGATTCCTCCAAATACGCCAAGCAAAGCAAAAGCAATGATGGCAGCAATATTAATCGCCAGTAAATATGCGCTGGGCCTGGAGGACCAAAAATGCTTTCGTTCCCTTACGATCAGCATTCTAAACTGTGTATTAAAGACCAGTGCCAGCAGCACCACTGTCTGCAATTGTTCAAAGGAAAGCCGAAACAGATATGTCCCAATCCATATAATCAGTAAATCCTCAAGTGCAAACAAAATACCCAGAAAGATTGAAGAAGCCGTAATATTGCGCAAATTCCATTCATTTGGAGACTCTGTGGATTTCACCCGGTCGGTAGCGATGGACATTGTGACAAAATCATTGGCAAAGACCAACAATGACATTCCAAGCAGCGACACCAGAGAATCCTGCAGCCAGAAAAACCCAATTGTAAATAGAATGACCACTTCAACAACCTTAGTAATCTTATTGATTACCCAGGTCAGCATTCTCTGATAGGTTTTTCTGCTGACATCAACAGCATCAATAATTTCTCCCAGTCCCGGCTGCGTAAGAATAATACTTGCAGAGACCCTGGCAACATCCGTTGCTTCGCATACTGCCGTTCCAAGCTCCGCCTGCTTAAGTGCCGGGGAGTCATTTACACCGTCTCCCGTCATTCCTACCATATGACCGTTTTCCTGGAGCAATTTCACAATCTGGTATTTATCTTCGGGATATACCTCAGCAAAACCGTCATTCTCCCGAATTAGTTTAAGCTGCTCTTCCCGGCTTCGTTCTTTAAATTCACAAGCCCGCAAAATCCGATTTCCGATTCCGACTTTCTCTGCAATTTCTTTTGCTATGGGCGTACTATCCCCTGTTATCATAATAGGTTTTATCCCCAGGCTGCGAATCTTAGAAATCATACGTGCGGAATCCTCCCGCGGCGGATCCGCTATGGCCAGCAATCCTGCAAAATGAGTCCGACCGGCAGCTGCAACGGCAACAGCAAGAGACCGATACCCTTTTTCTGAAAAAGAGGCATCTGTCTGATTGATGGTCTCTGTCATGATGCCATCCACACCATCGCAAAGAGACATAATCGTAGGAACGGCTCCTTTCAGAATACGAATTTCTTCTCCATACTCAAGAATAACGGCTTCTGTTCTTTTGGCTTCCGGACTGAATGGTATAAACTGTGTTCGGTTTTCGTAATTGAATGTATAACCGCATTCTTTTGCATACGCAATAATTGCAGAATCTATAAGATCCATTCCCTCTTCTTTGGAAGCCTGTGCCGCCAGACGTATTAATTTATCTTTCCGGTAATTTCCAAATGGGACACAGTCGACGACTGACAATAAATTCTGCGTTATGGTTCCGGTTTTATCAAAACAAAACATATCGATGGAGGCCGCATCCTCAATACAATCAAGTTTGGTAACAAGAACGCCTTTTCTAGACAGCTCCATTGCTCCTGCCGCCTGGACAATGGTAAGGACGGCAGGAAGTGCAACCGGTATCGCTCCGATCAGGAAAATAACTATAAAAGAGAGGATGAACAGAATATCTTTATGCAAATAAATGCCATAGACCGAAACGATTATGGAAGCCGCAATTCCCAGATACATCATATATTTGACAATAGTCAGCATCAGTTCTTCCTGCTTTGATTTCGGCTTCGCTACTTTTACCAATTCTACGGTCTTTCCAAAGTAGGTATTCACACCGGTATTCAGCACTATGCATTTGGATTCTCCGCGCTTTACAATGCTTCCCGAGTAAATAATATCCGATGGCATGGCCTCAAAAGGCATCGACTCACCGGTCAGTGCGGACTGATCTACTGATAGTCCTCCGCTGTAAAGACAGGCATCTGCCGGAACCACATCACCAAGCTTGAGTGTAATAATATCTCCCGGTACTATTTCCCGGGCATTAAGTAAAGACCATTTTTTATCCCGAAGAACCTGAACCTTAATTTCAAGCTTCTTTTTAAGCATCTGAACAGCTTTGTTTGAATTCCTGGATTGCAAATAACCGATGACGGCATTGATTGTCAGAAGTGAAAATATAATAATGCTTTCTGTATAATGTTTCAATATTAATGTAAGAACAATAGATATTTCCAAGAGCCACGGCATAGGGCCCCAGTATCGCTTCAAAAACTCCAAAACGGGATTTTTCTTAGCCTCCTGGATCTCATTGTACCCAAACTGCCCGATCCGGTCATTTACAGCCTCTGTATGAAGTCCTCCTTCACATGTTTCCAATTTCCTCATAATCTCTTCTTCGGATACTGTTTTATATTCAGATGCATTAATCGCCTCCATATTCTTCACTCCTTTCTGCAATCAAACAATTTTCGCTTTACAGCAATGACTCATGACCAATGCTGCCGAACCGATTGCTATGGTATTTTCCTGGAATGCTCCGCCCTTACTGAATAATATCGTATCAGCATAAAGATAATTGTTATAGAAACTTTCAAGACATTCCTGATAATAATCTTCCAGATTCATCACAAGCGGACCGCTTAGGATGATCACATCCGGATTCAAAAGACGTGAAAAATTGATAAGTCCAATGCTGAAGAAAATAGCTTTTTCACGAATGATTCTCTTAACGGCCATATTCTCTTCCGGCAGATTTACCAGCACCTCTTTATAATTTTCTTCATTCAATTTAACGCTGTCAAGATTCAATTCATCAGTAACCGCATGAATTACTGCTCCCAATGCAGAAACCTTTTCGACACTGTTCATACACCCGGATTCCAAGAACATATCCATGCTGCCAAGCGCATCCTCCCGATCGTTCATTGTTCGAACGATCACTCCATCCTTGATCACCGCAGACCGGATACCGATACCGCAATGGATGTATGCAATACTTCGTTTATTTTTCCCGATACCGAACAAATATTCCACTAATGCGGCAGCATTTGCGCCATTATCAATGTAACAAGGAACAGAAAACTTGTTTTCTATACATTCCTTGACCTGGACATTGCCCCAGCCGGGGAATGGAAATCCCTGGGGGGCGAGCATGACCCCGTGGTCACGGTCCAGCGGACCTACCGTTCCTACACCGATACCAAGAATTTGATCCGAAGATATGGATCTTTCTTTTATTATTCTTTCAATCCGATACAGAATGGAATCAATGACCTTTTCTGCAGAATCATGTTCATGCAAGAAAAATACTTCTGTTTTTAGAACCGTCAGTTTTAAATTGGTGAGGACTATATTCACATAAGTTCTGGACAAGTCGACACCAATTAAATATAACCCATGGTGAATGATGTCATAAGTAAGCGCTTTTCTTCCCCCGGTCGATTCTGCCTCGCCAAAAGAGACAATCAGATTCTTTTCATCCAGTGCCTTCATTGCTCTGTTCAATGTTGTCAACTTTAAATTCATGGATAACTGAATTTCTTTTTTTGTCAGTGGGCCCCTTTGGTAAAGCTCATAAAATATACTTAATGTCCTGGAATCCAATCCGTTTAATTTTTCTGACATACGCACCACTCTTTCTTTTTTCACAGCAAATATATCGTACACTCTTTTGACCAAAATGGCAATAAGTTTATGAAAAGGTCAATGTAAAAAGAAAAGTGCATCTTCCACACGAAAGAACGCATGGTAAAATGCACTTTGTTATTCCTGCCAATCATGGCTTAATTATTATTTTAATTCAATCAGCTCTGCTATCCTATCTTCCACAAATCCCAAATCTTCCGTAGGTTCAAACCTTTCCAGTACACGGCCTTCCCTATTCACGAGAAACTTCGTAAAGTTCCACTTGATATCCGGCTCATTCCTGTAATTGGGATTGAGTTCGGACAGTTTTTTTTCCAAAACAGGAGTCATCTTGCTCTCCGGGCTGAAGCCCTCGAAACCTTTCTCCTCCACCAGGTACTTATACAGCGGAATCGCATTTTCGCCGTTAACCTCTATCTTAGAAAACCGGGGAAAAGTAATTCCATAGTGCATGTCACAAAAGCTTCCAATTTCTTCGTTGCTTCCGGGCGCCTGATTTCCAAACTGATTGCAAGGGAAGTCCAAAATCTCAAAGCCTTCTCCCTGATACTTCTCATATAAATCCTGCAGAACATCATATTGAGGCGTAAATCCACATTGCGTAGCGGTATTGACAATTAAAAGAACCTTTCCTTTATAATCGGTTAAAGAAACCTCTGTACCTTTTGCATTCTCTGCCCTAAAATCATAAACACTCTTCATAATCCTTTTTCTCCTTTCGCATTCTCAAATTTTATACCCTTAATTTTGCTTCCTGATACTGTTTGTTTCATGTATTATTTATTTCATTTTCTTAATTATACCCTATTTTCTACCATTATTCTCTATTTTTCTTTTTTCAATAAATCCTTAACCTTCTCCTCCAGCTTCTCCGGTGTAGTCGCTGAACCGAACCGCTCCGTTACATTGCCATCCCTGTCTACCAGGAACTTCGTAAAGTTCCACTTAATATTCTTCCCCATAACACCGCCCTTCTGGGATTTCAAATAAGTATATAGCGGCTCCTCATCGTCACCGTTCACATGAATCTTGGCAAACTGAGCAAAGGTAATTCCATAGCGCAGACTGCAAAAGCTGGTGATTTCATCATCGCTTCCGGGCGCCTGGTTCGCAAACTGGTTACAAGGAAAATCCAAAATTTCAAAACCTTCTTCTTTATACTTTTCATATAAGGTCTGCAAGCCGTTATACTGCGGTGTGAAACCACACCCCGTCGCCGTATTCACAATTAACAGCACCTTTCCTTTGTAATCGGACAAAGAAACTTCCTTTCCATCTTTGTTATTGACCGTGTAATCATAAATGCCCATATCGCTTACCCTCTCTTTTAATTGTTTGCAATATAATTGCTTTCTATTTATTTTAGATTGTACACAATTTATTATGATTTGTCAATCCTTATCTAAAAAATAGTGTGAAAGCCGTTCTTTAAGAGATAAAATATTATTCTCAATCTTCCATATAACTTCAGCAAATTCATCATCACTCTTTCCCGTAGGATCGTCCAGCCCCCAATCTTCACGCTTCTTACATGGCAGATACGGGCATTCCACATTACAACCCATGGTGACCACCATATCTACAGGCGGAATATCACATAAACGCTTACTATACTGTACGGCTTCCATGTCAATTCCATAAAACTGTTTCATCAGCCTCACGGCATCCTGATTGATCTGCTGCTTCGTTTCCGTTCCTGCGGAATAGCTTTCAAAAACATCACCGGCAAGATACCGACCCAGCGCTTCTGCAATCTGGCTTCTGCAAGAATTATGCACACAAATAAACGCGACCTTTATCATCTTTATACTTGCCTCCTTACAGTTTCAGCAGCTGGTACAGGGAACCAATGGCGGGTCTTATCGATAAAGCGGACCAATAAAAGCATAACAGGCACCTCGGTCAATACTCCTACGGTACAGGCAAGAACAACCGGAGAATCAGGACCAAACAAAGCGATCGCTACTGCCACTGACAATTCAAAAAAATCCGAGGCTGCGATCAAAGAGGCAGGAGCCGCGATATTGTGAGGCTGCTTTGTCCATCTACACAGCAGATAAGTGAAATTGGCAGAAATCACATTTTGCAGAATCAACGGAACTGCAATCAGCAAAACGTACAGCGGCTGTTCTAAAATAATGTCGCCTTGGAAGGAAAAAATAATGATCAGGGTAAGAAGCAGCCCTAATGTAGTTATGCGATCAAATTGGGGGACAAACTTTTCATTGAAATATTGCTCACCCTTTTTTTGAATCATCAGAAAACGTGTGAACACACCGCCTACCAGCGGTACTACAACGAATAAAATAATAGAAAACACAAGTGTATCCCATGGAATATGAACGCCATTCACACCGAGCAATAATTGTACCAGCGGTACAAACAGTACGAGGATCAATAAGTCATTTATAGAAACCTGCACAAGAGTATGTGCCGGATCCCCCTTCGTGAGATTGCTCCACACAAATACCATCGCCGTGCAAGGTGCTGTTCCCAGCAATACGGCACCTGTTACAAAGTCCTGTGCCAAATCAGCAGGAATGAAGGCTTGAAAAATCACCTTAAAAAACAAGGTCGCCAGTCCAAACATGAGAAAAGGCTTGATAAGCCAGCTGCTGCCACTAGATATAAGAATACCCGAAGGATGTTTTCCGACATTTTTGATGGACTGAAAATCTATTTTCATCATCATGGGGTAAATCATAACCCAAATGAGAACAGCAATCGGAAGGTTCTGGCCCGCATATTGGAATCTCTCTAAAACTGCCGGAATTGAGGGCAGGAACTTTCCAATCATAATACCTGCTGTCATGCACAGCAGCACCCAAATGGTAAGATACTTTTCAAAAAAGCTGATTCCTTTGTTTTTTTCTATACTCATATCATATCACCGGCTTTCTCTTTTTCTCTGCAAATGCATTTTCCCTTTTGGGTTGTAATGAAAGTAAAAAACTGCTTTGTCTTACCGATAGTTTCCTCATCCAGAGAGTAATACGTCCACTTACCTTCCTCCCTTGCCTTGACGATTCCACTTTTACATAAGAGTCTCATATGATGAGACAGCGTGGATTGGGACATTTCAAACTTTTCTAAAATTTTGCAGGCGCACAGTTCCCCGCAGGATAGCATATCTACGATCATAGCTCTCTTGGGATCGCCCAATGCTTTGAATACTTTTATATTCTCCAAATAGTAGTCCATATCATCACCTCAAATCTATATTTTTCGATATGATATATTATATGCATCATATCGAAAAATATCAATATGAAATTGATATTTTAATATAAAAAAGGCGGAACCCGTTTTTAGGTCCGCCTCAGCTTATCAATTTCCAATTATATTTTGGTTCAGTCCATTTCAACCGCCTATTATACTATTTTCGAACATAGCCTTTCTGCGCTCCGCCGTCATGCCGATTTTTTCGATATTTTCTACCAGGTCATGAGTTACCGAAGTAATCTTGTTCGTTGCCTGCTTACAGTCGGTCACAAGACCTTCAAATTCCAGCATCGCATTGGTAGTCTCCCTTGCGCTTGCCGTATTCCTCTCAGCCGCATCCGCCAAAGAAACGATACCATCCTTCATCACATCCTTATGGCCATCCAGTGTATTGACCTCAGTATTGATACCATCGATGGAAGAACCAACGCTGATAATCTCCTGATTAAGCTTTGCAAAAATATCCTTTGTCTGGCGGATCTTCTCGTTCTGCTGTACAAACGCATCGGATACCTTCTGAGTAACGTCCACGCTCACGTTCGAATTCTCGATCAATATGTTGACGATCTTGCTGATATGCTCGGAAGATTCTCTCGACTGGTCCGCCAAGGTACGTATCTCCTCGGCAACCACTGCGAAGCCTTTTCCCTGTTCCCCGGCTCTCGCCGCCTCTATGGAAGCATTCAGTGCAAGCAGATTGGTCTGGCTCGCAATTCCCGCAATGATTTCTGTAGCCTGACGAATTTCCAGTGCCGACTGATTGGTAAGATCCGTCTGGCTTCTGACATTTTCAATCGACTCGCTGTTCTCCTCGCTGATAGTTACAAGCTCCTGCATAATTTCTTCGGAGGATTGATTATAATCCTTCATCTTATCCGCACTCTCGGTAAGTGCCTCTATGTTCGCCGCAATGGTCTCTATTGCATGACTGATGTCCAGTATCTCGCTTTCAATTTCTTTCGTCTGGTCAGCCTGCGATACGGTATTCGAAGTGATGCTCTCTACCTCACGGCCTACCTGCTCCATAGCCTTCGCCATGTTATCAAAGGATTCACGAAAATCGCCGGAAACAGAATCCAAAGAATCTACGGCATTCTTTATTCCCACTACGACCTTTGCAAAGGACTTCATCATCTCGTTCACATTTCGCATCATCTGTCCCAGCTCATCTTTACGCTCCGTCAGCTTATTGCCGTCTAACGTCATCGTTCCGTCCGCGATCTTATCGAAGTTCTTAGCCATTTTCCCCAGATTTCTCAAAATAGCTTCAATAAAGCCGAATATTACCGCCCCTAACAATACCAAAAGTATAACGAGAACCAATATCGCAAATCCAACGGTCATCCTTTGCCCCGCTACCTGCATCAGTATAAAAACAGTTATCAGACCGAAGGCGATTACCGGTCCGGCAATCATACACAGAAGACGTATCCACGCTTTATTTTTCTTTGTCACATCCATTTCCATATGTATGTTTCTCTCCTTTTTCTCTTGTAAGATAGATTCATTATAATACTTTTTCCATTTTTTGTCTTGTGTTTCCGCGTGAATCTATTATTAAATTCTTATTATCTTTATTAAAATCTTATTATAGCTATTTACAGCAGATGCAACCGAACCTGCTGTAAAAAAATAAAGGCCTCTCAGCAGCAGCGCTGAGAGGCATACATAAAACTATATGATCGATCAGATTATATACAGGCACAGCAAACTATAAATCTAGCTGAAGCTCACCGTTTCATTCATGAAATAATTCTCTAATACCTTTTTAGCTCTTAATAGAATTTCTTTGATTTCCAGCTGTTTTTCATCGGTACAGCGGAATACCGGAACCGCTACACTGACGCTGGCAATGATCTTACCTGACTTACGGATTGCCACCGCCACGCATTGTACATCCTTGTTGGATTCTTCGTATTCATAGGACACATCATCCCCGCGAAAACCGGTAAGCTGATCGTGGAGCATATCGAAATCGACGATGGTATTCTCCGTCATCTTGTGCAGCCCGTCGGGATATATCCTGTGAAGCTCCTCCAGGGAACAGTCCAAAAGCAGGGCCTTCCCTATCCCCGTAGCATAAGCGGGCAAGGTTTTTCCAACAGAGGAAGTCATCCGGATCGCCTGGGGCGAGTCCTTTTTTAATAAATAGACTACATTACCCTTATCCAGAACTGCAAAATGGACCGTCTCCAGACATTGATCAACGATATCCTCCAACACCTTCTCCACATATTTCAAAGTGCCGCCGTTATTCACGAACGACATTCCGACTTGAAATGCAGCAGGCCCGATTTTGTATAAGCCGGTGTGTTCCTCCTGCCTCAGGAAATGGAATTCTTTCAAGGTCTGTATCATCGGGAAAATGCTTCCCTTCGGCGCATCCAAAAGCTCCGCCAGCTTAGATAAAGTATATCCTTCTTCCTTTTGCGCCACCAGTTCAAGAATCCGCAGAATCCTTGCCGTAGACCTATGCTCCGTATATGCCATATTCCTATCCTCTTTCTCTTCGTTTTCCACCATCCGTACATCCATCCGGGCAGCCGGTACCGATGATTCATTTTATCACATACTTCAGATTTTGTCAGTATTTCCCAAACCGGGAAGAAGAAAATCCGTAACAGTTCAGCCATCAGCCTTGAACGAACCTTCCTGACCTTATTTTTTATCTTCTGAAGGACTCCACCAGTCTTCTGGCATAATCGCTGATTTTTCCAAAGTCCCTGTCCTCCGGTATCTTACACAGGCTTCCTCCCACTCCGATTCCAAAGGCTCCGTTTTTCCTATATTCTTCGCTGTTTTCCGCATTTATGCCTCCCACAGCGATCAGCTTCGCTTTATCATAAGGTGCCAGAACATCCTTAATATATCCTGCCCCCAGCCTTCCCACGGGAAATACCTTCACGAATTCGCTGCCAAAGCGCATGGCCTCTTCGATTTCAGTAGGGGTAAGCGCCCCCGGAGTGATGAGGATATCTTTGGAGACACAGTAGCGTATAACATCGGCGTCGATATTAGGCGTAACAATAAACTCCGCCCCCGCTGCCACGGCTTCCCTCACCGCCTTCAGATTCGTTACAGTTCCTGCTCCTATGTGCATCTTTCCGTCGAAGGTCTCCCTCAGGCGCTCAATGGATAAAAGGGCATCCGGTGAGTTCAACGTCACCTCCGAAAACATAATTCCTCCCACACAGATGGCCTCTGCCAGTTCCTCCAAATCCTTTCCTGCGGCACCTCTTAAAATAGCAATGACTCTTGTGTCATAAAAATGTCGTTTTAACATATTTTCTCCGCCCTTTCCGCTTCTTCCAAACAGTTTGACAGAATTGTGCGAATACCATTCAGACTAAGCTGTTCGCTTTGTGCAAAGCCGATTTCTCTTATGCAGATTCCATCCGGTACGATTTCTTCCCAAAGCGGTATGCAGATTTTGAATGCCTCGATAAAAGTTTCTCTGCCATAAAGAACTATTTTATCCGTCTTTTTCGTCATAAGCTCAGAGAATGCCTGAAAATCGATAAAGGTCATGGCTCCGTATAAATAGGATTTCACCTGTCCCGGGGTGGCTTTGTTCATTACCTGATGAATCCTCGCTACGAACAGCGCTCTCGAAATATTGTTCCTCTTCGTCTCATAGTACCCCAATTTTACATATTCCTCATCCATTTCAAAAGCCTCTTTAAAGCTGCCGATCGAGCTCTTAAGTATTGTTTCCTTGGCAATCGCCCAAATCAGCTCACCGCTTATCGTCGTAACAGCATTGCATATTACGCCGTTTTGAACGGATATCAGCTTATTATGGGAACCGAAATGTATGAACATAACTGATTTATGGAAATCTTCCGCCTCCAGCGCCCCGAATATTTCCACCTCTTCGCCCCGCATCATATCGATTCCGATTTCCCGCTGGTTCTGAAACTTTACTCCGGGTATAAAGTGAAATTCTATGTTCCCTCCGACCTCTGGCAGTATCACTGTCTTGATTCCGTTTCTTATGTCCCCGGCCGTGGCAGGAGCTTCGATATGGGAAAGCTCGTACAGTCCCGCATTGGAGGTAATCATTCCAGAAGCGTAGATTTGCTTGATCACGCATTTATTTTTTTTCTGCAATTCGGTGATTGCAGCTTTCACGCTTTCTTTCAGCTTTTCATTGGAGGACAAGGAAGCGGCATCCGTCGCTCCCACCCTGCGCTCCATTCTCGCAAGCACTTTTCCGTTTTTTGGATTTACCAGCACAAAACGGGTATTTGTCGTGCCTCCGTCGATTACTAAACAGCATTCTTCCACCTGATTTCCCCTCTGTTCCTTCCTACCATTCTGCAACTGTTCCATCAAGATTTCTCCACACAAGATTCTTCCAGCTATGCCCTGTCTTATCCAATTCGCGCACTACATCCTCATCGATTTCGATACCGAGCCCCGGTCCTGCCGGCAGGGATACATACCCGTCTTCATATTTGAATACTGTCTTGTCCTTCAAGAAATCCAATACGTCGTTTCCTTTGTTATAATGAATTCCTATGCTCTGTTCCTGAATCACCGCATTCGGTGTACATGCATCCAGCTGAATGCACGCAGCCAGAGCAATCGGTCCGAGAGGACAATGGGGCGCTACCGCCATATCGTAGGCTTCCGCCATCGCCGCAATTTTTTTACATTCCAGAATACCTCCAGCATGGGACAGATCCGGCTGGATGATATTGACTGCGCCCTGCTCAAAAATTTTCTTAAAATCCCATCTCGTATAAAGGCGTTCCCCCGTAGCAATAGGTGTGGAGGTATAAGATGCGATTTCAGAAAAGGCTTCGTAATTTTCGCAAAGCACCGGCTCCTCGATAAACATCAGGTGATATTTCTCCAATTCCTTTACCATGACCTTCGCCATAGGCTTATGTACCCGCCCATGAAAGTCTACGGCAATTCCAAAGTCAATTCCGCATGTCTCGCGGATGGTGGCAACTCTCTCCACCACTCCCATCACCTTGCTGAAATCATCGATATAGTTCATTTCTCCGGCAGCGTTCATCTTAATGGCCGAAAATCCCTGCTCCTTTTTTTCCTTCGCAAGCTTCGCTACCTCGTCCGGCTTCTCGCCTCCTATCCACGAATAGACCTTTATCCTGTCCCTGCATGCTCCTCCTAATAACTCATAAACCGGTGCGTTGTAATACTTGCCCTTTATGTCCCAAAGCGCCTGCTCGATACCGGAAATCGCCGATGTAAGAATCGGACCTCCCCGATAGAAGCCGCCTCTGTAGAGAACCTGCCACAAATCTTCTATTTTCATGGGGTCTGCTCCGATCAAATAAGTGCTAAGCTCCATGACCGCAGCCTTTACCGTATCCGCCCTTCCTTCCACCACCGGCTCGCCCCAGCCTGTATAACCTTCATCGGTGGAAATCTTGAGAAATAACCATCTGGGCGGTACCTTGAATAATTCCAATTTCGTTATTTTCATTCTGTCTTCACTCTCCTTTCAAGCTCTCATCCTATTATAAATCCGTCAGACAATCGAATACCGGAACCGCGCGTATTCCGTGAATCTGGGCTACTGCCTCATCATATACTTCAAAGCGCGCAGCCATCTCAGAGTCCGAATTCACATGGCTGCCCTTACGCTTGGGCGAAACATATATATGGAAGCCTTTTTCTATGATTTCCTTTTCATATGCTTTAATGCCGAATTCCCATACCGCTCCGTTGCTGAAATTGTCGTTGATTAAATCTCCGTCTGCAAATGCGTATCCGATATCTCCGATATAATCTACTTGCATCAATATTTGTTTGCAATTATCAAAGGCCTCCTCAGGCATGGTGACCTTTGCTCTGGCGTTGACAATTTTCGTGGATGTAATGGGACTTCCGATTACCGGACGCTTCAAGCCTCCGCTGCTTGCCTTTTCCTTGGAGCTGATGTCCTCCCACTGAAATTCCACTTCATTCTTTCCGTATGAGACTTCATAATAGGTGAAAATCTCTCCTTGCGAAACTGCCTCATAGCCTTTGCCGCCCACGGTAACCGGTTGATCGCGCTGAGGAAATACCGCAATAGTCCCGCTTTCTTTTCCGATACTTTCTATCCTTATCTTTCCTCTATCCTCCAAAACGGTCTCATCGGAAAGTATGAGCATCTCTCCGTCTTCTCTGTCAATTTTCCACAGCCTTAAACTGTCCTGGCGATTGAGAACACAAAGGACAATTTCTCTTCCATCCTCTCCGCGGACTACCGTCCTGCTGCTCTTATCCTCCGGCACATAAATCGTATCTCTTCCTTTCAGCTTAAACTCAGGCTTCATTCCCTCGGGAACAAAGAAGAAATAATGCCAAATGCCGTTATCCTGCATTTTCAAAATAGGCTGTGCCGTAGCGTATTCCAGCAGCTGTCCATCCAGGTCCATATTAAAAGGCAGGATACAGCTCGCCTCCTTCCTAAGCGACATTCCACCGACCTGCGGAATACGCACGGACTCCTCTCCCGTCTGCACCATAACAGAAAAATCCTGCTGATCGCTCATTTCCACGTGATCCTGAAAATTATTGATGAAAAGGAAACCGCTGTTTTTATTGCTTCTGACACAATATCGAAGCGTCGTTGTATCCTTCTGATCCATATCGGCCGCTTCCTGCGGCAATACCGTTTTCATATTGCAGAGCTGCTCCTCAAAATCCTTATAAAAATAATGCAGAAGCTTCACTCGTTTATAAGAATCCCTAATCTGACCATATTCGCCTACTGCTGCCTGATAATCATAGGAAATCTTAGGAAGCGCACATTCATTTAAGAAAGGTACCCGTTTTCCTTTGGGATTGCTTCCTCCGTGAAACATATAATAGCCTAAGAAATTGCATCCGCTTGCAGTCTTGATATTCGCTAACGCCTCTACACTCCTAAAGGGAAGCTGAAAGCGATATCTATAATAATTCGCCATACCGCCTCCCATTTCGCAGCAGACGAAAGGGAAATCTTCCGGCGGATATTCGGGATCAAAATTATAGTATTTGGGCGCATTATTGTTATGAAAGTCTTTATATATGAACTCTGTCGTAGCCGGATGTTCCTTGATGTCGTCCCCATAGAAAATCCACGGCCAATATGCATAGCCTCCCCACAGGGGCAGGACGGTCTCTATAGGCGCACATGCTCCACCCCACGCCGTAGTACTGTAAAGCGGCGTGATCAGCCCTTCCTCTATCGCCATATCCTTTAGTATCTGTAAATGAGAACCGCCCTCATTGCCGCTGGCCGTCCATTCTCCGCTGTTTTCGGTGGTGAGCTCCCAGGGAGAAGACGCATGTTCGTATTCATTTTCTATCTGTACGCTGACAACCGGGCCTCCGTCTTTGAACATCAGCCCTTTGACTTGTTCCCCAATTTCCTTAAAATATCTTTTTACATAAAAAAGATACTCCTCGTCGTTGCTTCTTACATCATACTGTGCACCGAACATCCAATCCGGAAATCCGCCGTTTCTACACTCGCCATGAGAAAAGGGCCCTACCCTCAGGATAAGAAAGATGCCGTGTTCTTTGCACAGTCTTGTAAATTTACGGATGTTCTTATTTCCGCTCCAGTCAAAGACACCTCTTTCTTCCTCGTGATGGATCCAGAACAAATAGGTTGATATCATCGTAATACCGGCCATCTTCATCTTAATGATCTCATCCTCCCAAAAACGTTCCTCGATTCTGGAAAAATGCATTTCTCCTGAGACCGCATAATAAGGCCGCTTATTGTATTCCATATAATAATTGGAAAAATCTATGGTATCTCCGTTTGGATTTGTTCCGCTGTAAGGAACAGGGCAGGGATATATAGCAGGAGCTATATTTTTTGTGTCTATGTGATAGGATGTAGTCATCGTGTTTTGTCCTTTCTATATCTATTTGCTTGCGCCGAGGATACCACTGACAAAATGCTTCTGCATCGTCATGAATATCAGTATGGTCGGCAAGGTTGCGATTACAACAGAAACCAGTATTTGCCCATAGTCCACGTAATAAGCGGAGGATATGGAGGATAGGAACAGCGTCAGTGTTCTGTTTTCACTGGATTGAAGGGTAAGTAACGGCCACAGATAATTGTTCCATTCTTTCATGAAGGCGTAGATAAAACCTGCCGCGAAGGTAGATTTCATAGGAGGCATGGCGATTCGGAAAAATATCCCGATTTCGCTGGCTCCATCGATTCTCGCAGCTTCGATCATTTCATTTGGAAGGGCCTTAAAGCTCTGCCTGAAGAAGAAAATCAAAAAAGTATTCGATAACGCAGCTACGATTACGCTCACTTTTGTATCGATCAATCCTACATCGAATACAAAATTAAAGAGCGGAATCATGATTGCCGCAAAGGGAATCATCATTGTCAGCAGGAATACGTTGAATAATTTATTTCTTGCCTTGCTCGGATATTTTTCGAAGCCGTAGCCTGCCATGGAACAGATCAAAAGAGCTAACGGAACCTGAATGATCGTAATAGTAGCCGTGTTGAGGATTGCCTGAAAAATATCTGCCGTATCTTGAACCGCCCGGAAATTATTCATGAATTCCGTTCCAAACCAAAGCTTTCCTTTCGTAATGTCCTTCGAAAGATTCGTCGCTCCGACAACCATCCAGTAAAATGGAAACAGACAAATCAGAGAAGATATCATTAAAAAAGCATGTTTCAATATTAATTTTATTTTTCTCATATTAGTCCTTTCCCACCTTGAACTGTACGAATGCCAGCAGCGCCACCAATGCTACGATTACATAGGACATCGATACGGAATAGCCGAAATTAGGTGCATAAACGAATGCGTTGTTATATATATACTGTGACATTGTAGTCGTCATTTCTGCCGGACCGCCTCCGGTAATATTCATCGGCTCGTCGAATAACTGCAATGTACCATTTGTCGTCATTATCGTCGTCAATAAAATAATAGGTTTTAGCTGCGGTATTGTAATCTTAAAGAGGGTCTGTACCGCGTTCGCACCGTCTACCCTCGCGGCCTCATAGGTTTCCGCCGGAATATTTTGCAGTGCCGCCAAATAAAACATCATATTGTAGCCTGTCCACCGCCATGTCATAGCGAGAATAATAACTACTCTTGCCCAAAACGGATCGTTTAAAAAGAAAATCGGTTCGTCTATCAGGTGTAAATTTACCAATAAGTAATTGATGATACCATCGTTTGCGAACATTAATTTGAACAATACGGAATATGCTACCAGCGATGTAACGCAAGGCACAAAGATCGCCGTACGGTAAAAAGTCCGAAATCTCAGCTTGGGGGCATTCAGAATAGTCGCATACACCAACGCCAGCATGAGCATGAGCGGGGCTTGAATTGCCAAAAAGAGAAACGTATTTCCAATCGTTTTATGAAAAATCTTATCGCCCAGCAAACGTTTTATATTCGTCAGGCCGCCGAAGACATATTCTCCGTCCCTCAACACCTTAAAGGAAAGGCTTAAAGATTCTATCATCGGGTAAAGCGTAAACAATACAAAAGCAAGCATCGCGAAAGAAATAAAGAACCAACCATATTTATTATAGTTGACCGTATTCTGCGTTTTTTTCATGTCATCACCTTTCTTCTCAAAGCAGTGCTATGGATTCACCGGACGCTACGGCGTACCGGTAAATCCATATATCTATCCTGCCTTCATTTCTTACTGAATCTGGTTCTTTAATTGGTCCTCTGCCTGCGTCAGGGCCTCTTCTACAGTAATATCTCCCTGCAAGTAGCTAAACAGAGCAGTGTTTACCGCGGTATTTGCTTCCGGCACGTTCTTGCCATACATTACGGAAGGTACTTCCGGCAGCCAGCCGGCAAACTCTGCAAACACTTTCTGACCTCCGAAGAACTCGTCTTCGGTCTGATATGCCTGTCCCTCCTGTGCCGGGAGATAGGTGCCTACTGCTCCTTGATTTACTAAAATATCACTGTAAAAGTCTACATCGCCCGCATATACTGTTTTGAGGAAATCTGCAATTGCGCCCTTATCCTGTCCATTGTCCAAAACATACCAGCTTGAACCGCCCGTATTCGATGCATTTACGGAATTAGCATTGTTCAGTCTGGGAGTGGAAGCAACTGCCCATTTTCCGGACTGTTCCGGTTCCGCTTTTATGGTGGATACTCTCCATGCCGCGTTGATGACCGACGCTGTGGTTCCGTCATTAATAGCTCCCGCAAGGGTGGAATCATCTGCACATTCCAAGATAACTCCTGCATCGCGCATTTTCTTAATCGTCTCTAAAGATTCTTTTAAAACATCGTTATTCGTAATCGTCAACTCTCCGTTGGAATCGCAGTACCATGCTCCCGCAGACTGCATCATCGTACGAAACAGCGAGGAATAGTTGGTACCGTTTGCTACGGTCATCTTCACCCCGGTCTGCTCCTCTACCTGCTTACCGATTTCGATGAAGCGGTCCCACGTAATATCTTCCAGATCCGCTGCCGTAAAACCTGCCTGCTCTAAGTAATCGGTACGGTAAAAGAGTCCTGTTACTCCTGCGTCGAAGGGAACGCCGTATGCCTTGTCATTATAGGTCATCACCTCTACCTTATACGGGGAGAACTGGCTGTAATCCAAGTCATCGCTCAAGGGATAAAAATATTTAGAGTAAGAATTTAAGTATTGGTATATGCTGTAGTCTTCAATCAGACAGATATCAGGCAAGCTCTTACCGCCGGATGCCAGACCCGTCTGCAGCTTCTTATAAATATCCTCCTTGGAGTTGGAGATCACTTCAATTTCTACCTTTGCATCCGGATTCAATTTCTTATAATACTCCGCCGCAGTCTTCATGACAGCAACGTTGAAATTATCATCCCACGCCCATACTGTAATCTTCTGTGTTTCCTCTGCCGCAGCTTCTTCCTTCGTCTCAGCAGCTCCGCTTGCTCCGTTTTCCTTGCTGCTATTGCCGCAGCCGGCCAAAATCATGCTAAATGAAAGCATTCCCGTTGCCAGCAGCAATCCTAACCTTTTCTTCATTTTATTTCCTCCTTGTTTTATCTTTGTTTGTATATCCGAACAGTGTTCGTATATATCGCTTGTAGGCATATAGTAACATACCATAAGCATATTCGCAATAAGAATCCCCAACATTTCAAAAAATTATCATTATACACAAAAATCACCGTTTCAGATTGTGAAAAAATACAGAAACAATAAACGAGAGGATTTTCTTAATTGCACAAAAAAATAAGGTCATACCGCAGCATCGGAACCGGAATCTTTCCGCTCCAAAAGCTGCTCTGACCTTACTCGAACAATGCCATTATTTTATTTCAATTTCATATGCGACAATCTGCATCGGATATGACTCCGCAATCTGGCCCGAAAACCAAATTTTCACTTCTGTACCCGCAGCAAGTGTTTCCAGCGCTTGGCCTCTATAATCGGAATCAAAATAGACAATATACTCGCCGCCTGCTTCATCCTGAAATAATATGCTGTCTTCCCGGATTTCTACAATCGTTCCCGCTATACTGCTTTCAGTCTGATTAGTATTTTTTTTGAACTGCATAAACAGTACAAGAAACAAGCATACCAAAAGTAATCCTATTACAATAAAGAGAATAAACAATTTTTTCTTCTTGATTTGCATATCTATTTTCCTTTTATTCATTTACTGATGTGATAGTTTACTTATAATTATAGATTATATCATAATCCCGTTTCGCTTCGCAACCGGTATGTTTTTGCCATTTCTTGGGATTACGCCCACATGTTGTTTTTTGAACATGCGTGTATTATAATTTATAACTAAGAACAATACAAGCTGCAATTACCGCATGTTAATATATTATATCTGCGGGCAAGATTAGCCGGTAACGGAAAGGGCGTGGTTATTGCTATGACAAATATTTTAATTATTGAAGATAATCTGGAAATTGTCCAAAACCTTCGCATTTTATTAGAAGACGAGGGCTTTAAGGTCTACAGTGTAATGACCAGAGAAGCCGCGCTTCAGGAAATTGATCAAAACGTTTTTGACTTGATTCTTCTCGATTTGACCTTACCTGACGGAAACGGTTATTCTCTTTGTACAGCCATAAAGCGTAAGGGCGAGACTCCTGTCATTTTCCTGACTGCCATGGACGATGAGGCAAGCATCGTAACAGGATTTGACTTAGGCGCCGACGACTATATTACAAAACCATTTCGGCCAATGGAATTAATATCCAGGATAAAAAATGTTCTGCGCCGCAACGGGAAAGGCCCTGTTGTATTCGAAACCGCAGGACTGAAGATAGACACTTTGAAAGCTGTTGTTTCCAGGAATGGACACGAAATACTTCTGTCTCCGCTGGAATATCGATTATTATTAGTGTTCTTTAACCATCAGGGCACCGTATTGTCCAGAAACCGTCTGCTTGAAGAAATCTGGGATATAGCCGGAGATTATGTATATGACAATACCTTAACCGTCTATATCAAAAGGCTTCGCGACAAAATCGAAGAGGATCCTACTTCCCCAACAATCATAAGAACCATCCGGGGATTAGGATATATGCTGGGAGAATAAATTAATATATTGGAAAGGGAACGGTCATTGATATGCATCTTCTTAGAAATCCTGAGATAAAAAATTTATTAGCACTCTATGCACTATTTACCTTATTTGCCGTCTCTGGGTCCTTTTTGCTCAGCGCTTCGGCGGCCGTCTATGTTTTAGCAGTATGTGCGGTTGCCTTATCATTGTTTATGGGATTTACCACGAAGCGGTACAAGGCTATTTCTTCATTAAGCAATCAGGTGGACTCCATTCTCCATAGCAGGCAAAGAACGAATTTCGCTCCGGATAAGGAAGGCGAATTGGCTCTGCTTTCCAGTGAAATATATAAAATGACCATGCGTTTACAGGAACAAACCGAACTGCTGCAAAAGGAGAAAAGTCACTTGAGCAGCTCCATCGCCGATATCTCCCATCAAATCAGAACGCCCCTTACCTCCATCCGCATGCTCGTTCCACGTCTTGGACGGAAAGAATTGCAGCCGGAGCAAAGAAGCGAATATATAAGGGAAATCGTCAGTCTCCTCACCCGCATTGAATGGCTGATAGCCGCTTTGCTGAAGATAGCCCAGCTGGAATCCGGCGTCGTTGCCTTCGAACAAACTCCCATAAAGGTAAAAGAGCTGATTCAGAAATCTCTGGCTCCTCTGGAAATCTTGCTGGAGATAAAAGACATAGCCCTGGAAATCACCATAGCAGATAACGTTTGTTTTAAGGGAGATTTCTTCTGGTCTATGGAAGCGATAGGCAACATCCTCAAAAACTGTCTGGAGCATATACCGGAAAATGGAGCCGTAAAAATTACAGCTTCCGAAAATCCTCTTTACGCAGAAATCATCATATCGGATACCGGCTCAGGCATTGCCATCGAAGACTTACCCCATTTATTTGAACGCTTTTACAAAGGGAAGAATTCAGGTCCGGGAAACATGGGAATCGGATTGGCTCTTTCCCGCATGATCATCAGCAGACAAAACGGGACAATAAAAGCACAAAACAGCAATCCTTACGGAGCCGAATTTCATATACGTTTTTATAAAGGAGCTGTTTAATCAAAGCTTCTTTTTTATTTCACAGGAAAGATCTTGTAAAGCTGTGCTGCCGAGGATTTGTCCGCGAGAGTGTGCGAAGCACACTTTCGTTCGTGACAATTTTGTAATAAAACAGTCATGGAGCTGTCACATAGGAAATGCTATAATTATTTTAATTTATTTTAGGAGGGTTTCGGAGGGCTATCATGGAAATATTAAAAATCGAAAACTTATGCAAAACCTACGGCAGCGATGAGAATAGAGTAACAGCTTTAAACGACATTTCTTTTTGCGTAGAAAAGGGGGAATTTGTCGCAATCATAGGACAATCCGGCTCAGGGAAATCTACCCTGCTTCACTTAATCGGAGGGGTGGAAAAGCCCAGCTTTGGAACAATAACAATAGACGGTAAAGAAATCTTTCAGAGAACTCCGGAGGAACTGGCGATTTTCAGGAGGCGGCAGGTTGGCCTGATCTATCAGTTCTACAATCTCATTCCCATATTGAATGTAACAGAAAACATAACCCTTCCACTGAAGTTAGACGGCCAAAAAGTAAATGAAGAACGTCTAAACGAGCTGATCGGCATTTTGGGACTGCAAGATCGCAAGACGCATTTACCGAAGCAATTATCCGGCGGACAGCAGCAACGGGTTTCCATCGGACGGGCGCTGATTCATGCCCCCGCTCTCGTATTAGCCGACGAACCTACCGGGAATCTGGATAACAAGAACAGTCATGATATTATCGAACTGCTAAAATACTCCAATAAAAAATATAACCAAACTCTTCTCGTCGTAACCCATGACGAAAATATTGCTTTGCAGGCCGACCGAATCCTCCGCTTAGAGGATGGTAATATTGTGTCGGATGAAAGAATCAGGAAATAACAGGAGGAAAAAACATGTGGATGGAGTATTCGATCCGATATATCAAACGAAATAAGTTAAGCAGTATTTTTTTGGCTGCGATTTCCTTCTTATCCGCTATCTTATTATCGCTGGTCTGCGGAATTTTTTATAATATATGGATAGACAGAGTATACCGGAAATCTCTGATGGATGAGAATTCTACCGGGAGTATAGAGCCGCTCGTTGTCGCTTATGTTTTTATCTTAATCGTCATCTGCCTCTCGCTTACGGTTATGATACACAATGCCTTCGAAGTCTCCATGAACAGCCGCTTGCATCAGTTAGGTATCTTGCAAAGCGCCGGAGCAACCCCTAATCAGATACGCACATTCTTATTGCAGGAAACTCTTATTCTCTGCATCGCGCCTATTGCAGCAGGTGTATTATCCGGAATCGGACTATGTTACGGCTTTATGCAGCTTATTATCTTTGTAACGGCGTCCGTAAGGAAATACGAAGTGGTATTTCGCTATCATGCCGTCATTATGGCGGCTGCTCTTCTGCTGTCTATAGCGACCGTTCTCATCTCCGCATGGTTACCGGCAAGGCGAATCAGCCGTTTGACGCCTCTCGATGCAATCCATTACGGTGGGGAACCGCCCGTAGAAAGCATGAAGCCTTACCGCGTGTTTTCTTTTTTATTTGGAATTTATGGAGAATTATCCATAAAATCAATCCACTCACGTAAAAGAGTGTTCAGGACATCTACCCTGTCGCTGACCTTATCCGCCCTGGCCTTTATAAGCTTCCTCAATCTGGAAGCCATTTCAGGTATCAGCACGAAGCATACTTACTTTGAACGTTACCGGGATAAGTGGGATATGATGCTTTCCGTTCCGGATATGGATGAGGAAGAGAATTTACTAAGAGAAATCAAAAATCTTGACGGCGTGGAAAGTTGTATCTTATACAAAAAAATCACGGCATCTACAAGCCTTTTACCCAATATGCTGAGTGAAGAGTTGTTGAAACTAGGTATTGATAACCTTTCAGACAGTATAAAGGCTGAAGGTGATGGGCGCTATTCTTTCGACGTACCGATTTATGTTTTGGATAACGAAAGCTATAAGGACTACTGCTCCAGCAAGGGGCTTTCCGCAAAGGACTCTACCGCTGTAAATATTATCTGGGACAGCTTCCATAGTGACCGCCTAAATAGAATGTATATCCCTATATTGAAGGAGGGGATGCCCTTAACGCTGCAGCTTCGAAATGAAGCTATGCCTGACAGAGGAGATATGCCTGTCACCGTATCTGCATTTACAACCACTCTCCCTGCGATAAAAGAGGAACTTATCGATTATTCCTTATCCTTAATAATTCCGCAGGATTTTTACGTTAACTTAGCCGAAAGCTTTCCCTATACTGAAAGCTTCTATAACATAAAGCTCGTTTCCAAATCTTACGATGCAGCCGTACAAAATGATATTAAGATCCTTTTACAGGAAAAGAACAGCTATACCTTGGACAGCAAACTGACAGAGGAGATTTTTGACTCCTCTGTCAGAAGGGCCCATAGGTTCTTAATGGGGGCTTTTGCGGGATTATTATCATGTATTGGGATCGCAAATGTATTCTCTTCTACGCTGGGGCAGATTTATCAGCGGAGAAAGGAATTCGCAAGATACCTTTCCGTCGGTTTGTCTCCGAAAGGAATGAAAAAAATTCTTGCTATGGAAACGTTGATTGTCGCCCTCCGCCCGATTGTTTTCAGCCTGGTCATAAATATCCCTATTGTGGCAGCCGCCTTGAATACCGCCTCCATTCCGGTAAAGGAATTCATTGCTGCAGCGCCGATAATTCCAATACTCATTTTCACAATATTTATCCTGCTTTCTGTCAGCCTCGCCTATTATCTGGGAGGCCTGAAAATCTGCAATGCGGATATCGGGGATATTCTGAAGGATGAAACTATGATTTAGGAATTTCACCAGTTGCTAAATCACCCTATTTCCCGGAGACAGCTTATTATTTATAAAATCGATAACATTTTGAACAGCGGCTCTGTTCATTTCGTCGAAGTGCTCACTCGTATAAGATGCAGTATGTGGGGTGAGAATAACGTTGGGACATCCAATTAACGGAGAATCCGTACATGGTTCCGCATCGAATACATCGATTGCAGCACCGCGGATTCTTCCTTCCTGCAATACCTGCTTCAGCGCTGCAACATCCGCAACCGGCCCGCGCGCAGTATTGATAAATATGCTCTCCGGCTTCATCTTTCGAAACAGCTCCTCACCGAACATTCCTCTGGTTTCTTCTGTCAAAGGAACATTTACCGAAACGTAATCGCTTACCGACAATAGTTGGTCCAAGTCACAATAAACGGCATGATATTCCTTCTCCCATTCCTCTTTCGGGTGCCTGCAATAATAAATTACTTTCATGCCAAACGAAACGGCTCTTTTAGCGATTTCCATACCGATCCCGCCAAAACCGATCAGTCCCAAGGTCCTTGTCTTTGCACCCGCCATCATAATTCTGCTCCACTGCCTGTCATGCATCGCCATACTCTGCATTTCCACATTGCGCGCAAAATGAAGAATATATGCCATAACATGTTCCGCTACGGCTTCCTCTACCATTCCTGCGGTTCTCGCCAGAATAATTCCTCTTTGCTTACAAGCTGCCAAATCCACGGAGTCATATCCAATACCCCTCCGGGATATCATTTTTAACTTAGGACACCTTCTAATCACTTCCTCGTTATAGGGTTCCAGACCGGTAATCGCGATATCCGCATCTTCTGCTGCCCTATATACGATATACTCCGCGGTACCTGTTCCCATACTTTCCCCGCTGTAATCGGCCACCTCATGACCAGCCTTTACAAGTCCTTCCAGTAAGCCTGCATCGTGTACGGAAAATTCTCTTGCTGTAATTACTATTTTCATCTTTTGTCACCCTTCTTGTCTTCCGGTACCGTCTCCTACAGGTTATTCGCCTTATTATGCCCTGCTTTAGCCTTTCCCTGGATCTCGGGTACCGGTTCCGTTTCATTCTTTTTTATTTTCATTTTTTTATTGCTTTCTGTTCCATGCGGCTCCTTCGGATCCGGTCTTCTCATACCTGCTTTCGCCATAATTCACCATCCTTACTTAACGATTTTATACCCATTATGATTTGCAAAAGGTACGTTTTTATACGTGTGGCTGCACAATGCTATTTCTGTATAATATTTTTTTACCTGCACATACTAACATCGTTTGACAAAGTCTTATCCGATCGTGAGTGACCTTGTCAAACGATGGTAACTTTATCAATATTAAGGAGAATAATTATGGCAAAAGATTCACAACTTGACCCCAAGTCAATCCGTAAGAAAAAATCAAATGGCGGTCCTACCTTAGCCGAGAGCGCATTAGATGGAGAAAGCCGAAATGCCAAGAAGCAATCCGGCAGCAGAAAAAATCCCGGCGATGACAAAAAATAATCTATTTATATAAATAATAAATATAAAGGAGTCAATTATATGAACCGCGATAAACTCATAGACCAGGTGAAAAACGAATACGCACGGATCGCTTCTTCCGAATCAAGGCAGCATTCCTGTCAAACCACAACCGATATAACTCCTGAGGCATATTACGAAGACCTGTTAAGTAAAGCCATCAGCGAAATCAATAACGGAACCTTTGATAATTTCAAATCCGGAGAGGAAGTAGTAACTGCCATCGCAAATGACAAATCCTGGCTTTCAGGCTGGAAGTAGTTCTATTTATTCCGGTTCTCCATAAAATTCTTCCCGCTCTTCTTCCGTCAGCCGGTCTGTATACCACGACGGCTGAATGTTATCCGCAGACCGGATCACATGGTTGGATACATACTGTACCCTTCCATCCGTCAGCGGACGAACCACTATCTCATGTGAAAATGCGCAAGATATTTTTTCCACCGGATACACGACATTAACAGTCAGCGTAAGAGTTCCATCCGCATTTTCCTCATATTGCACTACCTCAGGATATGGGATATTCGGGCTATTTCCCCAGTCGTTAAATCCTCTTGTTCGATATTTATAGATCTTGCTGTCCTCAAGATACATCGTCTTGCTTCGCAAGGTTTCACTGTCAATCTTAAAATAAGACATTACCACTCTTTCAAATTCTTCCTGCGGAACATAGTATAATTCTCCTTCATAAGATACCTCGTAAGGCGTCGGCATTCCATATACTAACGGGTATAAAATATGAAACATATCATAAAAATCCAGTTCTTCGTAATCCTGTTCATTCCACTCCGTAATAAACATATTATTTGATCCATATCCGATCGGAAGCAGATATTGGCGGTTCAGCTCTCTGCACCTTTCATCCAGTTGATCTACCCGCAAAGCGGTATAACCGGATGCTCCGTCATATCCTGACATATGATTTTTTTCGAAGAACAAATACCCTTCCTGCGAATAATCCCAATTCTCAGCACGATACCTCTCTTTCGAATTAATCTCGGGGCTTTTACCATTCCACAAAAGATAGCTCCGTGTTACCCAGACCGCTTCCTCCGATGTCTGAAAGTCAAACCGGGTAAAGCCCCCGGCGGCCGCTACACAGATTATGGTAAGTTCCGCATCCACATTCCCTTCAACATCTCCGATAAATGCCTTTACTTTTTCAGAATTAACCATATTAACCTGATTTTCAGCATCCACTGCCGCATATCCGGCGTCTCCCAGACATTCTACAATCTTTTTCGCAGTGTCCAACGTTCCAAGCATGCCAGCTTCTACTGCCTGCTCGTAAATCCCCCGATAACACTCCGCTATTTCTTTTGACTCTCTCTCAATTTCCTCATTCGTTCCCTGATTATCCTGTATCTCTTCACTTGTTCCGCTCTTCGGAATAGACTGAGATACATTGCCGCATCCCACAGCTCCAAATATCAGCAAAGCAAGCCCCAACAGCAATTTCTTATATTTGACTAAAGAATTTTTGGTATACATAGTCCTTTATCCTTTCAATACCTTATTATCACATTTCCATGTTCACTTCTTAACAAGGTGTTCTGCATGGGTTCGTCTGACCAATTCTCCGTGCTTCTGTATCTTGTAACCATTCTTTCTTTTTTCTAATATATCGTCTTTACACAGCTGATCCAGCAACCGGAACAGATGGCGATAACTCATACCAATTGAACAGGACACATCTGACAATACATCGGAAAAATAATTGCGATGTGAATTTTTCAGAATATAGGAACAAAGTCTCTGTTCCCCGGAATGCAATGCTGAGGCAACATAATTTTCTTCGCTCTCTGACATTTTCCTTGCAAGGATAGCACCAATTTTGTTGGAAAAAACAAGATTCTTTTCCAGTTCTTCCATACACTTTCTATATTCTACCGTCACACATTCAAAATCTGAGATAGCAACAACAGTAGTTGTAGCAATACTCTGCCCTGTCAAAAGTTCAATCTCTCCAATTACACCTTCCGAAATATAGTAGCACAAAATCAGGCTCTTCCCGTTTAATGCAGTACGACATATTTTAGCACGCCCTTTTGTTACAAGTGCCAGCCTGGAGATAAGAGAGCCTTCTTCCGTAACTCTCTCTCCTGCTTCATACCTTACACATGTGCAATCATTCACTGATATATCCTGCAAACCATACACCTGTAGTATGGCCCTATGTTCTTCCGTAAACGGAATCTTCTTCATATACAATCACCCTTTTTTATTATATCAGACTATTGTTAAAATACCATGACAAATGTCCTATGCGTTTTTCATACGAGTGCTATATTCTTATAATAAGAGGTGTTTAACTATGTATCAATTATTAGCTTTATTAACCGGTATCCTATTATCCATCATGATATCAGTAAATGGGAATCTGTCAGATCAATATGGCGCGATTCTTGCTGCAGTCATTATTCATGTGGTCGGTTCCATATCTGCTTTCCTTCTTTGCCTGACACAAAAGGAAAAGAATCCGCTCCATGGTCATCATCCCAAATGGATTTATCTAGGTGGTGCCATTGGTGTTTGCACAACTGTATTTAATAATCTTGCCTACGGACATATCAGCGTGACAAGTATCGTAGCTTTGGGTCTATTGGGGCAGACTGTCACTTCTCTATTCATCGATACTTACGGTCTGTTCGGGATGAAAAAGCAATCCTTTAACAAGAATTCCATTCTTGGATTTGCGGTCTCATTTCTCGGAATACTGTTAATGCTTGACCAAAGTGTTGCAGGGGCAATCATCGCTGTTTTCATTTCTTTTTGCGCCGGTATCTCCGTTGTTCTATCCAGAAGTGTGAATGCACGTCTGGCTGAAAAAACCGGTGCACTTCGTGGTTCGCTGATAAATCATCTGGTCGGCTTACCCATCACCATTATTGTTGCACTTTTTGCCAAGCAGTTTTCTTCCATTCCTTCAATTTCCGCCTTTCATCCATGGATCTACTTTGGCGGCATATTCGGTGTGGCAGTTATCTTTCTTTGCAATCTTACCGTTCCAAGGATATCTGCATTTTACCTGACTCTGCTTACCTTTGTCGGTCAGGTATTTACAGGAATTCTTTTGGATCTTATATTTGGCGATCACTTCTCAAGAGCTTCTTTTGTCGGTGGAATTATAATTATCTTCGGAATTGCAATAAATTTTATTATCGAAAGAATTCATACATATAAGAATGAAAAAGAACGCGCTTACTGGTCTAAGATAAAGCGTGCAGAGGAAGAACATCGAAAAGTTCTTCTGAAGATATATGAGGAACAGCAAACGCCTGATATCATTGCTAAAAAATAAACAGTATATAAAAAGTTTAGTATTCCTTTAGTTCACAAAACCTCCGGCATCCTGTAATAACTGCCGGAGGTTACTTATTTTACAACCGCTGATTTATCTTCCGCTCATATATTTCTTCCCTACACTAGAAAGATACTAGCGGAGTATCCACTCTGAATTGCTCACTTACATATTTCGCATAAGTTTCGTGACTTCCAACGAGCTCATCATGGGTTCCGCTCCCTGTAATCTTGCCTTTCTCAAGGAAATAAATCTTATCGCTGTCAACAATAGTGGCAAGTCTGTGGGCAATCACCAAAGTAGTACGCCCTTTCATCAGATTAGCTAACGCACTCTGCACCATCATTTCCGATTCACTGTCAAGACTGGCCGTTGCTTCATCCAGCATTAGTATTTTGGGATTACGTAAGAATGCTCGGGCAATGGCAATCCGCTGCCGCTGACCACCGGAAATCTTAACACCTCGTTCACCCACTTCAGTCAACAATCCATCCGGCATTTCTTCGACAAACTTACGAGCGTAAGCAAGTCCTAAAACATTCCATAATTCATCATCACTAAATTCTTTATCTAATCCATAAGTAAGATTATCTCTGATCGTACCCGCCATAATCGCACTGTCTTGCGAAACAAAACCTATTTGGCTGCGATAATCCGTCAAATTAATATCTTGGATATTTTTATCTCCAAATTCTATAACGCCGCGACCAGGATCATAGAATCTTTCAAGCAAACTGAATATTGTTGACTTTCCTCCGCCAGACGGGCCGGCAAAAGCAATAATCTGATTTGGTTTTGCCTCAAAAGACACACCGGTTAAAATCGGTTCATCATTTTCATACGCAAAATCAATATTAGTAACTTTAAGCTTTTTACCGGACAAATCGATAATTTCTCCGCCCTGCAGATCTTCAGGCTCTTCGTCCAGTAATTCTTGAACCCGCTTCGTTGAGCCGGCCGCTTTTGCCATCTCGGTAAATAGGGTCGCAACACTCGGCATTGCTCCGATCAGATTAAACAAGTACATTAGGAAACTCATCAATGTCCCGATCGCCATTGCCCCAATAGCAATTCGATGCATACCATAAGCTAATAAGCCAAAGATCATGCTCATCATCACCATCATCATAATTGGTTGCATTGTTGCATCGAAGACCGCCTCTTTTTTGCCGACTTTGAATAACTTATCCACTTCGTGATTAGCGCGCATTTGTGCCTGTTTTTCTGCATTAGAAGTTTTTACAAGGCGAATCTCACTTAATGTTTCGCTGGCAATCCCATTAAATTCCGCAAGAGCGTCCTGTCTCATATGTCCGACTTTTGTTCCAAATCCAAAGATCGGCAGCATAATGATCAGTACAATCGGAACAGTTACCAGCATTGCCAAGCACATTTGCCAATCCATTTTAAGCATCATATAGACAGAACCTAAAACCAGGATAATGCTGGATATGGTTTGTGGAAAAGTATTAGCAAGTAACTGTTTTACTTGTGATGTATCATTTACTAAACGGCTTGAAATCTCACCGGCTTTAATGGCATCAAAATAGTTTACCTTTAACGTTGTCAATTTAAACCAGAGATTTTTTCTCAGGTTTTGAATGACATTTTCCCCAAAAATACCAAGAACCGTTCCGCCAATTGCCGAAATAATCGCAGAAGATACGAACAATAAGACTACCTTTAACAGCAACGGATAATCGATTCCTTTTGAAAAGTTATTGACTAATGACGATGCTAACTGGGGTACATAAATTTGAACACTTGAGGATACTATTAACAGCAGTATTCCTATTATCAAAAGAAAATACTTTGGTTTCGTTGTTGCGATCAGCCCGACAAATTGTCTAAGCGAAAACTTCGTACTATCTTTTCTGACTGTATCATCCGGTCTTCCGCCACCCATTATCTACGCCCCCTTCCAAAGAATTTACCATCTCTGCCAAATCCGCCATGAAAATCCTCTCCAAATCCACCAAAGCCGCCGAATCCATTACGCTCTAGCATTTGTTCACGTGCACGCCCGAGGTGAGCTGACATTTGGCCAAAATGTTGCCAACGCTTATCATCACCGAAAATCTCATTTAATTTTAATCGGAACTCATCGCTTGAAATGTTATCTGCAATACGTGATAAATATTCATATAACTTTTCCAGTTCTTCTTCAGCAAAACCTCTGAATAACTCATCTTTAAGACTTGAAGAAATCTCGCCGCGATCTTTTATACTTTCATAACCCTTCTCAGTCAGCTTGACAAACGTAACCCTGGCATCTTCTTCTGATTTCACACGTTCAGCCGTTCCTGCCATTTCAAGCTTTTTGATGATTTGAGTGACGCTTGATGGCTTGATATCTAAGAATTCAGAAATACGCCCTGCCGTCACACCATCTTCTTTTGATAATAACCGCAAGGTTTCAAAAGCATTATCCGTCTTTTCTTCTACCTGATTAGCAAAAATCAAAAAGGGTTGATGGGTGATCTCCATTAACTTATTCAATATATTATTTCTATTCATTTCTCTTACCTCCGTTTTAATTTATTTAGTTTATGAGTTATCTAACAAAACAAATTATAATTCCTTTTATTTTGTTTGTCAATATATAAACTAAATAAATTAAATTTCATCGCTTCTCACACACTTAAAGACGCAAAGAATCCGGGAACAAAGATCTGCAAATGACAAATCAAAATTCCCGGATAAAATTCTCATATCGTTTCACCGCCTCTCATTCAATCGCGGTGACATCTTACTGTTCAGCTCGTTTTAATCTAAGTGCTAAACGGCAATCGTTTCATCAGATAGCGCATAGTATCGCCCCTGCTGATCGTTCCCACAAGAACACCATTTTGCGTTACCGGAACTTTGCTCAGCTTGTGTTCATAAAACAGTTGGCAGACCTTTGATAGCGAAGTGCTGAGTTCCACCGTTATAGTGCGCTTCGTTGCTATTTCCATTACATTTCTTTGCAAAAGCTCCCTGGCTTTGGACACAAACGCTTCGTTGTCAGGCAGCACGACAGAAAATGACTCCCCGATAACATGTACATCTTGTTTTGCCATATACCGCAGAACATCTCCATCGGATACATAGCCGATAATGTGCCTTCCATTGTCTATGACAGGCAACCCGCTTGTGCGGTATTCAATAAATTTCTCAATTACCCGTTCAATTGAATCACCGGACGACACAGTGTATGGGTTTGAATGCATTGCCGCATCTAGCTCCGATATCATTTTACTTTCGAAAATACTATCGCTCTTCTCGCGGTCTTTTACCTTAATAATAACCAACACAAGGCCGATAACGGCGATTACAATGCTGAGATAAAATGCAACATGAATCCCTATTAGCTGCGACTTTACAAAATTATCGGAGGCGTATAAATTTGTGGCCAGCGACATGGCGGACACCATCAGCGCCACCCCAAAGGTCGAAGCGACTTGACGCATAGCACTTGATACCGCATTTCCATGATGCAGAATCTCATCCGGGAGATTGCTGATTGACCAAATGTTAATCGGCGTATTGGCAATCATCAAGCCAAAAGAACGGGCACAGTAAACAATAATCATTAATGCGATGGGAGTTTCAAATCCCCACAACGCCATTCCCAAAGAGCCGATCGACAACAATGCTACTCCTGCGATCGAAAGGTAACGCGCCCCGAATTTATCATGTAAATTTCCTGCAAAGTATCCTCCGATTGCGCCCAGAATCGAACCGGGAACCATAATCAGTCCTGAAATCGTAGCTGAAAATCCGCGTACGGTTTGGACATAGATCGGAAGGGTGAGAGACACTGCCGCAAGGGATGCTGATATCAGCATGGATATCACAATCCCATATAGGAACTGCTTATCAAAAAGCACTTTAAGCTCTAAAAATGGCTCTGTAAGCTTAAACTGGCGGCGAGCAAAGGCAATAAGTGTCCCGGCACCCAGGACGATCAGCACGACCGCGGCAGGCAATGTTTCAATCTTACCAAACATAGAAAAGCCGTAAAGAAGGAAAAAAAGACCCAGGGATGACTCCGCAACTGATATTTTATCGAGACAAACCGGCTTTGTCTTGCCGAAATTTTTTATTGAAAATGCTGCAATAAGTATAATGATCGCCGCCAACACCGCCATAATCAGAAACATAACGTGCCAGCCTACCATATCTGTAAGGATGCCGGAAATTGCAGGACCCATTGCGGGGGCGAACATTATAACAAAGTTATACATTCCCATTGCACTGCCGCGCTTTCCGTGAGGAAAAATGAGGAGCAGCACAGTCATTGACATTGGCAGCATAACGCCCGCACATACCGCTTGCAATATGCGTCCGGCGAGCAAAACAGGAAAATTGATTCCCCAAGCTGCAAGCAGGCTACCGGCAAAAAATAAGCCGAAAACGGTGATGAACAATTTCCTCGTAGAAAATCGGTCCATTAAAAACGCCGAAACAGCCACTATAATGGCGTTTACCAAAGTGAAGCCTGAAACCAGCCACTGTGCAGTGGTAGCATTAATCTTCAGCTCGGTCATGACCGAGGGGATAGCCGGATTCATTAATGTTTGGTTTAATACCGACAAAAAAGCACCACAGATTAAAACGATGACTGTGGCTTTCTGACCTTTTTCCATATTGTATTACTTCCTTTCAATTCTCGAATTATCAATATTGCAATAGATTTATTAAAACTATTCCAATAAATAGCCGCACAAACGGTTCACATATAATTTTGCGGCCGTCAGCATAGCTGTCCTCTCCTCTTCATCCAGGCTTTCCATTGCTTTACTTTCCGCATTTTTGATCTTTTGAATCATTTCAAAAGCAAATGCCCGCCCTTTGTCTGTAAAATGAATGACCTTTTGCCTCCTGTCGGAATCGAGTTCGACCATTCTGATTACTCCGCGACGCAGCAAGCCGGTCACGATAGCATTGACCGTCTGTTTGGGAAGAAAAGTGTATTCACAGATGGTCCTCTGCGTACAATTCCCATCGTGTTCCAGGATAATCCGAAGCGCACATAATGTGCTGTAAGACATACCGAGACTTTTCGCGTATGCTTCATATTGGGCATTAAGTTCAAAGTAAGTACGTAAATACTCATTCGCATTCTTTTCTTCTCTGGTCACAGTCGGCCTCCTTATTTAGTCTTATTATATACCGTCCCAAACGGGACTATTATAGCATACTATGATACTGAAATGAAGTCAAGACTTACATATCTCATTAGACAAAGTGGGATTAGGGTTTTATAAACTAAGTATCCCCATATGCTCAAGCAATATCTTCCAACCCATTAAAACCAATATAATACCGCCGGCAAGTTCAGCCTTCGATTTGAATTTTACACCGAAAATATTACCGATTTTCACGCCCAGTACAGATAAAGTCAGTGTAATAATCCCGATGGATAAAATTGCCGGGACAATATTAACATTAAGGAACGCAAATGACACGCCTACCGCCAGTGCATCAATGCTTGTAGCAAGAGCAAGAGGCAGCATTTTCCCTGGTTTTAAAGAGACTTCTTCCTTTTCAGGGCGTTCTCCGCTGGGGCATCCTCTGTCCGTACATATTTCAGCAGGACATTCCCTGTCCGCACAACCTTCTTTTTTAAAGCTTTCCACGATCATCTTGCCGCCGATAAAGCAGAGCAAGACAAATGCGATCCAGTGATCGAACGCAATTATTTTATCAGCAAACTGTGTGGCAAGCCAATATCCGGCAAGCGGCATAACCGCTTGAAAAAAGCCAAAGTACAAACCGACAATCAATGCTTTTTGTATGGTTGCTTTAGGCATGGTCAGTCCGAAACAGGCGGCTACGGCAAAAGCATCCATAGAAAGCCCAATGGCAATAAGGAGTAATTCCATCAAATTCATCGTATGTTCTCCTTTACAAGATGTTATTTGCAAAAGAAAAAACCCAAGCATTACTCATACGAGCATATACTTGGACTTTGATAAATAATAACGACCATGTATAGCTGTAAAAGTTATACATGAGTCTCGTTTTTTAAGACAAGCCAGACCGTTGCAGGTCAGCATGTTGACTTGCCGCACATATTTGCGCTAACTACTCCCTCACGGGTATTTTCAGTTTTCAGTAGTGTATCATGATTTCATGTGAAAATCAAGCCAAAACAAATAAAATGCCATACTGCAAAAAGCAATGTTGTTAATACTACATTTTACCTATCTCAATCACCGAACGCGCCCTGAGTAACGCAAGACCGCTGACAAATATGACTATACCGGACGCGATCAACAGCCACTCAATTCGCACCAAATCACCCAAGGGACCGAATACAACCATTCCGAGCGGCATTGCCAACCCACCGAACATCATCATCACGCTGAATACCCGTCCCATTTTGTCCGGCTCAATTTTGCTCTGGAGCAAAGTCATACTCGGCGTGTTGAACAACGGCATAGTAACTCCGCAGATGAGCATTACACCTAAATATATCCAGAAATTCGGCACTACACCGAGCAGAAAACCTGTCAAGCCGAATAGAGCACAAGCCATGACAATAGTGTGCGCCTTGTTTTTGAAACCGCCCCACACAGAAATTAATATGCCGCCTACGACTGCGCCGATTGAAAATACAATTTCAATCGCAGTCAGCCTCCATACATCATCGCCGAATGTGCGGGCTGTCTGAAGTGGAGTAAGCAAAGCGGCGGGCGATGCGAAAAAGCTGAAGAACGCACTGTAAATGATAATAAGTTTCAACCACGCCTTGGAATTGATATATCGCAGCCCTTCGCGCAGTTCGTGAAAATATGCCTGTACGCCATGCTTTAATTCCTCTGTGCGGGGAACGCCGGACACCTTAACAAATATCAAAACTATGCTTATGCCTATTGCCGCAGTTACCACATCAACGAAGAAAATATATTCAATCGATAGGAACGACAGCAATGCACCTGCCGCCATCGGTGCGACAAACATATTCAACGACTGGATTGAGCTTTGTATGCCGTTGAATCGCTGCAAACTCTCCGTCGGTACGATTTGCGGTATCATTGCAGATACTGCGGGCTGCTGTATACCTTGTCCGAACGACCTCGCAATTACAACTATGAACATAAGCCAGATATTTTTGTATCCGGAGATGTACGCGACTGCCAAGCCGAGCGTTATCAGCGCGATGCACGCATCGGATATTATGATAAGGTGCTTGCGATTGTGCCTGTCCGCCCATACACCCGCAAACGGCGAAATAAGCGTCATTGGCAACAGCGCGGCGCAGGTGAACAGCGTCATGATCACACCCGATTTGGTTTCGAGTGTAATTTGCCATGTTATAGCATGCTGCACGAGCATCGAGCCGAACATTGACACGAACTGCCCAATGATATATAAAGTTGCATTACGTTTCCAGTTAGCCATTTCAGTACCTCACCTTTATTGACAGTCAAGTAATCTTTCTTTTTTACAATTATAACAAAAAAACTATATAAAACTATATAAAAATAAAAAATTAATATATAAAGTATGTTGTTATTCAACCGATTTTAATGCCTCCAGCATATTGACATTTTTGAGCCTGCGATTGATTATCATGCCGAGTACCACGGTAATACTACATACTACCAATACCGGAACAAGGAATGCCTTTGCACCTAATGCCGGATTAAACATTATATCATCAGGCGGCACAACGGAAATAATATATAGGAATAGAGCGTCTCCAAGGCCGAATCCCACCAAGATCCCAAGCATAGTCAGAAGAATGGTTTCCCGATAAATGTACATCGTTACTTCTTTATTATAAAAACCAAGCACCTTGATAGTAGATAATTCCCGAATTCGTTCCGATACATTGATATTTGTCAAATTGAACAATATCACCATAGCCAGTAATATAGCTACTAAAATCAATATTTGCATAATCTTATTCAAAGAATGGACGATGGTATTGATTTGATTAATCAGTGTAGTATTCTGGACTACGCCTTTCACACCATCCAATTTCATATAATTATTCGCCTGCTCGTTTGCATTTTCTGTGGAACGATCCTTTAATGTTACCAGATTAGCATTAGAATAATATGCCTTTCCAAAAACAGTTCGATAGTATTTTGTATCCATAAAAATGAAATGGCCTGTATACATCTCTGTAATATTAGAAATCGTTATCTCTCGCTCCTGATTTTCAGAATCCGTCATTGTTATAGTGTCTCCTGCTTTTACATTCAGCAGCTTTGCAAGGCGCTCTGAAAGTATAGCTCCATCGGTAGAAAGATTCAGTTCTTCTCCGGTTGATCGGTTCGTCAGGCTAATATATTCCTTAAATGCATCGGCATCTTTGGGAACAATCAATTTAATATCTTGTTTATCTTGATTGTTTCCTGCAACTTTTGTCATCTCATCATAAAAGATTGGCATTTGCTGTTTAATTTTGTCAGTTTTCAAAAGCTCCTCGATCTCTTTTTCCTGTTCTGCCTTCAAATTGTCGTTTCTGGCTATAATTAAATCATACTGAATAATGTCACCAAATTGCCTGTCATTTACTCCGGAAATGGAATGCTGTACGCTGAAACCTGCAAATAGTAATGTTACAGCGCCGCATACTCCAAATATGGTCATCAGCATACGTTTTTTATACCGGAAAATATTGCGAGCAGTTACCTTATGTGTAAAATTCATTCTGTCCCAAACCGGGTGGACACGTTCTAAAAAAATCTTTGACCCGGCTTCTGGAGGCTTGGGCTGCAAAAGCGCCGAAGGCTTTTCTTTTAATTCCTTTGCAGCGACGAAGCAAGCAGGGAGTACAGCACTTACGAATGCCAATAGGAGAGCGATTGCTGTAATTCCAGGGAAAAAATCCAGTTCAATCCGTGGAATAGTAAAACTATGCCCATAAGCGCTATATACGATCATCGGTAACAAGGTATGCCCGGCTGCAATTCCTATGGCCGCCCCTATAAAACTTGCCCAAAAGCCATAAACTGTGAATTTCTTAATTATATCTTTATTATCATAACCCAATGCTTTCAATGTGCCGGAATTCACCCGTTCTTCATCTACAAACCGGGTCATTGTAGTCAACGTTACCAGCGCCGCAACAAAGTACAGAAATATTGGAAATACATTCGCAAGTGCATCGATGATTGTCGAAACACTATTATAAATTCGGTATCCTTCCGAACCAGGGACCTCCCGTCTGGTATCCAATGTGTATATTGGCAGTTTTAATGTTTCCAACGTTTCCCGGGCATCAGCCAGTTTGGCTTCGGCTTCAGCTATTTCCTGTTCGGCATCCGGTCTTTTTTCCTCATATTCCTGCCATCCATCATCCAGTTCTTTTTCACCATCCTCAATTTCTGCCGCACCATCAGCCAGCTCTGCTTCGGCCTCAGCCAGCTTTGTATCAGCCTCCGCTTTTTTAGCATAATATTCCTGCCATCCGTCGGCAAGTTCATTTTTGCCGTCAGCAATTTTTACTACGGCATCCTCTAATTCTGTCCTGGCAGCAGTAAGCTTTGTCTCTGCTTCTATTTTTTTTGAGTTGTATTCTGCAAGACCCGCCTGATAAGATTGCTTCCCCGAAGCCAGTGTGCCTTCTGCCTCCGCAAGTTGCTTTCTTGCTTTTTCGAGTTCCGCACTCTTGGCAGAGTATTCCGTCTCTCCGTTTTTAAGGGTTTGTTGGGCAGCGGCAAGTTGTTCCTCACCGCCTTCCGCTTGTGCAGCAGCAGCGTTATACGCCGCCCATTTTTGTTCAAGAGTGTTTTGGGTTGTCACAAGTCCCGCAAGTTGAGCATATTGCGTTTGCGCTGCGGCAATTTGAGTCGGCATATCGTCAAGCTGAGCGAATAAGGTATCGGCCACTTGTTCCGATAAGTTGGCGCTTTGCAATACCACTTGATACTGCTGATTGAGCATGTCATATTCTGACGTTCCCACGGCAGCGTCTCTCGCTTCTTTTAGTGCTGCGAGTTGAGTAAGTTCTTCATATTGTGTTTTTAAAGTATCAAGCTGATCCTTCATGCTTGAGAGCGAACTTTCTATTTGAGCCATTGTCATGCCCGTGGCGGCTTCGGCAGCAGCAACGCCCGCCTCAAATTCTTCTTGCGCCGCATCAAGCTGGGCTTTAGCATCTTTCAATGCTTCCAACTGCTCCACTTTCTCGTTATATTCGTCCCAACCTTTATCAAGTTTTTCGCGCGCTTCCTGTAAAGAGGATTCCGCTTCCGCAAATTCCTGCCGCTTCTTGCCCAATTCACTTTCCCCAGCCGCAATTTGTCCGGCAGCGGTGTCGAGCTTTGCTTTAGCGTCGCCTAACTGCTGCCGGGCATCTGCTTTCTGCGTCTCATATTCAGCCAGGCCATCCGTATATTTTTGTTGAGCATCGGCCAGTTCATTTTCACCATTTTCAAGTTTTGCCTCGGCATCGGTCAACTGCCGTTTGGCATCCTCTTTCTGCATCTCATATTCAGCTAAACCATCCGCATACTTCCGTTTAGCATCAGACAGCTCGTTTTCACCATTTTCGAGTTCCTGTTTTGCGTCGGACAACTCTCGTTTGGCATTATCCACTTCTGCCTGTCCATCATCAATCTTCTCTTGATATTCCTCCCTGATGGAAGATAAGCGCAGGGATGGCTGGTTCACCAGCAGTTCGTTCAGTTCATTTTTGTGATTCTGAATCAGCTCCGTATATTCATCTGAATAAGGGTCTATACCTTTTGTATCCTCAAAGGAAATCCGGGCAATCATATAAACATCATAGTCAAAGGCAGAAGAATCCACCACAGCATACCCTTGCAATTCTCCGGTTCCGGCTGTTGACTGCCCCATATTGATTATGGAAAGCATTTCGCCGGAGTTCACAAAGCCTACAATCTGAAATTCATGGATTTTAAGGGCTATCTCTCCGGAAATATCCTCTTTTTCAGTAAAAGCTATCATATCACCGATATGGTAATCTCCATTATATAAATTAGCAATCGCAATTTCCTTTTCCGTCTCGGGAAGCCTTCCTTCCACGACTTCATAGGCAGACAAATCCTCCGAATTGGAAAAAATGCGAATACTCGTAATAGTATCCTGAATCACTGCATCCTTTAAGTAGCCATATTCAATCTTATCCGCTCTTGATACTTGGTTAATGGCTTTCTGGTTTTCATCATCAATTCCATAGTCACCAATGATACTAATATCCGCCAGATTAAGCTGCTCAAAATAATTTGCCCCGGTCTTACGCATATTGGGACCGGTTACCTGAAGTCCCACAAGGGCAAATGATCCTAACGCGATTAAGCACATAATCGAAAAAAATCGGCCCTTTGATTTTAAGAAACATTTTTTTATGTCTTTCCATAACGTTTTTTTTCTCAAAATACTCACCTACCATTCAATATCCGCAATTTTTCGGGGGCTCGGATTTATTTCTATATTCTTTACGCCCGCATCATGCATGTGAATTACACGGTCGGCAATAGGAGCTATGGCCGCATTGTGTGTAACGATTATTACAGTAGCACCTTTTTTTCGGCTCATATCCTGTAAAATTTGAAGTACCTGCTTACCCGTCTTGTAATCCAAAGCTCCAGTAGGTTCATCACATAACAGAAGCTTTGGGTTTTTAGCAACTGCACGGGCAATCGCCACCCGCTGTTGTTCACCGCCAGATAATTGAGCCGGAAAGTTATCGATTCTGTTTTCAAGCCCCACATCCTTTAATACCTGTATAGGATCAAGTGCATCCTTTACAATTTCAGAAGCCAGTTCTACATTTTCTTTTGCAGTCAGGTTCTGCACCAGATTATAAAATTGAAAAACGAACCCTACATCATTTCTTCGATAAGTAATCAATTCATTTGGTGTATAGCCGGCAATATCGTTTCCATCAATGATTACTCTGCCTTCATCATTAGTGTCCATTCCTCCGAGTATATTCAATACTGTAGACTTCCCGGCACCGGAGGCCCCTAAAATAATTGCCAGCTCACCTTTTTCAATGAAAAAGCTTACATCCCGGTTGGCAATAATTTCATTACTTCCTATTTTGTATCGCTTATAACTATGGACCATTTCAATGTAGCTCATGATCTTCCTCCTTATGCTGTTGAGTTTGAGTAATGGCGACTCCTTTCATTTGAAAGACACTGTTCCCTCCATGAAGTGTCAACTCGATATTGTCGCAGTTTATTCGTCCGGTTGCCTCATAATAAAATTCGCTCATCAGCGTAACGAATTTTCCGCTCAGTCGACACGAGCCATCACTATTCAATTCTCCCGTGACAGGTTCCTTGCTTTGAAAAATATTCAGATATCCTTCCATTTTTCTTTCGAAAATTACAAGCTCTAATATACCGTTTCTTTTGCCTAATGGGGTGTCCAAAATAACCTTATAATTTTGTTGAAACATTATCATTTACTCCTTTCTGACGGTTTCTGAATGCATTATAAAAAATTCGCCTGCAATATACCACGGTCAAATTACAATGAAATGTTGGAATTTGGGACAAATCATAAATAGTTGACGGTCAAATATAGTCCTGCAATTTACCGGACAAATGTCCTACGCTATCCGTTGAATAAAATATTTAATAAGTTTATAATAAAAACAGAGGTGAGAAGATGAAATATGAAGTAACAAGCTTGAACACAAAAAAAACACTCGCGGCATCTTTTAAAAAACAGGTAAGTAAAAAACCATTTTCAAAAATTACAGTGAGTGAGATTATAAATGATTGCTGCGTAAACCGAAAAACTTTTTACTATCATTTTTCGGATATTTATGCTTTGCTCAAATGGACATTGGAACAGGAAGCTATTGAGGTGGTAAAACAGTTTGATTTGATAGCAGAATATGAAGAAGCAATGTTGTTTGTTATGGATTATGTAGAGGAGAATGCAGACTTTCTGCAAAATATTTATCATTCCATTGGTCGGGATGAATTAAAACGATTCTTCTGCGCTGATTTTATTGATATCGTACGCTCTTTTATAGATAAATCAGAGAAAATACAAAGATTATCCACACCTGATGATTTCAAATTATTTCTCAGTCAATTCTATACGGAAGCTATTGCCGGCATGTTAGTTGAGTGGATTGTAGATCGTTCTATTCGTGACCGTGAAAAAACAGTACAATATATTTCTGTCATCATACACTCTGCAATTCCAAATGCCTTACGTTCGGCAATGGATTTGTCAGAAAAATAACCCTCGTTACTTTATATAAGCAACGAGGGTCATCTTAAAAATCATATTATCTCACTATTTTACAGCAAGAACCAATTCTGTTAATTTTATAACTGAGGCCCTGCAGAAACTAATGCCTTACCTGCCCCATTTCCTTCATACTTCACAAAGTTCTTCACAAAACGCTGTGCCAAGTCTTTGGCTTTAGTATCCCAATCAGAAGCATTTGCATAGGTATCACGAGGATCAAGAATCTTGGGATCCACGCCCGGCAGCTCTGTCGGAATATCAAAATTAAAGTACGGCAGCTTCTTCATCGGTGCGCTCGCGATGGAACCATCCAGAATTGCATCGATAATACCACGTGTGTCACGGATAGAGATACGCTTCCCTGTACCATTCCAACCCGTATTAACAAGATATGCCTTCGCACCGCTCTTCTGCATTTTCTTAACGAGCTCCTCCGCATATTTGGTCGGATGAAGTTCCAGAAATGCCTGACCGAAGCAAGCGGAAAATGTAGGTGTAGGCTCTGTGATTCCACGTTCTGTACCGGCAAGCTTCGCAGTAAATCCAGATAAGAAATAATACTGTGTCTGTTCCGGAGTTAAAACGGATACCGGAGGAAGAACACCGAATGCATCTGCCGACAGGAAGATAACATTTTTTGCCGCCGGAGCTGCCGAAACCGGACGAACGATATTCTTAATATGATCAATCGGATAAGATACACGAGTATTCTCCGTTACGCTCTTATCAGTAAAATCGATCTTACCATCAGCATCAAGCGTAACATTTTCTAAGAGAGCATCTCTCTTAATCGCGTTATAAATATCCGGCTCTGATTCCTTGTCCAAGTCAATAACTTTAGCATAACATCCGCCCTCAAAGTTGAATACACCCTTGTCATCCCATCCGTGCTCATCATCTCCGATAAGAAGGCGTTTCGGATCTGTAGACAATGTAGTCTTACCTGTTCCGGAAAGTCCGAAGAATATCGCAGTATTCTCACCGTTCAAATCAGTATTTGCAGAACAATGCATAGAAGCAATACCTTTCAGCGGCAAATAGTAGTTCATCATAGAGAACATACCCTTCTTCATCTCACCGCCGTACCAAGTATTTACAATAACCTGTTCGCGAGTGGTTATGTTGAACAATACACCCGTCTCAGAATTAAGACCTAACTCTTTGTAATTCTCTACTTTTGCCTTAGAAGCGTTATATACAATGAAATCAGGCTTAAAATCTTCCAGTTCCTCAGCGGTAGGCTGGATAAACATATTCGTAACGAAGTGAGCCTGCCATGCAACCTCCACGATAAAACGAATTGCCATGCGGGTATCCTTATTAGCACCGCAAAATGCGTCTACAATAAAAAGCCTTTTATTGGAAAGTTCTTTCAGAGCGATTTCCTTTACAGTGTCCCATGCTTCCTGAGTAGCAGGATGATTGTCATTCTTATATTCATCGGAGGTCCACCATACCGTGTCCTTGGAATTCTCATCCATAACGATGAACTTATCCTTAGGTGACCGTCCTGTATAAATACCTGTCATAACATTTACTGCACCAAGTTCACTTACCTGACCCTTTTCAAAGCCCTCTAGACTTGATTTTGTCTCTTCCTCAAATAACATTTCAAAAGAAGGATTTCGAACAATTTCTGTAACTCCGGTGATGCCATATTGGCTCAAATCAATATTTGCCATTTTTAACCAACCTCTCTTTCATTTTTATTATGTCCCGTTTATTGTCTCACTTTTCGAATAGGATGTCAATAAATGGGATTTATTCAGCCGAAGTTGTCATCTCAATATGATTTCCTTCGCTATCTTCAAATTCGGCTACCCAGTTATTCCCTATTTTAGTGGCGGGAAAAATAATTTTAAGGCTTTCCAATTTTTTATTGAATATACTTATATTTTCTACTGAAACGCTCGGCAAACAATTATTTCCAAAGGTATGCACTTCCTGCACTTTCTCAAATGCAAACAATCCCAATCGAAACCCATTAATATCAAAAATACTATATATATCGTCTTTATGTGTAACTTTTTGTTCAAAAAATGATTCATAAAATAAAATTGCTCTTTCCATGTCAGTAACGCATAAATATAATGAATTAATATTGCAATTCATGAAGCTCACTCCTTTTCGGGCTCAATCGGATCTTAATCTTTCTTTTAAAATCATCGGTAAAATACCATCATTCTGATAGTAACGGATATCCGCTTCCGAATCGAAACGAACTACCGCTTCGAATTCAAGCAACCTTCCATCCGGCCGTTTGGCAGTAACCTGTACATGTTCTCTCACCCTGGGATTTGCAGGAAGATGAATCGTAAAAGCCTCTTTACCGGTCAAGTCAAGCGTTGCAGTCGTCTGATTCGGCAAGTACTCCAGTGGCAGCACCCCCATCATCACTAAATTAGAACGATGAATTCGTTCATACGACTCGGCAATAACAGCCCTGACGCCCAAGAGCTTTACACCCTTTGCCGCCCAATCTCTGGAGGAACCCATACCATAATCCTTACCGGCTAAAATCAACAATCCGGTTCCATTTTTCTGGTAGAGATAGCTGGCATCATAGATACTCATAATCTCACCGGTAGGAAGATAGCGGGTAAAGCTGCCCTCTTTGCCGTCAGCCAGCTCATTATGCAGGCGGGTATTAGCCAGTGTACCGCGAAGCATTACATGGTGATTGCCTCTGCGGGATCCATAGGAATTAAAATCTTTCTGTTCCACACCATGCTCCTGTAAGTAAACTCCTGCAGAGGAGCTTACTGCAATGGTTCCTGCGGGTGAGATATGGTCAGTCGTAACGGAATCTCCCAGCTTGGCAAGCACCTTCAGGTTGTTCAGTGGGGCGGCAGTCGTCCTGCCGGCGATCAAATCATCAAAATAAGGCGGATTCGCAATATAGGTGGAGTTCTTGTCCCAATTATATGTGTGAGAATCTGTAATTGCAATATCGTTCCAACGCCTATTTCCGCTATAGACCTCACCATATGCCGTACGATAACTTTCTGATGTGACGTGCATTCTGACCTGATTGTGGATTTCCTCAGTTGTAGGCCAGATATCCGCTAAATAGACTTTTTCTCCGTCGGCATTCACTCCAATTGGTTCAACCGTCAGATTTATGCGCAGATTACCAGCCAGTGCATAGGCAATCACCAGCATCGGAGAACCGAGATAGTTGGCCTTAATAAGGGGATGAATGCGGCCTTCAAAGTTACGGTTGCCACTAAGCACCGCACCGGACACCAGATTGGATTCTTTCAAAGCGGCCTCAATTTCAGGCTTTAACGGCCCCGAGTTACCGATACAGGTGGTACAGCCGTAAGCCACAATATGAAACCCGAGCTTCTCCAGATATGGGATCAGTCCGGAACTCTCTAAATAACGGGTTACTGCCTGTGAACCGGGCGCAAAAGAGGTTTTCACCTTTGGGGAAACCGTCAGGCCCTTTTCCACCGCCTTTTTAGCCATCAACGCGGCACCGAACAAGACTGTAGGATTCGAAGTGTTGGTGCAGCTGGTAATTGCTGCGATTAAAACATCACCTGTTTTCAAAACCTCTTGTTTTCCGTTCAGTTCAAACACATATTCCTTTTCCAGCTCGTCTTCCTCAAGCCCGAACCCCTGATTCCCCATCGGACTGACAATCGCGCGTTCAAACGCCTTCGATAGCTGATCCATGGGTACCAGATCCTGTGGGCGCTTCGGACCGGAAAGGCTGGTCGTCAGATGAGAAAGATCCACAACAATCTCCTTACTGTACTCCACAGCATCGTTCGAGTCATAAAATAAGTGATTCGCCTTCAGATAAGCGGAGATTTTTTCAATTTCTTCCGGATTTCGCCCGGTCAGTTTCAAATAACGGAGAGTTTCCGCATCCGGAGGGCAATAACCGCAAGTAGAGCCATATTCGGGTGCCATATTCGCAATGGTGGCACGATCAGCAAGCGAAAGGCTTTCATAACCGTCACCAAAATATTCCACGAACTTTCCTACTACATGATTCTCACGCAGTACATGCGTAATCTTCAGCGCCAAATCGGTTGCCACAACACCGACAGGCATACGGTTAATCAAGCGCACGCCGATGACTTCGGGCATAGGGAAGACGGAAGGCTCACCCAGCATACAAGCCTCCGCTTCTATTCCGCCAACGCCCCAGCCGAGCACACCCAGACCGTTTATCATCGTGGTATGAGAATCGGTGCCGAAAACCGAATCCGGCTGAAGAAAGAACGCATTCTCTATTTTCTTCTCAGTCACCACCGGAGAAAGATATTCAATGTTGATTTGGTGAACAATACCGGTATCCGGGGGAACAACTCGCAGATTCGCAAACTCCTTCTGAGCCCATTTCAGCATCTGATAGCGTTCCATATTTCGCTCAAACTCCAGCCTTGTATTATCAATCGCCGCACGATCAGTACCGGCCATATCAATTTGAACAGAGTGGTCAATAATAAGGTCTACCGGAATTTCGGGATTAATCTCACTTTCTTTCAGCCCCAGCTTAACAGCGGCATCGCGCATAGAGGCTAAATCGGCGATGCAAGGTATCCCTGTATAATCCTGCAACAAAATTCTGGATGGATAGAACTCGATTTCAGAGTTGATATTTTCTTTCCAGTTCAGGACCTTTGAAACATTGATCCGTAATTCTTCCTCTGTCTTGGAATTTCTTATGACATTCTCGAGTAAAACACGAATCGAATACGGTATTTTCTTCAAATCAGTACCAAACTCTTCCGCTGCCTTTTCTAAATCGCAATATTCATACTCCTGTTTCTTTACCCCAAGCTTTGAGTTAAAAAAATGACGCACTTTTTTCCCTCCTTCTCAAAATTATTGTCGTCTGATTTATCAATACCAAATGGCATATTTACCGCCATAAAAAGCTGTTCACTTTTCCATAGTAGAATCTCATTTTAATTATTCTACCATAAACTTATAAATTTTAATATAATTATCCCCATAAAATGGGCGGAAGAAAGCCTCCAAGTCTTTTGACTCGGAGGCTTTCTTCCACTCACTCAATTTTATTATTGCTCCAATCGGAGGATTTTATCATCCCCGGGACCCGGAATCCCCCTGCCGTCCAAGTTGCTTGTAGTAAGGTATATGGAACCATCCCGCGCCTGGTAAGCTTCCCTTAATCGTCCGTAACGACCCTGCAATAACTGTTCCACGTTAGCCACTCGTGTCCCGGATTCGTCGAAGATGATTGCCAGGAGCATACTCCCTCTGAGTGTCGATACGAGCAACTGACCCATTCGGGGGCCGGCAGTCATAAAGGCCATTCCCGCAGGGGCCCAGGTATTATTCCCGCTTTGTATGACAGGCTTGATAAAATCAGATTCCTGAATTTCCTCATCACCAACAACAAAAGGCCAGCCATAGTTGCCGCCCGGTTGTATGATATTAATTTCATCATGGGCTGTTTCTCCATGATCCGAGGCATATAATATCCCCCTGTCATTCCAGGCCAAACCCTGAGGATTTCTAAGCCCCAAGGCGTAAACTGGTGAACCGGGAAAAGGGTTATCAGGCGGAATACTTCCATCTAATCCAATCCTCAGAATCTTACCTGCCAGACTGTTTATATCCTGTGAAAGATAACGTTCACCGGCATCCCCGGTAGTTATATACAGGTAACCATCGGGGCCAATTTTTATCCTTCCCCCGTTATGGGACTGACCTGCCGGAATTTGATCCAAAATAATTTCTTCCCCGGATGCCGTATTGTCCCCGACATGCATACGTACCACACGGCTATAAAGTCCTCCGTTTTCCTGATAGGTATACATAAGATAAACATATCCGTTTGAAAGAAAATCCCTGTCCAAAGCAAGTCCCATAAGCCCGCCTTCTCCAGTACTGATAAAAGGAGGTTCGAATGTATATACCGGCACCGGATTTAATATCCCATTCTCTATGACACGCAGGTTACCGCTGCGCTCCGTAAAAAACAACCTGCCGTCTTCACTGATGTCTACTGCCCAAGGTATATAAAGATTTTCTGCAATAGTCCCAATCTGAAATGAGTTATTCCGAGAGTTAAGTACGCCGAACCGGATATAATCCGCCTCGCTTAATGTGATAAGTCTTCCACTAATCATGGCTTCTTCCTTAATACTCCTTACCGGCATTGTCCACCGTATCTTTCTTATTACTATATGTAAGGAAGCATAATTATGTGCGCGGTTGTTCTATACGAAATGCTTACGCATCCCTCATTCGTCATACACACTTATAATCTTTTTTCTGCGAATAGAATCAAGGGTTCTGGGCAGAACACTATCAAAAGTATGTTTGCCTAAAACTGATAGGTACAAATACTTTTTTTCTACTCCGTTCCCGCTTTCAATGCTTCGCTCATCGGAATTCGCGCCACCTTTTTTCTGCACATCCATTTGGCGAACTCATACGTCGCCATCACAATAATAAAACCAAGCAGAATATATAATACGTTCAATTTGACTGGCAGAACAATCTGCAAGCTTTCCGTCAGAGAGCCGTAGAACGCCCCCACCGTCCCCAGCAGGGCGGGGATGCCGAGCAAATACCCCAATATTACAATAAAGGTATTGCTGCCAAGTATCAGTTTGCCGATTTCCTTTTTCCGATATCCGAATACCTTCATAAGTGATATGCTTGACCGGCTTTCGTCTACCACCAAGCCTGTCACGACATAGATAATGATTAGCCCCAAGATGAAAGCGGCGGCAATCAGTCCGTAAATCATAGGGCCCATTTGATCAAGCAGCTTACCAAAGCCAGCAGCGATGGCGTCGATGGATTTCGTACTCTGGATCTCTCCTTGCGCGAAGGTCATCGCTTCATCGCTCCATATACCGATATAAGCATTCGCGGGCCGCCCAAACTCCGTGTTGAACTGTTCAAGTGGCATAAACAGGAAATCTCCCGCATAGGTGTCGGCCATTTTCTCAATAGTAAATGTGTGTTCTTTACCGTTTTCCGTATCGAACACTGTCACACTGTCGCCAATATTTACGTTCAGCTTTTGCGCCAGCGTAACCGTAATCGTGGTCCTCTCCGGTCTGAACCTTTGTCCGTAAGTATCTTTTAACTTAATCTTATCGGTGTTGGGCAGAACCCCGGTGACATAAAAGCTAATGTCTTCATTATCTGCAAGGCTCACATACGAAGCATTGAACTTTTCGGTTCCCGCTGGAGGTACACCATCTTTTTCCGATATGAAGACATACTCATACTTGAGGTTATACAATTCGCCCATTCCCTCGTCCAGCATATAGTCGACGGAGCTTTTCATCGTTAATCCATACAGCATGAGCATCGTAGCGACAACGACACCAAACAGCAGAAAGAGGGTTCTGGACAGGCTGCGCACCTGCTCTCGGATCTTAAATTTCGTGCCAAACCCCAAGCGGTCAATGCGCAGTCCCCGCTCTATAAAATTAACCTTACCCTTTGTTTCCCCGCCTTTCATGAGTATTGCCGGAGCCGTTTTCAGTGTTCTGCCGATAATCGCCCATGTAACGCCGCAAAGGATCAGTACCGGAAGAAAAATCGCGAAAATGGCCAGCAAGGGATTTATTATTGTTTCATGAACCGGCATAGGGAAAGCGGTCAGCATGAAACTGAACATGCTGTTCACCAGCAGCAACCCCAATACAGAGCCGATTACAGAACCAATCACGGATATCAAAAGGGGAAACATCAAATAGTGTCGGCGTAATTCCCGCCTCCGATAGCCTTGGGCGTAAAAAGTTCCGATGATGACTGATTCACTTAGAATCATCCGCCACATCAACATTCCCAATAAGATACAGGTAAGAGCAAGCATGGCAAAGGGCACGGCAGCGCTCATTGTGGACAGCACACTGACTTCCATGGGAACATAAGATACGTTGATTTTCCTCTCGGTGCTCTGCCAGTTCGTTATTTGGACGCCCTGCGAACGCAGCGCATTTTTTACGGAAGCCTCCTGGGATTTTATATTTTCCCTATCATCAAAACGAGTGGCGTAAACCTGTTTTCTATCCGGCAGGGTGTCAAAATCCGATTTGCCTACAACACCCACGCCGAAAGCACTTGGGTCGTTCATCATTTGTTCCTTCGATTTGATCACATAGATAAAATTGGGCAGAAGCGTATAGCCCGAAACGGTAAACTCCTTACCAGCCACAGTGATGGTATCGCCGATTTTGTATCCGTTTGTCTTAGAAAACAGGCGGTCTAGCATAATCTCCGAATTCTCCGGCAGCTTTCCTTCCTGAACAGCGGGGATATTAACCACGTTCATCATGGAGAACACCCGAAGCGTCTGACCGGGGTTTACTTCACAGTCAGCCGTGCCGCCGGTCTCAATTGAAGCAGCAAATTGCCGGCCGAGAGCGGTCACGTCGATTTCTGTATCGGTGGAAAATTCCGCGTCGGACAATGTATTTTTCTTGGAAAATGTCGTGAACGTATTGTCCAGATTCATAGACGTCATATTCATCATCACGAACATCATACTGCTGATTATGAGCAGCAGCATGGAGCCGATGTACCGGGCTTTTTGCTCCAGCATGGTCCGTATTACTTTTTTAAACAGTGTCATTACCACTCAATCCTTTCCGCTGCAACCGTTTCGTCATGACGGATTGTTTCAACGATTTCTCCGCTGCGCAGCTTGTAAACCACATTCGCCATATCGCCAATGGCAGTGTTATGGGTGATCATCAAGATACTCGTTCCGAATTCACGGTTGACTTTTTGTAAAAGGGAAAGCACATCGCGAGATGTTTCATAATCCAACGCACCGGTCGGCTCATCACACAAAAGGAGCTTAGGGTTCTTGACAATAGCACGGGCTATGGCTACACGCTGCTGTTCCCCTCCTGAAAGTTCTCTCGGGAAACTCCTCCTTTTTACTTCAAGACCAACCGCTTTAAGCACCGTATCAATATTCAGCGGGGCCTTAGATATGTTAGAAACTACCTCTATGTTTTCCGTAACAGTAAGATTAGGTATGAGATTATAGAACTGAAAGATAAAACCGACCGAGTCCCTACGGTAGTCCGTCAGCTTATCGTCGTCAAGTGCTGTTATTTCCAAGCCGTCGACATGGATACTACCGCTGTCTGCATGGTCGACGCCCCCGATAATGTTCATCAGTGTTGATTTCCCTGAGCCGGATGGACCGAGTATCACGCCTATTTGCCCTTTTTCAAGCTCAAGGCTTACCTCTTTTAATATCTCACTTTTATTTTCACCCGCACTATAGCTCTTTTTCAATTTTTTTACTATAATAAACATACTTACCTCTCCATTCCTTGTTTTAATAATGTAACCATGCTTTTCACAAGACTTTCTGTCTCGGCAAGCTGTTCTTCCGTAGGCTCAGACTCAAAATTCTTAACCTTTGCTAAAATTTCCATATTGAATTTTTCAGTTACCCCTTGAAAAAACAACAAAAGAATTTTATCATCCAAGTCATCACGAATCGTTCCTCTTTTTTTACCATTGGCTATCAATTTCAGCTCATATTCTTCGCCGACCTGTTTTAACTCTCTGTTTATTTCTTCCGCCAGACTGCCGTACTTTCCATAGGTAAAGTCAATGGCAAATGAAACCAATAAAGGTTCCTTTCTTATCATTTCAAAACGTTCGCGGCTTCCTGAAAGAAAATACTCATAGACATCCATGTCCTTCATAGGAGTCTGCCTGTCGATCATCTTCATAAAATTCTCTATCGCCCATGTGACAGAATATAAGAACAGCTCCTTTTTATCATCAAAATATTGATAGATGCTGCCTTTGGCGACTCCCGCATTTTGGGCAATGCCTTCAATTTTCGCACTTTCAAATCCATGAGCTTGGAATTCTTCAATCGCTGCCCGCATAACCTTTTCTTTTTTGTCGTCATCCAGACGATTAAATGTTCTTTTTGGCAATAAAATATCCTCCTTTTTCACGCTCCATGACCTTTTGGTCATAAAAAATGAATTCACAGTCATATTATATGACTGTAAATTCACTTTGTCAATGGAGATAAGGTATTGATATGCATGACATGCGCCTTGGGGTATCCGGTTTGGCAGCCTCGATAATTTCAACTGCCGGCCAGATGCCGGCAACGACTTCGCTCTTGGCATAGATTCCGTCTATCACATTACGTTCCTTCCCGTCGCGCGAAGCAATTTCTACTTTGCCAGTTCCCGATCATGCTCATAAAAGTGGATTACGAATATTTGTGTAACAAATCTTTAGGGATGTGACAATAGTCATTAGGGCACCTATCTAATCTATCTTGATGCTCCTCTGCACTTTTAACGTAATTTATCAGTGGAAGAACTTCCACTGCAATTTTATCCCTATCTGCTCTTTTTGCTATATAATTCTTCGCTTCTTCCAAATGTTGGGGCACTTTACTATATACGCCTGTACGATATTTTTTTCCCTCATCATTACCCTGTTTATTTACACTGTAAGGATCTATGATCTCAAAAAAATAGTCCATGAGTTGAAAAATAGTTACAATTTCAGAGTCAAATTCTGTTTTTACGCATTCAGCATAACCATCATACTCACCTTCAAGAGTATTTGAACATCCATTTACTCTTCCTGCTTGAGTATGAATAACACCCTTTAATGTTTTGACAAATGCCTGTACTCCCCATAGACAGCCACCTGCAAAATATATTGTTTCTATCATAGAATTCACCTGTTTTCTTTCGTCAGATATAAATAATGTGCAGTTCAATCTGCCTGACAAATTTAAGTTGCCGGAGTTTCGCGTGAAATCAACTTTTTACTTCATCGAGCCCAGCGTGCCCCAGTTTTCAAACTCGCTGTAGGTGAGATAGATACCGTCCTGCGGCAGGCCGGTCGTCTGTTGCACGGCCTCGAACGCGGCCTCGGTGAACGCCTTTTTGCTTGCGAACTCAGTCGAACCGTAGCACTTAACGTCCACATAGGCAAGCTCGCGCTTTTCGCCTGCGAAATACATGGTGTGACTGTCGGAAATGTCGATCATCAGCTTGCTTTCGACCTTTCCGGGGATGACCGTGATTTTCTCGCCCAGCGCGGTCTTGAGCGCCTCCTTCTGTGTATCGGACAGCAGTTTCGAGGTGTTGATTGCAATATATGGCATGTTTTGCCCTCCATTTTTTAAGATTGGTTTTATTATGGCATTTTCCGCACTAGCAGTGATGCCCCTTTTGTGACAAGACCTTATCTTGGTCTGACTTGGTCGTACTTAATAAGTCTCTGTATGAATCTTTGCCTGGTCTACTTCGTCTAATTTATGTGCAGGTCTTGTCCCGCTCGGATATCCCACTGCAATAATAGAAAGCACTGCCATATGTTCCGGAATCCCAAGGAGTTTACGCACATATTCTTCACTGCTCATTCCCTGATTGGATTCTCTTAAACGAATCTGCACCCAGCAGGAGCCAAGACCTAAGCTCTCTGCTTCCAACTGCATGATTATAGAGGCTATAGAGGCATCCTCTATCCATGTATCGGTTTTCTGTGTATTGCCCAATACCACAATAGCAAGAGGTGTTTCCGGTAAAAACGGATGCTTTGGATTCCGACAGTTACCAAGTTTTTGAAGTATTTCCTTATTTTCGATAACTACAAATTCCCACGGGCGGCTATTCTTCCCTGTAGGTGCAAGCTGTGCTGCCTGAAGAAGCTTTTCCTTTTTCTCCTCTTCCACAGCCTTATCTTCAAATTCCCGGCAACTTCTCCTTGCAAGTAGCATTTCTAACATAAAATTCTCCTCACTTTCTAATATATTGTTACCATCAAACTCAATTTTTTCTATCAGTTCAGTCACTCTATATTGTTTCTAATTTTTCCACGAACTTCTCATAAGTCATCTTACCTAGTGCAAACTCCATTATTTCTCTTTGAAAACGCCTCATAATAACGTATACCAAATTTTCTTTGTGAAATCATTATTTCTCTATGGATACATTTTTTTACCACTTTCTCCTAATCGCAGATTGATATTTGGGCCTTCTTCATCCATCACACATAGTTTCGAACATATGCCAATCTATATTGATTATATCATCAATCGGAATCAAATTACCATCCATCATAATAAGAATTCTCATATATAGATCTACCTTTTTTACTCTCATAGTGACAGTGACATAAGTACCACCATCCTTTTTTCCATCCGGTCGGAAATAGGTAACTTCAATTCGTGGCTCTTCTTTTATATTGTCCACAATAATCTGGAGTCGCTCACTCATAACATCCTTTTCATATTCATCTAACTCTATCCTCTTATCCGTCAATCTTGCCGTTTCCTTAATGGCCGCATCATGGCCGGTCAATGCAGCAAAAGGGGAAAACTGTGCCGCCCGGTCAATAATCTCCATATGTGGATGTGTGCCAGAAATATGATGTGGTAGATGAATCATATCATCATATATGCCCGTCATGCCTTATGACCTCCAATCTGTCTGTTCCGAAGCATCGAGGTAGCACCCTCTTCTAAATTCATACCTCTTAGAACCGCATTCTTTCCATATCTATGCTTGATTTCCAGCATCGCTCTCTGCACTCTCTTCTCCCTTTCAAGTTCGGCATCCCGCTTTTCCTTTTTCGTCTGTTCTGCAGCATAATCTGTGAAGAGATCCAATTGTTCAAAACAAACCGAATTTTGTACAGTTGATTCCTCTACCACGTGATTGGCTGAGATATTCACTCTTCTTATGAAAAGATTCTTATCCACTATCTCCTCAAACAGTTTCGTAATAGCATCCAGCATTCGCTTTGTAGAGGATGTCGCACCTCCAAGATTTATCGTTCCATGAGCAGATTTGGGAACGGAACGTCCATAGCGATCCGTAGTAATCTCACCATGATACAAGCTTCTTCGACTTGTATCTGTGAGATTATCGATATCATAGCCAACCGTCAGCACAAGCTGGTCTGTCACAAGACCTCTATCGACCAAGTCAAGGGACAATAAATCTGTCATCTCCCGAACTACCAGTCTTGCCTTATCAAAGGGATAGGCATATTGCAGAACCTGTCCGGAACCAATACAATTCGTACTAGGTCTATATGCCTTCACATCCGCTATGGTACACGGCTCCCATCCCCATGCATGATCGATTAACAGTTCTGCATTGATTCCAAATATCTTGTATAACAAATCTTCGTTATAATACTCATTGGGTTTACCTAAAGAGCATCTCGCAATATCTCCCATAGTAAACAGTCCTTGTTCTTCCAACTTTTTGGAATATCCCCGCCCTACACGCCAAAAATCTGTCAATGGCTGGTGGTTCCACATCAGACGCCGGTAACTCATTTCGTTCAGCTCTGCAATCAGCACTCCATTTTTATCTTCATGAATGTGTTTTGCATAAATGTCCATAGCGATTTTACAAAGGTACAGGTTAGTTCCAATCCCTGCGGCCGCTGTAATCCCTGTCGTTTGCCGAACTTCCTGAATGATCTTGGTTGCGAGCTCACGGGCGGTCATCTTATAAGTATCCAAATAATCCGTTACATCCATGAACACCTCGTCAATCGAATAAACATGCATGTCTTCAGGCGCGATATATTTTAAATAGATATTATAAATACGTGTGCTGTAGTCTATATAAAGGGCCATCCTCGGCGTAGCTGCAATATAATCTACAGAAAGCTCCGGTGAAGACTTCAGTTCAAGGTCGTTAAAGGACGCTCCTAAAAAGGTCCGTCCTGGCGCATTCTGCCGTCTCTGGGCATTTACCTCCCGAACCTTCTGCACCACCTCAAACAGCCTTGCTCTGCCGGAAATTCCGTATGCTTTTAAGGATGGTGAAACAGCGAGACAGATGGTTTTTTCTGTACGACTGACGTCTGCCACTACAAGATTTGTAGTCAGTGGATCAAGGTTTCTTTCGATGCACTCCACAGAAGCATAGAATGACTTAAAATCAATTGCGACATAGGTTCTGTTTTTCATAGGAATTCTTTGACTCCTCCTTCATATCATCTACAGAAAGTATCCGAATTTATGTTCGATGGAATCATTATATCAAGAACACTTGTTCGTGTAAATAGGTGCGTGAAAATTTCCTCTAACTTCCAGTTTAGCTGCACAAAAAAACTACCAACTTAATATTTCCATAGTTAGTAGTTACTTATTTGTACTTGATGTGAAATTGGAATTTATCCTTCTCTCCCAGATATTTTCTTTACAAGCTTCATCATCAGATAGCCGCCCATAATTCCTATCATATTAAGAACTATATCATCTACATCAAAACTCCCAAGCTTTGTGAAAAATTGAAAAAGTTCTATTAATAAAACCCATGAAATTCCGATTGCAAAAACCTTTATTAATGAGTTTGCTTTTTGAAAAACAAAAGGCAAGAGAACTCCAAACGGTACAAAAGGTATAACATTTCCTAGAATATAAATCTTGCCCACCCTTCAGAAAAATGAACAAATTGTTCTCCAATAGTAGCGAATGGGACAAGGCTGTAATTTGTTCCAAACGAAGTAGACTCAATTCTATCACCTAATTCAGCAAATGAACCTCTAAATTTGATAATCACAACTCCCAAAAGTAGCACTATATATACCCACCAAATAACTTTAGTGATAATATCACGTCTTCTCATATTCATTGCCTCCTAAATTCAAATTCATGCATTTAGGATACAGGAATTTCTACTAACTATCAATATTAAGTTTTCAATGTACAATAGATCACCATCTTTAACTTTAAGCATATCTGTCAGAGATATATAGTCTCTATCATCAATTGTAGTCATTGTAATCTGTTAGTTTGTATTATATGAAGTCTTACAAAACTCTCCGGATTGGAATGGGTACCCCCTCCTGCACTCCGCTTTAATAATTGTTCTATGTCCGCTGTACAACCGCCGCTTCCAGGAATCTCCTCTGTTCTTCCGTAAGCTCGATTTCCGGCGAATTAGACAAGTCCGTGTCCCTGTTTTCAACAATCAACACCATAGTGTCCCTGATTAGAGTATGGGAGTGCCAAGTGGATTTTTTCACATTGTATAGCTTATTCTTTTCCATAGATTGACTATGAATGGCTCCCACTGTATCCGTTCCTTCCGCCACGTAAAGCATACATTCTCCTTGTAATAGGACAAATATCTCGTCCGTCTTCTCATGCTTTTGGAATTTATGTATATTCTGAGGTTCGAGTTCTTCACAATAATTCAGTATGGCCACTCGCCATGTACCGAAATCAATTACCGGCGAATAACCTTCCTTAGTATATTCCTTTATTTCCAACAAATCATTCTGCTCCCTCATGCCTGTCCTTCCTTTCTTCCAGCTCCGCAGTCAGTCTGTATATCCGGCTTCCATCCAGCTTTTCCAAACCTTCTCCGATGTTCTCATACACATTGTTTTTTCTTTTTTCACCAAGTATAATGTATACAAATAGCGTTAGTATATATTAAAAATGTGATTTTCTATAACAATGTTGTCTATAGGATAATTCTTTTTTCTATCATACTACATGACAGAAGTAAGCTGATGGATTCTTAGGCGGGGTAAGATTTTACCCCACCTGCTGCCGTTTCCCCTGCAAAATCTTTTAATTAATGGCAAAGCCAAATGCCCGACCTTACAAACTGGAAGTTGTTTATCAAACAAACTCACCTACTACAATCTCATTTCCATTAATATCATTCAGACGGGCTTCATAAGTACCCCAGTCATATCTAATTGTATCGGACAATACGGTACCTTTCTTCTTCATGTGTTCAATTGTAGAATCGAGGTTTGGGGTATGAAAAACAAAAGATTGATGCCCAGTTGGCTCTTCATTATACTTTTTGCAATCCCATATACAAATCATAGGTACATTTTCGAAAAAGCCAAAATAAGCACCATTTGTATTATCATCGTCTGTTTTGATAATCGGTATTTCTAATATAACTGGAAATTTATGTTTCATTCGTACTACCGATTTCAAGTAGATTTCCCTCAGGGTCGGCAACATAAAAGTTACGAATGCCAAAAGGATAGGTGATGGGTTCGCCTGTAGGAAATTGTAGACCCAGCTTTGATAGCCGCTCATATTCCATATCTACATCAGCAAAGCTGGGCAACCAAAGGGCAATTTCAAACGTCTGATTGATTCCGTTTGGTGGAATATAACTATCCCCGATTGCCTTCACGAACTCTTTCCTACTATACATAAATAGGGATAACACACCGCTTGCAGTCTCAAACTCTGCGAAATCCCCACCAGTCCACTCCGTATGAAAGCCTAAGGTATCTCTGTAGAACCGAACCATACTGTCTATATCGTCAACTAATAGACCCGTACCCATCCTTACATCTTTTCCTTTCAAAATCATCATCTCCTTTATATTAGAAAGTTAATTTCCCTTACCCCACCACGGTAACCGGAAACATATTTCACCTTGCTCAATCACAAAAGCATACCTGCATATCCTGCCCAAATCCCTGAAACCCTTTGATTTACTGTGCTTTCCGCTCCAGCAACGCAACTATCTCCACGTTGGCCTGAACATAATTTGATACTACATGGCAGAAGTAAACCGTTGGATTCTTAGGCAGGGTAAGTTTCCCCCTTTGATGCCATTTCCCCTACAAAAACTTTCAATTAATGGCAAAGCTAATCGCCCGACCTTACAAACCGAAATTTGCATGTGAAACAATGGTGTTATACATCCGGTCTTTCACCGAATTCAAACCGAGCTTGTCTTGCTATTATTACAGCGTTTGCTAATTCTTCCTCGCTAACATCGGGAACTAACCATAATCCACGTACAAACCTTGAATAATATTCCTTGTCGACAAGACCTTCTGCCAAGATGCGATAATTTTCTGGATATGCTTTTGAGGGCCATTCCCAAACATATTCTATAATTCCATTAAATGTATCAATCTTTACTGCATCAGGTGTCCCAATCAATATGGAATACTTAATATTTTCATTATCTTTTCTGCGGCAGAATTCTTCGCATTTTTTTATTTCTGCCTCACTTAGCACTTTACTCTTTATTTCAAACCATCTATCAAGGCTGGGAATATAAAAGTCAGGTAAATACCTAGTTTTCCCCATTTCAAAACCTTCCATTTCGTATTGATATTCAAGTCTTACCGCATTAAAGAAAACAGCCCATCTTGCTTCGAGTCTGCTGCGGAATCTATAACCATCATAATGTGTTTCAATAGCTTTGATTGTTGTTTCATCCATTTCTGTTTTATCCCCCGTCTATTATGCAAAATCACAATTTATTGGATTCATGTTTGTTATGCGGATTACTTTGTTTCCAATTTATATAGGCCAGTTGTCGAATCTAAGGTAAATCCATTTCTTTCAAGTAGCTTTATTGAATCGGTATTTTGGGGAACGGGATCAGCTACAAATTGTACAGGTTTTTCAAGCTTACTGATTAACCGGCACAATTCCTGAACTATAACGCTTCCCAACCCTTTCTTGAGATAGCTTTCTTCTCCAATAAGATAATCAATTGCAAAAGTACCTTGTGGCTCATTATCCCATTCAAACCCCTCTGGTGTTTGAGCACAATCGTAATACTGACAAAATCCAATCGGTGTATCTTCGTACATGACGATATAATGATTTAGCCAGCCAAATTCGCCGCTGTCATTTCTGATTTCTCTCATCCACTCTTCTGGCTCTCCATACCACTTTTTTATATACTCTTTGTTTAGCCATGCTTCTAAAATAGGAAAATCATATTTATTGGATGGACGCAAAGAAATCATATTTTTTTTGAAGATGTTATTCATGTACTCATTCCTTCTTTTACTCATAAAGTTAATTAAAAATAAAATTTATTTTTTAGTTACAAAACCAAAATGCTAATTTGATAAGTTCAAGCCTTTTGCCAAAACATTCATTTCCCTTACCCCACCACGGTAACCGGAAACATATTTCACCTTGCTCAACCCCAAAAGCACACCTACATATCCTGCCCAAATCCCTGAACCCCTTTGATTTACTGGGCTTTCCGCTCCAGCAGAATCACTGTCTCAACGTTCGCCGTCCAAGGAAACTGATCCACCGCCACAGCCCTTACCACCTCATACCCATACTCCAAAAACACCTCCAAATCCCGTACCAAACTGGTAGGCTTGCAGGAAATATAAACCAATCGTTCCACTTTATAATCAATAATCTTCTTCAGTGCCTTAGGATGAACTCCATCTCGAGGCGGATCCAGGATAATCATATCCGGCTTTTCTTCAATTTCATCAAGGACCTTCAGTACATCTCCTGCTATAAACTCACAGTTATGTAAACTATTCAGTTCCGCATTTTTCTTAGCCGCTTCTACAGCTTCTTCCACGATTTCCACTCCGATTACTTTCCCGGAGACCGGCGCCATCATCTGTGCAATCGTTCCCGTTCCACTGTATAGGTCGAAAACGACCTTATCCGGTTCCCCCTCCGGTGAAAGGGAGCCAATATACTCCCGCGCAGTCTCATAAAGTACCTCCGCGCCAAAAGTATTCGTCTGGAAAAAAGAGAACTGCGAAATCTCGAATTTCAGACCTAACAACTCCTCATAAAAAAAGTCTTGTCCATAAAGAGTAACCGTTTCGTCGCTCTTAACCACATCGGCTACAGAATCGTTTTTCGTATGCAAAATACCAACGATTCTCCCTTCCAATTCCAACCCCAACAGCATCTCCTTAAATTCTGTTAAATCATATTCTTTCTGCGTAGTCGTAACAAGGGCGATTAGTATTTCCCCCGTTTGAGCAGCCTTTCTTACAAGCATATGCCGTAAATAACCTTCATGGCTCAACCTATGATAAAAGCTCATCCTTCTTTCTGCAAAGAAATTTCTCGTTCCCGTCAGAATCTTTCTATAATCTTCATCCATGATCTTGCAGTCAGAAACCGTCACAATGTCATAGAAACTTCCCCTTTTGTGCATACCAAGAGCAAGAGGCCCATCCTTGATCTCATCTCCAAAAGAAAACTCCATTTTATTTCTATAGCCATACATCTTCGGACTTCCTTTGATTCCCTCGAATTCGTAACCGGATTCTTGTTTACATAACACAGAATCCAACAACTTCTTTACCTGTTCCTCCTTCAAAAGAAGCTGCTCTTCATATGGCAAGGACAGATAGGTACACCCGCCGCAGATCCCGAAGTGTTCACAAGGACTTTCCATTTCGAGAGGAGACCTTTCCAATGTCTCAATCAGCCTTCCCTCCGCTTTTCCCTTTCTCACCTTATTAATCCTGCATAAAACTCGTTGTCCCGGAAGCGTATTCTTTACCACACATACCCCTTCTTCACATTCTACTATCCCCTTATTCGGAAAATCAACTCTCCTAACAACTCCTTCTATTGCCTGTCCTTTTTTCATTCTTGTATTCTTATCCTTTCAGCTAAACTAATATTTAAACGACGAAGCTCGTCATCTTCTCAAATTTTATGTACAATTTCTCAGCCTAACTTAGTCTTTCTTCGGTAGATTAGGTTTCTGTTCGTATAGTGAACGGCTTACATTTTCTTAAGGAAACTTTCAACATCCAGGAAAAACGCCGCAAGGATGCGGTGTTTAGGCAGCATAGTACATGGATGTACTTTGCTGCCGGCCCGTCCGCCTTCATTATATTTGTAGTTTCCTTTAGAAAATATAGCCGTGAACGTTGGAACAGAAACCTAATCCACCGAAGAAAAGGGTTCACACCCTCAAAATTGTACATAAAATTTTCACACGCCAACCAGTTTCGACGTCTTCTCAAATTTACTAACCGATTATACAATACCAAAAACGGAATGTACGCACAAGTACATTCCGTCCTATTACCTATCATCTAAAATAATTACCATATGTGGCACGGCTTTCACTACTTCTCCGTACCCTCATCAAAACCATCGTCTTCATCTTCAAAGAAATCGTCGTCAAAGTCCTCATCGAAATCATCTTCGAAGTCTTCCAAATAATCCGGAGTAAAATAGCGATATACCGCATACGCAATTCCTGCAACGGCGGCAATAGCACCAATGATTGCAAATGCCCAAAGAACAGTATTACATTTCTTCTTCTCCTCTTTTCTTCCCAGAAGCTCGTTGATTCTGGACATATCAATATATTCTTCCAATTTGCTTAATTTGTTCATAGTACATACCTCTCTTTGCCTTTATTCGATTTATTGTTACCGTTTAGAACTCAGTTTATGAATTATTTCTATGAAATATTTCTTTGAATGATGGCATTATTAACTTTTGTATTTTTCAAAAGCAATCCTATTAATAATATAACACCAATTCCCATATTTTACTATAATTTTTTCATTAAATTTAACTCAACATTATAACCGCTCAACACCTTCAACGCTGCCAATTCGCGATTATAACTTTTTCAATTTTGCGAAGGCAGCATACATAATCTTCTGTCCAGCTTCATCGAACACCACCGTAACCTGATAGTCACGGGGTCCTTTTTCCATTTTTGTAACCGTGCCTTCCCCATACTTAATGTGACGTACTCTGTCACCTACGCCATAGTTTAACGTTCCCGCTTCCGGTGCCCCCTTTGATAAACCGCTTACGCCGCTTAAGCTTCCGGCGGCGCCTCCCGCTATAAAGGGCCTGTTTTCCGCAGGCGTCCGCTTAGGAACCGCAATCGCTTTGGGCTTTGACTTGACGGACTGTGCTGACACCCCTTTGTCGAAAATCCTCTGGTAGCCTCCCGACGCCCCTTCTCTTGAAAAGACGGACTGTTCTGCCTCAGTTCTTCTATAAGAGACTTCCTTATCGCCGCTTTTTTCTGCTGTCCCGGCTCCATATTGAGACATATAGCTCATGCCGAAGGGCTTTGCCTTGAAATGACTGCGCTCATAAGAATCCTCCTCGTATTCCGTATAATCCCGGCTTCTGACGGATGGCAGTCTGCTGTCCAGCAGTTGCTCCGGTATCTCCTTTACGAAACGGCTGATTGGGTTGTACTGAGTCTCTCCCCGCAGCATTCTCTGCTTTGCATACGTAATCGTCAGATCTTCCTTGGCTCTCGTAATTCCTACATAGGCAAGGCGCCTTTCCTCCTCGATATCTTCGGGATTATCGGAAGTGATGGTCATATAGCTTGGAAATACACCATCCTCCATTCCTGCTAAATACACATGAGGGAATTCCAGTCCCTTCGCGCTGTGTAAGGTCATAAGAAGCACTCGGTTCCCATCGTCCTCTATCCTGTCGATATCAGCAACCAAAGCGACCTCCTCCAGGAATTCGCTTAGATTCGGCTCCTCGTGAGTTTCCTGATAGGATACTATTTTGCTGATAAGTTCATCGATATTGTTGATTCTGTCCTCCGCATCCTCATCATCGGATTCCTCCAGCTCCTTCACATAGCCGGTGGTCTCGATGATATCCTTCATCAACTCCTCGAGACTATAATATTCCAATTTGCTGCGAAAGGTCTGTATCATTGTAACAAAAGGCGCAAGCTTCGCAGCGCTCTTTCCTATCGTCATGATCTGATCCGCTTCCCTCAAGGCATCATAGAAGCTGATATTTCTCATATCAGCATATTCCTGTACCCGAACGATTGTGGTAGCGCCGATTCCCCTTTTGGGCACATTGATAATTCTTTTCACTGCAACGTCGTCTCTGCCATTGTCGATGGTTTTTAAATAGGCAAGCATATCCTTTATTTCTCTTCTGGAGTAAAAGTTCGTACCTCCCACCACATCATAAGGAATCCCCTGCACCACAAATCGCTCCTCCAACATACGCGACTGCGCATTTGTCCTGTAGAGAATAGCACATTCGCCGTAGGAAGACATCCCTTCTCTTTTTTTCTTTGCCACATCGTCACAGATATATTCTGCCTCCTCAAAGGCTGTATCGAATTGTCTGAAATGAATTCTGCTTCCTTCTCCCTTTCTCGTCCAGAGAGCCTTATCCTTTCGGCTGACGTTATTCCGAATAACGGCATTCGCCGCGTCCAGCACGTTCTGGCTAGAACGATAATTCTGTTCCAGTTTGATAACGGTGGCCTCCGCATACACCTTTTCGAAGTCCAGAATATTTCGGATATTAGCACCCCGGAACTTATAAATGGACTGATCGTCATCTCCCACTACGCAAAGATTACGGTATTTATCAGCCAAAAGACGGATAAGCTCGAACTGGGCCGTATTCGTATCCTGATACTCATCCACCATGATATAGCGGAAGCGATCCTGATAACTCTCAAGTACCTCCGGGTATGCCTTAAAAAGCTCTACGGCCTTTACGATCAAATCATCAAAATCGAGAGCATTATTTTTGCGAAGGACTGCCTGGTATTCATGATAGACTCCTGCAATTTTCGCTTTATTATAATCACCCATCGCCTGAAGCTGATAATCGACAGGGGAAATCAGTTCATCCTTTGCAGAGGAAATTGCACTTAATAAGGTTCTTTCCTTTAACATCTTCGTATCAATCTGAAGACGCTTGCATATATCCTTCATTACGGTTTTCTGATCGTCCGTATCATATATGGTAAAATTATTGTCGAAGCCTAATCTGTCTATGTATCTTCTAAGAATTCTTACACAGGTGGAATGAAACGTGGATACCCATACCTGCTCCGCCCCATGACCGATAATGCTGTTCACACGTTCGCGCATTTCTCCTGCTGCCTTATTTGTAAAGGTGATCGCCATAATATTCCATGGCTGAACCCCGAATTCATCGATCAAATATGCGATTCTATGGGTCAACACCCTCGTTTTACCGCTTCCTGCTCCCGCAAGCAGCAAAACCGGGCCATCCACCGTGAAAACCCCCTGCTTTTGTTGTTCGTTCAATGTGTCGTAAATACTCATGCTTCTTTATCCGTTTTCCTTTCAATCGATGTGGTAAAGGCTTACTACTGCACTTTTATCACATCGCTAAATCCTGTTTCAAATCAGGAATAATGCACAATGCTGACTGTTCTGATTTTAAGCAAAGTCCTCTTGCAGGTATCCGCTTACAAGAGGACTGTTTGTTCTTTATATTTTCCTACTGTCTTACGTCATCCTCATTAAAGGAATCGCCGCATTCAGGGCAGAATTTCGGTGGATTCCTGGGATCTTCCGGTTCCCATCCGCACTTGTCGCATTTATACAAAGGCTCACCTGCCGGCTTTTTCAGACCGCACTCACTGCAGAACTTTCCTTTATTAACAGCACCGCAGGAACATACCCAGCCATCCACGGGCTTTGGAGTGCCGCATTCCGCACAAAATTTACCTGTATTATCCTTTCTTCCGCAGGAACAGTTCCATCCCTCCGCAGGCTGCTTCGTCTGTACCGGGACCTCCTCCTGATTGCGCTGCTGCCCTGCCATTTCAAACAACGTGCTGGCATTCATTCCACCGGCCATATTCGCCATATTCATCCCGGCAAAGGCCATCATCGGTCCTGCGGATTCATTGGACGCTGCCGACTTCATGGCCTCCGCCTGCGCTTCCGCCAAGATGCCCGCAGCCATATCGGGAGTTCTGAGTACCGCAGATCTTTGAAGCTGCTTGATCATATCCTCATCCTCTTCCGAGGCCTTCACGGAGTTAACGCCAAAAGAAACGATAGAAATACCTCTAAGCTCCGACCATTTCGCAGATAACACCTCGTTCAAAGCATCCGCCAGCTCCATAGTGTGAGCCGGCACAGCACTGTAGCGGATCCCCATGTCGGAAATCTTAGCGAATGCCGGCTGCAATGCAGTCATAAGCTCAGCCTTTAACTGGCTGTCAATTCTGTCTCTTGTATAATCCTCCGTCACGTTTCCCGATACATTCGTATAGAACAAAAGCGGATCCGTAATCTTATAGGAATATTCCCCGTTGCAGCGAATGGCGATATCCACATCCAGACCGATGTTGCGATCCACTACGCGAAAAGGAACCGGACTGGCCGTACCATATTTATTTCCCATGATTTCCTTCGTATTAAAGAAGTAAATTCTCTGATCCTTCACCGCATCCCCGCCAAAGGTAAAACGTCTGCCTATATTATCGAAGGTAAGACCTATGTTTTCTCCCAGATCTCCATAGAATAACGTGGGCTCCGTAGACATATCATAAATGAATTCTCCCGCCTCTGCGCAGAATTCCACAATTTTTCCCTGCTCTACGATAATCATGCACTGTCCTTCGTTAACAGCCACAACGGAACCGTTGGTAATAATATTCTCTTCACCCTTCGTATTACTGCTTTTTCCTCTGTTAATCCGCTTTTTCCCTTTGGTTACTAACACATCACCGCTTAGGGCATCACAGTAAAAATATTCTCTCCACTGGTCTCCTAAAGCCGTGCTCACGGCACTTGTAATAGCCTTAATCAATCCCATATTCTATTTACCCTCCACACAACCGGAACATTCCGCTTCGGTCGCTTCTTATATTTGTATTTATAAAACATTATAACTATTTTGACAGTTATTGTCCAGCCAAACAAGAAGCCCCGGACAAACACATTTTCATTCTTCGTTCATATAATAAACCATCGATATTTTATGGAGGAATTATGAAAAAATGCTGAAACATACCTCATTTTCTTTGACTCGTAAAGTTATTTCTCTCGTCCTGTGCCTGCTGTTTCTGGCAAGCTGTCTCACCGGATGTCAAAAATCAGGAAACAGTGCGGTTCCCGGAAAAGACTTGACGAAGGTTACTTTAAACGAAGTAGCCCACTCGATTTTCTATGCTCCCATGTACGTAGCAATCGAGGAAGGCTACTTTGCCGAAGAGGGAATCAATTTAGATCTCGTTACCGGCTTCGGCGCAGATAAAACGATGACCGCTGTCCTTACCGATGAAGCGGATATCGGCTTTATGGGAAGCGAAAGCACCATCTACACATATATCGGAGGCACGCAGGATTATGTAGTCAATTTCGCACAGCTTACCCAGCGCGCCGGTAACTTTCTCGTATCAAGGCAGCCTATCGATAATTTTTCATGGGATATGCTGACGGGCAAAAAGGTGCTTGGCGGAAGAGCCGGCGGAATGCCTGAAATGGTTTTTGAATACATTCTGAAGAAGAATAATATCGATCCGAAAGCCGACTTGAACATCGACCAAAGCATCGATTTCGGTTCCACAGCAGCTGCCTTTTCAGGAGGGCAGGGTGATTTTACCATTGAATTCGAGCCACACGCTACCTCTTTAGAGGCAAAGGGTGACGGTTATGTGGTAGCCTCTCTGGGCAAAGATTCCGGCTATGTTCCTTACACCGCCTTCAGCGCCAAGAAAAGCTATATCGACGCTAATCCCGAAATCCTACAGTCCTTTACCAATGCTCTGCAAAAAGGCATGGACTACGTAAACAGCCATAAACCTGAGGAAATAGCGAAGGCAATAGCTCCGCAGTTCGAGGAAACAGACTTGGATACCATTACCGCAATCGTTACTCGTTACTACGACCAGGATACGTGGAAAGACAATCTGATATTCGAAGAGGATTCCTTCACCCTTCTTCAGAACATTCTGGACGAAGCGGGCGAGTTATCGGAAAGAGTTCCTTATGATACACTTGTTAATACACAGTTCGCAATGGAAGCGGCAAAATAATCTCACACACCCGCAAAAAACAGGAGGGCGTCCGATGTACATTTTCCCATCGGACGCCCTTTCCTGAATAACAGAAAAATCTATTTTTATTTCAATTTAAGCCACGCGATTTCTTCCTGCATCATCTGAGCCTGAGCCGCCAGCTCCTCGCTGGAAGCAGAGCTTTCCTCTGCCGTCGCCGCATTGTTCTGCACTACGGATGCAACCTGCGACAAACCTTTATTGATATGTTCAATAGCTCTCGTCTGTTCTGAGGAAGCCACTTCCACCGCCTTAGTTGTCTGCTCGACGAATACGGTGGTAGCTTCAACATTTTCTAATATTTTAGCCGTTTCAGCGGATATTCTTTTTCCTTCCGCAATGGATTCTACCGCATGCTGAATCAATTCGTTGGTCTGTTTTGCCGACTGGGAGGCCTTCTCCGCAAGGATGCGTACCTCATCGGCAACTACTGCAAAGCCCTTGCCCGCTTCTCCAGCCCGGGCCGCCTCAATTGCTGCATTTAACGCTAACAGATTAGTCTGGGATGCGATATCCTGCAAGGATTTCGTGATTCCTGATATTTTCTCGGAATCCTCGCCGATCTGATCCATAGCGCCCTCCAGCTTCTTCATATGTGCATTGCCTTCTTCTACACCTTCTCCGGTCTGCTTTACATATTCTGACGCTTTTTTCATATTCTCAATATTCTTCTCGGACTGTACGGCCACCGAGGCAACCGATTCGTTCAGTTCTTCCACCGATGCCGCCTGATCGGATGCGCCGGTAGCCAACTCCTGCGCCGCCGCCGCCAACTGCTGCACACCGCCGGACATTTGTTCTATTGAGTTTCTAAAGTTCGCAAAAATCTGGTTTAAGTTGGTGATAATACCCTCCAGCGCCACTTTTATCTCAACGAAATCGCCTTGATATTCCAGATTGGATACGACGGTACAATCTCCCTTTTCCAAGGAACTGAGTACAGAAGAAGTCTCTCCGATAATTTCACTCAGGGAATTAACCGTAAGTGTCAGCGATTGAGACAGTGTTCCTATTTCATCCTCGGTGCTATACTGAGGAACATCCGAACGTAAATCGCCCTGCGCCAAAAGCTCCAGTCGCTTTACCATACTTATAATAGGATTTACGATTGGATTAGCAATTCTTTTCATAATGGCTACCGCAACGAATACCGAGCATACGAAAAGAATCAGGGTAATCACAAGGGATATATAAAAGTTTTTCATTAACTCCGATGTCTTTACCGCGACACCCATGGACCAACCGTCGGTACCTGGAATCGCCGTATATCCTACCGTTATCATCGATCCGTTTAATCTGGCCGTATTCGTGCCTGTTTCACCTGCTGTCATCTTCTGAATTACCGATGCAATATCCGCATAGGAGGAATCCTCCTTCGCCAGCTCAATATAGTTGGTCTGGTTTTCTACGACCTCCTGATTGCCGTGCGCTATAATCTTGCCATTCTTATCCGTGATGAAACCATAGCCGGACTTTCCGATTGCGATATTCTTTACCATCCCGCTGAAAGTATTGCTGTCAAGCGTAGCGATCGCGATGCCGTCAAAACCTGTATGAAGCTTTGCGGATACGATGAGTACCGTTTTTCCAGTAGCATTGCTGACCTGCGTCGTAGATATGTAAGTATGTCCTGCCATGGACATCGTAAAATATTCCTGTTCAGCCACATTCGTTCCATCCGTGGAATCTCCTGTGTTATCCGCTATCGAAAGAGTATCGAAGCCGTATTCATTAGCCAAACGTCCCATAAGGTCAATTCTTCGTTCCAGAGACTTCTTTTGGTCCACTATAGAGGTATCATCTATCATCACGGCCATTCTGGTCGTATAAACCCGAATCGCATTTTGCACGGATTGGCTGTATGCCGCCGTCGTTTCCTGAATACGCATATTCATGTTGCTTATCGCATCGCTATATAAGAGCACTCCGCAGACTACTCCCCATATGAGCGAAAGCGCAGTTACCACCATTGCACTGGTCACCTGCAGCCTCATTTTAATCGATTTCTTTCCTGAAAGCTTTTGAAACAACTGAACCTTCTCGAGTTTTTTAGCCTTCTCGAGTTTTTTGGTCTTTTTAACTTTCCATTCAGTTCTTTTTCTCATCACTCTCTCCTCCTTAGCTACCTTTTATTTTATAAAGCATACGGCCACAACTCTGCCCTCTGCCAATACCCTTCAAGCTCTTTGCCACAAAAAAAGTTATGCCTCGGTAACGGCAGGCATATCGTACGGACACCTCCCTATCGGGCATAAATCTCAATACCTATTGTTTGTAAATGTCCCCTGGTTCTGTCTTCATAATAAAACGTCCAATCCTCATTCGCCTCGCTGATTTATAAAACTTAAGCCTACCGCTTCCGTCTCTTTTGTCAAATCGTTCCAAGGCCTTTACATTAAGAAAATTTTTTACTTGTAGTTAAAATGCTTGTCATAAAAGTCACCAGCATCTAGAAATCCTTAAAAATTTTCTTTTATTGTGCATTTTTCATATTTTCTAAAATTAATATCGAGTAATTCTACAGCATTTTTTGATTATTTTTGAAAATTTCCAATAAATTCTTTATTATTAATTTAATACGCCAACATAAAAAAGTCAATCCCTATCGTGTAACTTTGTAAAATAATTTTACAAAAGTTTCTATTGACTAGGACCTTAAAAGCTCTTTTCAAGTCTTTTTTCTTTTAATAATTTGCTTTTATCAAGTCTTATTGCAAAAAAACACTTGCTGAAAGGCGGCTGAATAAGGCCTTTTGCAAGTGTTCTCTCGTTCATTTATATCGTTTGACGTTACTTCCTGAGAAAATCCGCCTTTTATTAGTTACTGTGATCCAAAAACAGGAAATAAATTTTCTTTACATCGATGATTTTCATTTACATGACACGACTGAACTGTATGAAATAATCCACAGAAGCCATGAGCATTGCAAAGAAGCTAAGGCAAATCATCAAAAATATTGCCGCCTTATCATAGATGAACTGAATACCGCCTTCGTTAGCGGCCTCCGTCCTGGATGCCTTATAATTGCCTGCCAGCACCTCCAGACCTAAAAATATGAAGATGACGGGCCACAGCTTAAATATCAATTGGTAATTTAACTGGGGAACAAAAATATTGAGTAAAAACAGTATTCCAAACAGCACTAATAGAATGCCGCAGGTCATTGTGCCTATTCTATGCGTTTTGGTTATCTGATTTTGTTCCATCCTGACTCCCTTCCAATATCACTTCTGCCTCAACGGTATGTGTACCTTCGCTTTCCCCCATGGCTGTCTGTTTGCTTTCTCTTTCCTCTGCTTCGATATCTATGATGATTTCGTTTAAAGTTTCCTTTTTTCCTTTAATCATATAAAAACCTGCTATAATGATTGCTACCCCAACAGCGACGCGGGGAATCGTATAGGCTATCATGTATGCGCCTTCCGGCAGATAGGAATAGCAAATGTCCACAAACTCGTTCCACAAAAGAATAACTCCTATTGCTATAAGCACGGTTGCAATTATCTTTCTATGCTTTCTGGCACTGTCCATATCCATCTTAAAAAATCTGTTCAGGTTAAACAAATATTCATCCTTTGTACCCGCAAGCTCCGCTTCGGAAAGTCCCGCCAGATTGTTCACGTGGAAAAAACTGTAAAACCATATAATTCCTGCGATACATGCAATAAAGCCCAGCTCAAGAAACTGCATAAGCGCCATCGACCCGAAAAACAACGCCATCAGGCTTACTCCCATCTTCATAAATCCTAAATACATCTCTCCCGCTCCCGGAATGAGCGAAAAACAAAATGTCCAAAATCTGCTCTTTTTCCTTCTGATCATCCTATTCTACCTCCATCTTTTAATTTCAGACCGTTCCACATACGGAAAAGTTCCTCCGATTTCGTGTCGATCACTTCCTTCCAATCACTTTTTTGAGTTCTCTCAAGCAGCTTTTTATTCCTTTCTTCATGCCTTTCCATGTTTTCATCTATTCTGCGCTCAACCCGGCTTCTATCCGCCGGGGCATAACCTGTGGAGAGGTCCAGAGGCACTACCGTCAGACAGAATACTGCCACCGCTGCTGCCGTGAAGATTTTCAAGCTGTATGTTATGAACTGCAGCTTCGCCGCCCTCTTCCGCTTTTCGGCATCTATAGAAATTACTTTAATTCCCCGTGCGGCATCCATAATGCAGTCCTTTAAATATACCGGAGGCGCAACTCCCCCGCTGCCTTCCACCTCTGCAATCAGGTCGTTCAATTCTTCTTCACTCAAATATCCCTGTTCTTCCTTCATGCGCTCTTCTCCTTTCCATAAAGCTTTCTTAACATATCCCGTGCTCTGTAAATTTGTGTCTGCACGGTTTTTATATTCTCGTTCCTCTTTCTCGCGATTTCCTCCGCTTTCATCTCGTCATAATAGACCGCTTTAGCGATTTCATCGTAGGGAGGCTTTAACTTGCTGCAATATTTAAGCAGCCGCTCCCGAACTTCTTCTTCCAGACATATTTCCTCGGGAGAGCCCCTCGTCTCGCTTTGCTGCTCAAAAAACGCATCCTCTGTAGGCACCGCCTTCCTGCCGGCGCTTCTCAAATAGTCGATGCTCTTATTGGTAGCGATTCTGCACAGCCAAGCCTTTTCGTTGGTCCCTTCAAAGCCATCCAAGCCTTTGTAGGCGGCCAGAAAGGCCTCTTGCGTTAAATCCTCGGCGGCGAAATAATCTGCCGTCACTTTATAACAGATAGAAAAAACAAGGTTCTGATAAGTATCAATCATCGCCGACAGTCGTTCTTCTTTATTCATTTGATTAATACTTCTCACCCCTTCCTTTTTCCTCTTTCATCTATTATAACGCAACGTCTCCTGCAAAATCTTCAAATATTTTTATTTATATTATCCCTTTATTTTTATCATTTTTATCAAAAAAAGAATTGCCGAAAACACTGACAATTCCAATACCCGCCTTTTTATTTTGTTTCTTTCGCCGACGGTTCGAAAACGCTCTGAAGAAAAGCAACCAACTCCTCGTATTTCACGATAAGAACCTCTCTTCAAAACCTCGATATACAAATCCATATCCTCTGCACATATTTCCATCGCCTGCCCGATATTGAATTCCTTTTCTTCAAGCAGCTTCGCGAGTTCTTCCTTATCCCTCGTTTTATCCCCCATAAAAATCTCCGTATATCTAATTCTTCTTATTTTGTTCTGGTTCCGGCTTTTCCCTCTTCGCGTCCTTTTTTTTACCGTCCGCAGCCTTGCCGAAGCTGTCCACCATCTTTTCAATCAAAAGCTTTTTCACGTATACATCAAAGCTCAGCATACAAATAAAGGAAAATAACTGTAAAAATTCCCTGCTCTCCTCAGGCGCATCCTCAAAGGTATCCTTCGATACATGGAATTTGCTAATCACGTCTTCCTTCAGCACATCCACCTGCTCCTTCTCCAGGCTGAATACTTCCTTATAAACATTCGAAAGCCCAAACTCTTCATTGCCGAAAAAGCGCTCGCTCAAAGGATTCAGCAGTGTCTGGATATCGCTGATCGTCAATATTCCTTTATAATAATAGATAAAAATCAAGAGAAGTATATGCTCCTTCGAATACTTTTTCTTTTCCGGAGGAGGCAGCAAATCATTCTTGGCATAATTGTTAATCATCGTCTTCGTCAGGATCTTATCGTCTTCCGGATTTCTCGTCGCACTCTTCAGCTTTTTATCCATAAACGTCGTTACCTGATCCATATATAAATCTATGTTGGGAATATCCTCCAACTTTATATACTGTATACGATCCAGACTTTCTATTATGCTATTCAATAAATCATCCTTATCAATCGTCATAATAACACCTCTATGCCTTATTATATAGTATTAAAAACCACATGGCAAGTACAAACTTAGATCCCTCTGGTGTCCATATACTTTTAAAGTCTCCTTGAGTTTCCGTAAAATGTAATTTTTAAAAAATATAACTTCTCCTAAAGTACCAATCTGTCTTTTTTTTGAAAAATAAAAGGACAATACTTCGAATAGAGTCACCGAAACAAGCCCCGTGGGAAC
>JAEWPN010000157.1 GCA_023399455.1 Bacillota bacterium
TAAGTAAAATTAATAATTCCAGAATTATCCGCGTTCTGTTTGCCAGAAAATCAGTGGTTGCGTGCTTGATAATTTTAGCATTATTAATGCTGATGGCTGTATTTGCCCCTATTGTTGCACCTTACGACCCCAATAAGCAGGATTTGCTGAATATGCTTAAGGGAATGTCGCCTGAGCATATATTCGGAACAGACTCCATGGGACGCGATGTCTTTTCGCGCATTATTTATGGAGGAAGAGTTTCTTTTACAGTTGGTCTGGTCTCTGTTGTCATAGCGGGAGGTTTCGGTATGCTGCTCGGCCTCATTGCAGGAATGGCCGGAGGTATTATCGATGCGGTTATTATGAGAATCATGGATGCCATGATGTCTGTTCCAATGATTATACTTGCTCTTTTTCTGGGAAGTATTTTTGGAAAAGGTCTGGGGAATATTTGCCTGGCGATAGGTATCTGTATGATACCCAGTTATGCGCGGGTTACGAGAGGGCAAGTTCTTACGGTAAGGGAAATGGACTATGTTACTGCCGGTACTTTATGCGGTGCTTCCAAGTTCAGAAATGCTTTTGTACACTTTTTACCTAACTGCGTATCCTCCAATATTGTTTTGATGACCATGAATCTAGGAAACGCAATATTGAACGAAGCGGCATTAAGCTTCCTGGGAATGGGAATCAATCCTCCTACATCGAGTTGGGGAAGCATGGTAAACGATGGCTATAAGTTTATGAACTCCGCACCTGTTATTGCAATCGCGCCCGGAATTTTCATTATGATAGTTGTTCTTTGCTTTAACATGGTAGGCGATGCGCTCCGAGATGCGTTAGACCCTAAACTGAGGGGTACATTGGGCAGAAAAAAAGTGGTTAGAAAAAGCAACAGAAAGGAATTGAGCTATGGCAGACAAGCTTCTTGAAGTTAAGAACCTCAGCATTGAATACAATACGGAAATCGCAACGGTTTATGCTGTAAATGGGATGGATTTATCGCTGGAATATGGTGAGACGCTGGGGCTGGTCGGCGAAACCGGTGCGGGTAAAACAACAACCGCATTGAGTATTATGCGCCTTTTGCCGGAAGGAATCGGAGAAGTGACGTCCGGCGAAATATATCTGGATGGGCATGATATGCTCAACCTTCCGGAGGAGGAAGTTCGTAATTTAAGGGGGAATGCGGTGTCTATGATATTTCAGGATCCTATGTCCAGTCTTAACCCCGTAATTACAGTCGGTGACCAGATTAAGGAAGTACTTAAGATTCATAATAAAAATATGACAAATAAGGATCTGGATAAATCTGTAGATGAAATGATGGAAATGGTGGGTATTCCGGCAAATAGAAAAAATGAATATCCTCATGAGTTTTCCGGAGGAATGAAGCAAAGAATTGTCATTGCTATTGCTTTGGTGTGCGAACCGAAACTGATTCTGGCCGATGAACCTACTACTGCTTTGGATGTAACCATACAGGCACAGATGCTCGGACTGATCAGCGATTTGCAGAAGCGTCTGAAAACGGCAATGATCCTGATTACACATGATTTAGGCGTAGTTGCCCAGACATGTGAAAAAGTGGCGGTTATGTATGCGGGAGAAATTATCGAGTACGGCTGTGCAGAGCATATATTTGAGGGCAAATTTTTACATCCTTATACAAGAGGACTGTTTCTTGCAATTCCCAAATTGGATGAAGAAACGAGGAGGCTTGAGACAATTGAAGGAATGGTGCCGGATCCGACCGTCAAATTGGATGGCTGTCGTTTTGCAGGCAGATGTAAGCATTCCACCGAAGAATGCAAAGAAAATCCCCGGATGGTAGAAGTGGAAAAGTCGCATTTTATAAAGTGCTTTTTATATGAGGATAAAGATATAAAAGGTACCGGAGGAAATGAATCATGAGTGAAAAAGTATTGATCGAAGTAAATAATCTAAAAAAATATTTTAAAACATCGAAAGGTATGCTGCATGCGGTGGACGGGATTAACTTTCGTGTAAAAAAAGGAACTACTCTCGGCGTAGTAGGCGAATCGGGCTGCGGTAAATCGACACTGGGAAGAACACTTCTTCACTTACATGAGGCTACGGATGGGCAAATCATTTATGATGGTCAGGATATAACGAAATATAATCCTGATAAATTAAAAGAAATACGGAAAAAAATGCAAATGATCTTTCAGGATCCGTCTGCCTCTCTGGATCCCAGAATGTCGGTGAGGGATTTAATCGGGGAACCGTTAAAAGTATATAAAGTATGCAGGACGAAAGAAGAATATAATGAAAAAGTTTTAGAGATTATGGATACGGTAGGTTTATCCAAACGATATGCGGATAGCTATTCCCATGAGCTGGATGGCGGAAGACGCCAGAGGATCGGCATAGGACGGGCACTAGCAATGGATCCCGAATTTATTGTATGTGATGAACCGGTGTCTGCTCTTGATGTATCTATTCAGGCTCAGGTATTAAATCTTCTGATGGATCTTCAGGAAGAAAAGGAACTGACCTATATATTTATAACACATGATCTCAGTGTAGTAAAACATATCAGCCATGAAATAGCGGTCATGTACCTCGGGCAATGCGTAGAATATGCTGTAACAAAGGACTTATTCGGTACCCCCCTGCATCCTTATACGAAAGGACTTTTGGATGCGGTTCCCGTTCCGAAGCTGACTGCCAAAAAGCTTCAGACGGAAGTAATGCGGGGAGAACTCACAAGTCCTATCGAGCCAAAGGCGGGTTGCCGTTTTGCTGCGCGCTGCCCAAAGGCGAGAGAGTGTTGTACCGGAAAAGACATTCCGCTTCGAGAGATAGAGCCGGGACATTTTGTAGCATGTACCCTTTATGAATAGATGGGAGGAAAATAATGAGTAAAAAAGTGAAAATAGGCGGAGGACAAGGTTTTTGGGGCGATAGCAACGACGCTGCAATACATATGGTTCGTCATTCGGATATCGATTATTTGGGATGCGATTATCTGGCGGAGCTTACCCTTTCCATTATGCAGCGCCAGAAGTTGAAAAATCCGGCTATGGGTTATGCCAGAGATTTTGTTGGACTGGTGAAAGAAATCGGTAAAGAGGCCTATGAAAAAAATATAAAAATCCTCACGGATGCAGGCGGAATGAATATTGACGGCTGTGTAAAAGAAGTGAGTGAGACATTAAAAGAGCAGGGTGTGGAAAAATTCAAGATTGGCTATGTAACCGGCGATGACATGCTTGCGCGTATACCGGAAATGATGAAGCAGGGAATCGGGTTTCAAAATATGGACGACGTGGGTGATTTTAATGAAATTAAAGATAAAATCGTGAACGCTAATGTCTACTATGGGCATGAACCTATATTAGAGTGTCTGAATCAAGAAGCAGACATGGTAATTACAGGAAGGGCAACGGACTCAGCTCTCTTTTTATCACCTATGATGTATGAATTCGGCTGGGCACCGGATGATTACGATAATCTCGCTAGAGGAATTATGACCGGTCATCTTTTGGAATGCGGAGGTCAGGGAGCGGGCGGCAACTATATGTACGATTGGAAAAGTGTTCCCCGAATGGACGAATTAGGATTTCCGATTGTAGAGCTATCCGATAATGAAATGTACATAACCAAGGCACCGGATTGCGGAGGAATTATATGTGAGCAATCCTGCAAGGAACAATTTCTGTATGAGGTTTTGGACCCTGCAAACTATCTTACTCCGGACGTAAATGTAGATATCAGCCATGCGACTCTGACGAATGCCGGAGATAACAGAGTAAAGGTAGAAGGAATTAAAGGCAAAAAACGACCGGATACGGTTAAATTGTGTATCGGTTATCATGCAGGCTATAAGGTGGCTACTTATTTGAGCTTTGCCTGGCCCGATGCCTATGAGAAAGCCCAATATACCGCAGACATTCTTATGAAGAAAATGAAAAGAAAGGGTCTTGTGGCTGAAGAAATCCGTATTGATTATTTGGGAGTAAACGCATTGCACTTAGGCGTGGCGAATATGAATCCGGAAATGCTTAAAAATATGAATGAGGTTGTGCTTAGAATTGCTATACGTACGAAAGAAAAAGCAGAAGCCGCAAAAATAATTCCCGAGATTTCTCCGCTGCAACTGAACGGACCTCCGGGAGCAAGTTTTTTCGGCGGACGGGCTAAAGTGCAGGAAGTAATAGGTTTATGGCCAACATTGATTCCAAGAGACACTTTACAATTGCATTCACACATTCTGGAGGTGAAATAATGGCACTGTTATATTTAAACGACATTGCTCACGGGCGCTCTGGTGACAAAGGAGATACCAGTAATGTCTGTGTTTTTGCAAGAGATCCTAAATTCTATGAAACAATCAAAAATGAGGTAACGGTAGAGAAGGTAAGAGAGCATTTTGGGGATATGGTAAAAGGAGATATTACAAGATACGAAGTCGCTTCGTTAAATGGATTTAATTTCGTCATGAAGCATGCGCTGGGCGGTGGTGCAACACATTCTCTTCGCTTGGACAGCTTAGGAAAGTCCATGGGTTCCGCATTTATGAGAATGAAAATAGAAGTGGATGATAAATTATTAAAGTAACAGAAACTGGAGGAATGTAAATTGAATACTCATAAAGCCTTAGAAGATATCAGAGTACTGGATCTTACAA
>JAEWPN010000166.1 GCA_023399455.1 Bacillota bacterium
CGGGATGCAATATCAATCCCAACAAAAAGCGTTGAGAGGTAATCGATTTTTTCTTTCACGGATAGTCACCACCTTTCATAGCAGAATAAAAAGAATGTAATCATGGCTTGTCCCAGATCACTACGCCACCCTAACCCTCGCGTTATTAGCATTCTCCGGTAAGAAATACCCTGCTGGTGGCTAGATACCAGGATGCAGCATTTGTGTAATAAGTCTTAGCGTAGCATTAGGGCTGCAAGCTTTCTTGGCAATAACAAAATGTTTTGCTGGAGAATTAAAGCAGTGACCACAGCTACAGTTCTTGTGAACTTAATTGTAACATCTGGGACCATGACTATAAAGCAACTTATTAACAATGTAGGTATAACAAGATGACCAACAATTCATCTAATACCTATATCATAAAAAATAAGTCTATAGCCTCTATGATTGAGGTCTATAAACTTATAATACGAGGGAGAATATAAATGAGTGAGAAGAGAAAAGACCGCAGAATGGAGTTGGAATCCAAGCTAATTATGAAACGCCTCGATAAAGACAGAGGAGATAAGGAGGTCGCAATCGACGTGGTGAATGTATCCAAGTCGGGAGTTGGCTTTCGGTGCGGCGAAGAACTGGAGATAGGGGCAGTTTATGAAGGTTTTTTGAGAATATGGACGAAGGAGATTATTCATGCTTTCATTGAAATCATTCGTATGGAAAGAAGCGGAGATAGCATAAATTACGGCGGGCTGTTCATAGGAATGCCGGAAATGGAAAGCCATAGAATTGATGTTTACGATGTGGTGACTTCCGTCCAGGAGAAGATGAAAAACAAATCGGAAAGTGGCCTGGAGGATAAATAGTGGAATTAGAAGAGATTACAATAGAAGAAGCATGCAGGGACTCTTACTGGAAGAAACATGAAGAATATTTAATAAGGGATATTTTCCCTAATGAGTCGATCGGTAGTCCGATTACGCAGGAGGATAAGGAGTATTTTCTTTCGGAGAAATACCGGAATGCGTTAATCGCCATATGCGACAGGACAATCGACAGGGCACATATGATATTTTTTAATAAAGGAGAAGTTCAAATTGGCTTTTGTTCCTATTGTGTTTATGCTTCAGAGGACGGAAAATGTTTTATTTTAGATTTTTGCATTTATCCGGAGTATAGAAGTGCAGGGTATGGAAAAGCCTGTTTTAGGCAGCTCCGGAAGGAAGTACATGATGCGAAATATTTTGAACTGAATTTATCCAATGAGGGAAATCGAAGATTTTGGATGTCCTTGGGATTTGAATATAACGGCTATGACGAAGATGGAAGTATTTTATATACGTTAATGCAGGAAGGTACGGAAGCGGTCTTATGCGAGGAATTGAAAAAAGAGGATTATTGGCAGATTCTAAAGCTTCATAACGGATACATGGCCGAAGGAGAGATGGCTTTATTAACCGATGACAAACAGAATGAACTGATAAACAAAATAGAACGGGGTGAGCTTTGTTTCTTTGTGGGAAAGTGCGCGACGAGAGCTGTGGGAATGTATTGTGCGGAAACAAAAATGTTGTTTGTTGAGCCTCTGTTCAGAGATAGAGGAATTGAAAAGCAGCTGATGGATTTTGCGGCGGCTTTCCTGAAAGGAGCGGAGGAGAAGAAACGATGATAATAAGAAGTGCACAGGAAAAAGATGTGGAGGGTATTAAAAGACTTCTTTTGCAGGTGGCCGCGGTACATCACAAGGGACGTCCTGATTTATTCAAGGGTAACAGCAGAAAATATACGGACGAGGAAATCAGGGAGATCATTTGTGACGAAGGAAAGCCGATATTGGTGGCGGCCGACGAAGAGGAATATCTTATGGGTTACGCTTTTTGCGTATTCCAGCAGCATATAGAGGACAATATTCTTACGGATGTAAAAACGCTGTATATCGACGATCTTTGTGTGGATGAGAACATCAGGGGACGCCATGTGGGAAAGCATCTTTATGATGCGGTCATCGAATTTGCAAAAGAAGCGGGATGCTACAACGTTACATTAAATGTATGGAGTTGTAACGAATCAGCAATGAGATTTTATGAAAAATGTGGTTTGAAGCCGCAGAAAATCGGCATGGAGACTATACTTTAGAAAACATTACCAGAGAGTACATAGATGTATACAACTGCTAAAATAGAAAGGCGTTCAAATGAAACAGGTAGAATACCGCGAGGAATTGACTCCTGAAGATTATAACAGACTGCGGGAAATAGTAGGTTGGAAAAGGCTGACAGAGAAGCAGGCGGTAAGAGGTCTTGCAAATACGACTTTTCTTATATCCGCATGGTCTGATGGGAAGGCAGTAGGTATGGGGAGGGCATTGTTTGATTATGGATATACGGTATATATCGGAGATGTTATTATATTGCCGGAATACCAAGGCTGCGGAATCGGCGCTCACATTGTCCAGGGCCTTATAAATAAAGTGAAAGAAGCAGCAGAAGAAGGCGACGACCTTATGTTTTGTCTCGTTGCAGCGGAGGGGAAGGAAGAGTTCTATGAACGGCTGGGCTTCCAAAGAAGACCTTGTGAAGGGCTTGGGGCCGGGATGTCTATGAGGGTGGAAGTACACAAGGAGTTATAAAACATCTTGAAACCGGACGGGAGACGAATAAAATGACAAAACAAAAGACAAAACAAATATTAGAAGCCTTGGACAAAGAGTATGGAGTTACTAAGGAGGGTTTTGTTCATGAAGCTGACTGGCAGCTGTTAATAGCGATTATGCTCAGTGCCCAGAGCACGGATAAGCAGGTGGACGAAGCGCTTCCGGGTATGTGGAAGAATTTTCCGGATATGAAAAAGATTGTGGACGCACCAATTGAAGAAATTGAAAATTCGATAAAGAGTGTCGGATTATATAAGGTAAAGGCGAGAAATATGAAAAAGTGCTGTGAGCAATTGCTGGAGCGGCATGCAGGGAAGGTTCCGGTAACTATTGAAGAGCTTACGGCTCTGGCAGGAGTCGGACGAAAGACGGCGACCTTATTTCTGGCGGATGCTTATGAGATACCGGGGGTAACGGTGGACACACATGTGTTCCGTATTTCCAGGCGAATAGGATGGGCTAAAGGGAAAAATCCGGTTCAGGTAGAGCAGGAGTTGATGAAGGCATTACCGAAGGAGCACTGGAATCGTATTAATTTTCAGCTCATATATCATGGAAGAAGTATATGCACGGCACGAAAAAGTCATTGCGACAACTGTATTTTAGTAGAATGGTGCGAAAAGCATCTTTAATAAAAACAGGATTATGTTCTTAGTAACATAGTCCTGTTTTTTTGAAAAATAATTTTACATAAAACTTACATACAAATTACCAAAGTATGATATTTGATATTTTTTGTGTGTGTTATGCTCGTATTACAGACATGAGGAAAGGCTTACATACGCCTAAAACGACCTCAAAAGCCATTTTGAAAATAAAAATGGTCTCAACTGTAAAAAATATATAAAGAGGAGAATGAGAAAATGAAGAACAGGACAATGAAGACTTTGGCCCTCATCGGAGCGGCAATATTGACAGTAGGTGCTCTTACAGCTTGCGGCAGTCAGTCAGT
>JAEWPN010000122.1 GCA_023399455.1 Bacillota bacterium
CAGAGAATCAAACAAAAACTATCTTGGATGAGCCCGGTTGAATACAGGCTTAGCCGAGTGGCATAGAAATAGCGAAGCAGTAAAATTACTACTTCGCTATAAAGTCTAACTTAGTGGGGTCACATCATGCGACAGTCTTCATCAAATACTTGTGTAATACATCAGGTCATGTTACAATTTTATATCATGGAGGCATAGCTCAGCCGGGAGAGCACTTGCTCGACAAGCAAGATGTCGCTGGTTCAAGTCCAGTTGTCTCCATTATTTTTCTTTCTGACATTCTTATTTCTCATATAATGTTACCATAGTTTGATGGTACTCTTTTCTTGTTATTTAATACATATTTTCCCCACCGCAGTACACACTAAAAATTATAAGGAAATAATGTGAAAAAGGCATGGTCATTAAATGATGGATTATTGTGAAATTATTTTTCGGTGTGTATTAATTGTATTGATGATATATTATGTTTTTAAACGAAAATTTAAAATATTAAAAACTATTACTTTAGTATTTGTATTGTCTTTCTTATCTGTATTTCTGAATGCTGTATTTCAGGTAAAGGTCGATGCATTCAGTAATTTTTTATATTTAACGGTTATATTTTCGTCATTATATCTCGGCAGTTCATTAGGTTTTTACGACAAATACAAATGGTGGGACCGATTGATTCATCTTCTGTCCGGCATTGGTTTTGTGGGATTTGGAAATGCAATCGTCAATGCAGCTTCCACTGACATAAATAAACCGGGGATCCTTATTTTTGGTTTTACCTTTTCAATAACACTTCATGTGTTTTGGGAGGTCCTTGAATATATAAGCGATTGTCTATCCCATGGCAATGCACAGCGATGGCAAAAGGTAAATGCTGCTAAGAATCATATGCCCGAAGGAGCACTTCAACCAGCCGGGCTCGTGGATACAATGAACGATACTATTTGCTGCATTGTTGGTGCCGGGCTGGCAGTTATTGCCTGGTATATTACTGTTTCTTAAAAATAATCTTCATAATCGGGAAGAATACCCAGAAGGATATAATGCTATTAACAAACATCGTTACGATATCTGCCAATGTCATTCCCAGAGAGGTTCCAAACACCTGCATCAGCAGATTGTATACCGGCGTTTTATAAAGTCCCTGTAATGCCGCCGCTCCGATAGAAATGAGCACCCATGACACGAAATACCAAAATGCTGCCTTCCCTACGCTGGAGTTGGACTGAAAGGTTACATTCCTCTGCAAAAAGAAGTTAATGATCTGGGCAATAAGCAGCGTGATTTCCACAGCAAGGAAATAAGCTAATCCTCCGCCGCCTCCCTCCGCGATTGCTCCTACCGCATAGTCAAATACATAATAAACGCTTCCATCCAGATTGGTTCCAACGGGAATAACCCGGAAAGCCGTGTTCACAAGATCTGTAAATCCGAAAATGAATTTGATGAGAGGCATCAGAACCATTTGCAGCACCGTAACACCGTTACTGATGAGAAAAAAAATGAAAAATTCCATGATATTCGGATGTTTTTTTCTCCAGCTCCTCCATATACTTACTACTTTATTATCCTTTTTTATCGTGTCCAAAACCATCCTCCTGCCCTATTTCGTATTTCTCTGAGCTCTTCGGCTTCTGAAAAAGCCTCCCACGAATCCCTTAAGTCCTGCAAAAAAGTGGCCGTTTACCATCCGGACAAGCTGCCTTGCCATCTCCATCGTTATGATGCCCTTGGTCATCTTGGCAATTCCGCGAAAGGGCATATTATAAATGAACAACACATTCAGGTCGGGAATTCCCTTTTTCTCGCTGCGATCTTTGAGTCCTGTCAGCACCTTATAAGCTAATCTGGCCAAACCATTTCGCGCATAGTACATCTGGCACAGGGCATCATTTACATCCAGGATGCCGTCCTCATTCCAGCGCCCATCGGGTATATCACGCCCCAAAAGTGCGGCGAATTCTCTATCGCTTACTGCTTGTATCCTGCCGCTTTCATAGGGTATCATAGCTTCTTTATCATACCAGCATTTTGCTGCCTCACCTAAGATATGCAAACTACCTCTAAGCCTTATATCCGCACTGGAAGCTCCGATAAGGACATGATACTCTCCCTCTTCCACCTCCCATCGGTTATTTCCCGCATTGAAATAGCGGAAAGCTTTATCATCCAGCGGAATAACCATTCGTTTTGACTCTCCCGCCTTTAAAAACACTTTGGAGAAACCCTTGAGCTCCTTTATCGGACGGTAGATTTCCGATTCCTTCGCACCGATGTAAAGCTGTGCTGTTTCCGCACCATCCACATCGCCGATATTCGTCAGAGTAAAGCTCACTTCCTTTTCTGCAACGCTTAAATCGGAATAGGCGAAAGACGTATAGCTTAGTCCATATCCAAAAGGAAACTGTACTGGAACCTCCACTTTATCGTAATAGCGGTAACCGATGTAAAGTCCCTCTCTATATTCCGCACTGTATTCTCTTCCCGGGAAATAATGGTAGGCCGGGGTATCTTCGCTCCTGAGAGGAATAGTCTCTGCCAGCTTCCCGCTGGGGCATACCTGACCGGTAATCACCTGAAGCATTGCCCCTGCTCCTGCCTGCCCCCCCAGATAACCGTGCAGTGCCGCCTTACATTTGTCCATCCAGGGCATTTCGATAGCGGAACCTGCGGAGATTATCGCTGCAATATTGGGATTTACCTTTGCCATCTCTGCAAGTAAGGAAACCTGACTTTCCGGGATCCTCATATGGGTTCTGTCCAGTCCTTCGGTCTCGCTGATTTCATCCAATCCGAGATAAAATAGAACGATCTGCGCTTTCTTTGCCAGCTCCAATGCAGCCCTGCGCATATCGGCATCCTCCCTGCCTCCCCGCGCATAACCTCTTTCAAAACCAACGACGGTAAGTTCATAGTCCTTTAGAACATCTAGCGTATTATCCAGCTTCGTGCAGTTAACGATAGACGATCCCGCACCTTGGTAACGGGGAGTCTTGGCAAAATCTCCGATTATCGCCACTTTTGTGTCCTTCGAAACAGGGAGCAGATTCTCTTCATTTTTCAGCAAAACAATACTTTCCGCCGCTGCTCTTCTCGCCGCATTGTGATGTTCTTCTATTGGTATATCCTTATTTTTATGCGTTTCCATGACCGGATGTATTTCATAAATAATCTTCAAAAGCTCCTCCACCCTCCGGTCTAACAGCTCTTCCTTCACTATTCCTTCTCGTACGGCCTTCGCCAGCTCCCTGTCGCTGTCTCCGCCCGTGGTAGGCATTTCCAAATGGTTTCCGGCCTTAACGGATTCTACATGGTCGTTGGAACCTCCCCAGTCCGTCACAACAAAACCGTCAAACCCCCATTCATCCCTGAGGATTTCCTGGAGAAGCTTCTCATTCTCACTGGCATATACTCCGTTAATGCGGTTATAGGAGGTCATCAGGCTCTTAGGCCTCGCTTCCTTTACCACGATTTCAAATGCCGTCAGATAGATTTCCCGCAGCGTCCTTTCATCGACGATGGAGTCGCTGGACATCCGTCTCAATTCCTGACTATTCACCGCATAGTGCTTCGGACAGGCAGAAACCCCCTTGCTTTGAAGTCCTCTTACTTCTGCCGCCGCCATTTTCCCGCACAAATAGGGATCCTCGCTGTAATATTCGAAGTTACGTCCGCAAAGAGGGCTTCTCTTTATGTTCATTCCAGGGCCCAGGATTACACTCACACCTTGCGCAAGCGCTTCCTCTCCGATACAGGAACCCACCAGCTCTCCTATCTCGGGGTTCCAGCTATTTGCCACGGTTGCCGCAGTGGGGAAACAGGTGGCAGGCAAGCTGGCATTCAGCCCCAGATGGTCTCCCGCTCCTACCTGCCTGCGTACCCCGTGAGGTCCGTCCGACATTATAATGGTCGGAAGGTTCAGCCGCTCTATGGTCTTGGTTTCCCACATATCCTTTCCGGACAATAAGGATGCCTTTTCCTCCAGCGTCATCCTACTTATCAATTCTTTATAATCTATCATGTATTCCACACGCCTTTCTTCTTCCCTGCATATCATAAGACTGCCATTAACACATCTGCTTTTTCTTCCATACTCATAATAGCACGCATACTGTAACTTTTTTTATCCGTTGCGTAAAATGCCTTATCTGTTTCACAAACTGCTCTGCGGCTATTCCACTTTTCTGAATTTATTCACCTCACCGCTCAACACATTTACAGTCTCCAGATTATGGGCGGCTTCGTCACTTATTGTGATAATAGAATGAAAAAGTATATTGGTATCCTCATTGGACTGAACCACTGCATTCACGCTCTCCTCTACCGCGATGGTAATTCCGCTTAAGCCCTCCGCCATATGCGATGCGATTTCCCGCAGTTCCTTTGCCTTACTCTCGAACCCCAGGAGCATTTCATTTATTGTCCCTGCATCCTTTTTATAGCTGCCTGTGATGGCTACGAACTCATCGTAATCCACTAAGATATTTTCCTTGATATAAGTCATAAGCTCATGGGCATTATAAGCAAGCTCTTTTACGGAAGCTACCACAAGAGTATTTGTTGTCTGAATATCGCCGGCAATATCCCTGGTGTTCTCCGACAGCTTTCGTATTTCCTCCGCCACAACGGCAAAACCTTTTCCTGCATTTCCGGCTCTTGCCGCTTCGATAGAGGCATTTAATGCCAAAAGATTCGTTTGGGAGGAAATACCGAGAATTGCATCGGTAAGCTCATTTATCTTTTCTACGGAACGGCTTTTTTCAATGGAACTTTCCATCTTACCGTCGATTTCCTGCATGACCTTCCTCGTCATTTCCTTGCTCTCTCCCGCCTGAGCACTGACCTCCAGCGCCCGGACGGCAATACTTCCTACTTGTGCAGAACCAAAACGAGCGGATTCCTCCATAGTATTGGAGGCTTGAAGAACGTTCTGCGCTCCCCCGTCGATGTTCTGCAGGGTGGCATTTATTTCCTCCATGCTTGCTGACATCTCGGTCAAAGCGTCGGAAATGCCGGAAGCAGAATCTTTGCATTCCAATATATGGGCATTAATTGTTTCCGTGGTGCCTTGAATGGTATGAGCGCCCGATTTGATCGACAGCATAGCTTGCTGCAAGGCTTCCAGGAAGCTGTTGATTCCCTTCACGATCTGACCGATCTCATCCTTACTGCTGCAGCCTATCCGCGCTGTCAAATCTCCCTCTCCGGTTTCCAGCTTCAGGATAATGCCGTTTAAATCATCCTTTGTCTTTTTCAAGGGAGCGATTATTGTCTTCATGCAAACATAGAAGGCTGCTGATGCAGATAATATGAACAGACTCGCCATAACCCAGATGATCATAGTAGATCTGGTGACTCTCGAATGTATCAATCCGGTTTCATGCGCGATGCTTAGATCCAGCACCTCTTGAAAACCTTTTTCTGCCTCCGACATCTCACCGGATGATTTTTCTAAGGTCTCATAGGCAGCCTGCGCCGACGCTCTGTCGTTGTTTTCTATATGTCCGGCGATTGCAGACGCTTGCCCCAGATAATCTTCCATTTCTGTATAATAGGGCGCATACGCCTCCGTCAATGCCGTATTCATGGCTCTGTTTGAGAATTCTTTACAAATTGCATCTATATTGCTTATGACTGCTTCGCCTTGGGCGACTCCGTCCCTGATTGACGTCACCGCTTCCTCCCCGCCGCTTTCCTCATTGCTTAACAGATAGAATTGGATAGATAGGTTGATTCCATCCATGCTCTTTACCAAATTCACCTGTTCATATTCTAAGCTGAGAAAAGAGTCGGAAATCAGATCTGTGGACAGCCGGATCTGTGAGTTTGTAACTCCGCTAAGAGCGGTATTCACCACAAATAATCCGGTGAGAAAAACTAATATGAATAAGAT
>JAEWPN010000204.1 GCA_023399455.1 Bacillota bacterium
TCACAAAGCGCCTGGACCTTTACCGCTCCAAGATGCGTCGTATATATTTTTTTTACATTTTTTACTTCTAATAGCGACATCAATAAATCCTCTCTTTCATAAATCTTTCCTCTATTATAAAAAAAGAGGAAATGTACTGCCATCGCTTCGCCTTACATTTCCGCCGCCAAACTTACACTTTTGTCACATTACCATCGTTTGATGGTACCATCAATTGATGGTATCTCTATCCCGCCCGAAGCTCAGTATTACCTTTGTTCCCTCATTGACCGCAGATCTGACCTCGATTTCGTGAGACAGTTTGTCCATAATCTGTTTGCACAGATATAGGCCGATGCCGGTAGACTTTCTGTTCATTCTACCATTGTATCCGGTAAACCCCCTTTCAAAAATGCGGGGCAGGTCGCTTTCACATATACCCATTCCCGTATCCTCGATCACAATATGGCTTACTCTTTTGCTGCGCCGGCTTCCGCCCTCGTCCGCCCCGTAAATGCGGATGCCCCCTTCTACAGTATACTTAAGAGCGTTTGATAATATCTGCTCTATAGCAAAAGAAAGCCACTTCTCATCGGTTACCGTCCTGCATTCGAAATCCTCCAGGTCAAAGGAAAGCCCGCTGCCGATAAAAAGAAGAGAATATTTTTTTACAGCCCGCTTAATAATCCTGTTTACATCATATTCCTGAAAAAGCATATCCGAGGACATATCGTCCAATCGGGCATAGTATAGAGCCATCTCCGCATACCGCTCTATTTTAAACAGCTCTTCAAAGGCTTGCTTTACAACCGTATCGCTTCCGGCAGCCGTGTTCTTTACGGATTCAGTGTTCTGTACGGCTTCATTATCCGGCATCCCCTGCAGAACAAGGCGTAAGGCTGAAATAGGGGTTTTTATCTGATGTATCCACATCGTATAATAATCCGCCATATCCCGGTTTTTTTCATCTAATTCAGAAACAAGCCGTCTCTTATCTTCCTCCACTGCCACCACTATTTCGGCGTAAAGTACCTCCGGAAGGATCTTCGCCTCAGGCAAATGATAAGCACTTTCCTCTCTCTTTGTAAGTGCATCGTACAGCTTCAGACACTTATCCCTGTAGTGGATATAATCTATTATCCCGGCAAGGGCTGCAATAAAAGCGGTTAATACCACCGCATACAACATATGAATGACACTATTGTCATAACCATAAAGAGCTGCCAGTGCAAGAAAAACAAGTACGATCATGGCATATGCCGCCAGTAAAATACTGCGTTCTTTCAAGTAACTCCCGAGTATGCTTCTTTCATTTTTCTCTCTCATAATTCCCCTAGCTTATAGCCAATTCCCTTTTTCGTAACAATCAGCTCTTCCATACCAATTCCCTCCAGCTTCTTGCGCAGGCGGTTTATATTGACAGTCAGCGTATTGTCGTCCACAAAGCACTCGTCGTCCCAAAGCCTTTTCATGATGATTTCTCTGGTTACCGTTTTCCCGGTATTCTCAAATAAAGTCTGCAATATCTTATATTCGTTTTTGGAAAGCTCTATCTTCTCATTACGGCATACCAAAGTCATATCGGAAAGATTCAGTAAGAGGCCTTTATATTCCATAAGCGACGTCTGAGCGGAAAAAGAATAGGTTCTGCGCAAAATTGCCTGCACCTTCGCAGCGAGCACTTCCAGCTCAAAAGGCTTCGTAATAAAATCATCCCCGCCCATGTTTACCGCCATAACGATATTCATGTTGTCGGATGCCGAAGATACAAAGACAACCGGTACCTGGGAGACCTTCCTTATTTCTCCGCACCAGTAATATCCATTATAAAAAGGCAGGCCGATATCCATCAGTACCAGCTGCGGCAGAAATCTGCCGAAATGCCCCAGTACGTCACCGAAATCGGTAACTGCCTCCACTTCATAGCCCCATTTAATTAAATGCCTTCCTACTTCCTCTGCTATGGTATTATCATCTTCTACAATTAAAACTTTATACATACTCCCTCTCGCCGCTTTCCCTTCCGCTTTTGTACCATAATCCTGCGTATATATAAAATTTTCTCACATAATGTTTACTGCGTCAATCCTAACCATTTACTTGCTGTTTCTTTGAAATACTATTTCTCCGTTTACTATTGTATAAACGGTTTCTGTTGAAATTTCCATCGGATTACCTGTGAAGATAGCAATATCCGCATCTTTTCCTGCCTCTAAACTGCCTACTCTGTCCGCTACTCCGCAAATAATTGCCGGATTTATTGTAATCGCTTTAAGTCCTTCTGCAATTCCTAATCCTTTTTTCGCCGCTAAGCCGGCATATAACGGTAAATATTGAATAAGCGTAACAGGGTGATCCGATATGATCGCCACCTTTACTCCTGCTTTTGTCAAAACTCCGGATGTCTTAAAATCAGCATTTTGTACTTCAAGCTTATTTCTGGAAGACAAATCAGGACCGACTATTGCATAAAAACCACTTTGTTTTATTTCATCTGCAATAATATGTCCTTCTGTACAATGATCTAATGTCATATTAAGATCAAACTCTTTGGCTATCCGAATCGCTGTTAAGATATCATCGGTGCGATGAACATGTGCTTTTAATGGTATCTGTTTATTCAGAACGGGAATCCATGATTCTAATTTAAAATTTTCTTCAAAGTCTTCATCACTATTTAACGCTTTTTCCTTCTCTTTCTTATACTGTACTGCCCTGAATAATTCCTGTCTTAACATTGCAGCTATAGACATTCGGGTAGTTGGACTCATATTCATTTCTTTATAGGCAGCCTTCGGGTTTTCGCCAAAGGCCACTTTCATTGCAGCAGGTGCCAGAACAACCATTTTATCAATTACTCTTCCATGTGTTTTCAAAAAAGCAAATTGGCCTCCTACAACATTTGAACTTCCCGGTCCGACCATCACAGAAGTTATACCTGCCTGTAAAGCATTATGAAAAGCCGGATCAAGAGGATTAACAGCATCTATGGCTCTTAAATAAGGAGTTACGGGTTCGGTTACTTCGTTGCTGTCATCTCCTTCTATCCCCTCCTTCTCTTCCGTTATTCCAATATGGCAATGAGCATCAATTATGCCCGGCATGACCCACAGGCCACCGGCATCAATGACGAGAGTATCCTCTTTTAAATTTGTTTTAATTTCTTTACCTACCTCTATTATTTTATCACCTTCAATCAATACATTCCCTGGATTTATGAAGTCACCAGTGATCGTATACACAATACCGTTCTTTATTAAAAGCATAAATCACCTCCAAATGAAAAACTATGCCTGGTATGTACAAATAAAATACAAGTCATTCCCAATGTAAAAACTCCGTTTTGGGAAATACTAATAATGTAATTTTTGAAAAGTTACATTTGATTACAAAACAGTATTGACAAGAAAGGAGATTTTTATGTCTGAAAATCATTTGGCAATTGCAAATGTACCGATACAGCCGTGGGGCGAATTATATTCGCAGGAAGAAGCGCTTAATGTCGGTACCATATTCCAAGATTTAAATATGCCTTTTTTTGCGAGTGAAGCTGTAATGGGAACGACGAATCCTATTGCGAGCGGTTTGAAAAGCCTGGGAGTTTCAAAAGAGCAAAAAGAAAGGGAACAATTGATGACAAAAATTAATCAGATAAGTTTTTTTCTGGATGATCTGACACTATATTTAGACACTCATGAAAAAGACGCTGAAGCACTTAAGCTTTACCATGAAAAAGCACAGGAGTGTGCAGAACTTAGAAAACAGTTTGCACAGGAATTTTATCCTTTGACCAAACTATGCGTTCCTCAATGCGGAAATGGTGAAACAAGCTTTTGTTTACAGGATGGCCCGATGCCATGGGAAGGAGCGTGCGTATAAATGTGGATTTATGAAAAACGACTCCAGTACCCGGTAAAAATCACAAAGACATGTCCCAAAACCGCAAAGCTTATTATCAGCCAGTATGGCGGTCCGGACGGAGAATTGTCAGCGTCCATGCGTTATTTGTCACAACGTTACAGTATGCCTGTTAAAGAAGTGGGAGGTCTGTTAACGGATATCGGTACGGAAGAATTGGCGCATATGGAAATCATATGTGCGATGGTATATCAGCTAACAAAGAATCTTACGATCGAGCAGGCTAAGACAGAAGGCTTCGACGCATATTATATTGACCATACCACTGCTCTCTGGCCGCAGGCAGCAGCCGGGTTACCGTTTACCGCAATAGAGTTTCAGTCCAAAGGAGATGCCATCACCGATTTAACAGAAGACCTTGCAGCAGAACAAAAGGCAAGAACAGTATATGATAACTTGCTTCGTATGATTCCGGAACCAGAAATCAGAGAGCCGTTAAAGTTCTTAAGAACCAGAGAAATTGTTCATTTCCAGAGATTTGGGGAAGCTTTGGAAAAAACAAAGGATCAGCTGGACAGCAAAAATTATTATTACTTTAATCCGGAATTTGATAAAGATATGTTTCACGGTAAGTTATAACAGCTTTTAAGAGATACAGCCGCACGGCCCAAGGGCCATACGGCTGTTGTTTCATCATTTCAGCATGCTCATCAATGCCCTCGGGATACCTGATAAGGGCACTTGCGTTTCTACTGCCCCGATATCATAAGCTGCTTTAGGCATACCATACACGACACACGACTTTTCGTCCTGCCCAATGGTCCTTGCACCTTTTCTTTTCATAGCCAAGAGTCCTTTTGCTCCGTCATATCCCATTCCTGTTAAAATAATGCCGATGGCTTCGTTCCCCGCCTTCTTAGCTGCGGAATCGAATAACATATCCACCGAAGGGCAATGTCCGCTTACTTTTTCTCCTTCGGATACCTCGACCTTATATCTGTCTCCTAATTTGTTAATCCGCATATGCCGGTCCCCGGGAGCAATCAAGACTTTGCCCTTTTCCACATAATCTCCGTCCTCTGCTTCTTTTACCGTTAATGAGGTTTGGTTATTCAAACGCTCTGAAAACATTCTGGAAAATACAGGCGGAATATGCTGTACAATTACGATACCCGGGATGTCCGCCGGCAGCTGCATAAGTATACTGTACAAAGCTTCGGTCCCTCCCGTAGAGGCACCCATTGCGATGATCCTGTTTTCGGGAAAATGATTTCCATATAACGTCTGTTTGGCAATTACCGCATTATGAAAAGCCACCTTGGAAACTGCCGCAATTTTTATCTTGGCAATAAGCTCCCGTATGAAAACCTGCATATTGGAGGAAGCTTTATCAACAGGCTTTGCGACAAAGTCCACAGCGCCTGCATCCATGGCATCGAATACGGCCTCGCTCAAACCGCTGACTATGATGACCGGGATAGAATACTGCGGAAGAAGCCTGCGGACAAACTCTATACCGTTCATCCTTGGCATCTCTATATCGCAAGTCATGACATCCGGTTCCCATTCCAATATCTTGTCTCTGGCTTCAAAAGGATCCGAAGCCCTTGCCACGACCTCAATGTTTACATCAGTTTCAATTCCTCTTATTATGGCTTCACGGAATACAATACTATCATCTACGACCAATACTCTAATCTTTTTCTTCATTTTTCATACACCCAGGCTCTATACTCATAATATCCCCCAAGATAAAATCCCAGTCAGTTTTTTCTGTAAACGGCAGGCATAATATATTGGAATCCGGATCTTTCCCTGTTTATCGTTTCCGAGTGGCCAATAAATAAATAGCCTCCGGATTCCAAATGACTATAAAACTTATCCACTAACAAATCCCTTGTCTCATTATCAAAATAGATCATAACGTTCCGGCAAAATATGACATGAAATTTCTTCTTAAAGGGAAAGAACGATTCCATCAGATTGAATTTACGAAATATGATCTCATTCCTTATCCGCCCCTCTACTATCCAGTTTCCCTCATCATATCTGCGAAAATAATTTTGTTTCCAATGCACGGGCAGCGGGGTTATCCTCTCATCGCTGTAAATTCCTCTTACCGCCGTTTCCAGGGCGCTCTGGGATATGTCGGTGGCCAATATCTTTTTATCCCACCATGATTTTTCCGGTCCCAGATATTCATCCAATAGCATGGCAAGAGTATATGCCTCTTCTCCTGTGGAGGCGGCCGCACACCAAATCCTCAAATCTTTTTCATGAACGGACTCTTTCAAGCCGGGGAGCACATGATCCCTCAGAAAATCAAAATGTCCTGACTCCCTCATAAAAAAAGTATGATTGGTAGAAATTTTATCAATCAGAGTTATGACAGCCTGTCCCGTCCTGTCTGCGAGTACGTATTTGAAATATTCCGTAAAGCTGTTACAGCCTGCGTCTAAAAGTACACCCTGCAGCCGCCCCATTACCAAAACTTTTTTCTCGGTTTTTAGATTAATACCGTAATTCTTTTTTACATATTCCGTAAGCTGCTTAAACTCTTTCTCTGTAATCTCAACCATATTGACCTCTGATCCAAACTGTAAAAACTCCCTCTGTCATGCAGCCGTAAAATTAATATTTACCGAACTCCTTATCGCTAAGTATTATTTTTTTTGGGTTTTTTCTTTTTTCATTTCCTGTTTCCGAAGGAATACTTTCTTTCCCATAGTCAGACTGCATGTCTTGGTATTCCGTATGTGTATAATATTTCTTAATTTTCTTTAATTTGAACTTGGCAACCTGCTCTTCCAGTAAAATAGCCTGACTTGCCAATTCCTCACTGGCAGCCGCACTTTCCTGCGCAGTTGCGGAGTTGGTCTGTACCACCGTTGAAACCTGCAGAATTCCCTGATTGATCTGGGCAATGCCGGAAGCCTGCTCATTGGATGCTACCGCAATATTACCGATAAACTCCGCAACACTTCCAATACCTTCTACTATTTTATTCAAAGCCTCTGCCGTTTCGTTGGCAATCTTTGTGCCGCCCTCCGCCTTCTTCACGGAGCCCTCAATCATTGCCGTAGTTTCTTTCGCTGCATTTGCAGAACGCGCCGCGAGATTCCTGACTTCCTCGGCGACTACCGCGAAGCCTTTGCCATGTGCACCTGCCCTTGCCGCCTCTACGGCCGCATTCAGTGCCAGGATATTTGTCTGAAAGGCAATATCGTCAATCACTTTAATAATCTTGGAAATATTAATAGAAGCCTCATTGATATCTTCCATCGCTTCCAGCATTTCCTTCATCTGGCTGTTGCCTTCCATAGCACTCATTTTGGCCGATTCAGTAATGTGGTTGGCTTCTTTTGCATGCTCCGCATTTACTTTTGTCTGAGCGGCGATCTCTTCTATGGAAGCAGATAATTCCTCTATAGAGCTGGCCTGTTCCGTTGCACCTTGAGAGAGAGCCATACTGGAGTCGGATAACTGAGTGGAGCCTGCCGATACCTGCTCGGCAGCATTATTGATGCTGGACATGACTTCATTAAGATTATCGGTCATTCTTGAAAAAGCTTCCGCCAATACGCCGATCTCATCTCTGGCGTTATAGTCGATTTCTACATCCAGATCTCCCGCCGAAACTTTTTCCGCAATTCCGACCATCTTTACAATGGGTTTGCTGATTATACGGGAAATAAAAAATCCCAATACTACCGCCGCGATGATTGCAATAATTACAATAATTATCACCGTCGTTATCGTACTTTGTGCTTTTTCGGAATATTCTTCCGACAGCCTTTGTCCGTTGTCATCCTTTAGCTGAAACAGTACATTGATGGAGCTCATAATTTCACTGACAACCCTCGCGCTTTCATCTGCACGAAGCAGGACGATCGCTTCCTTCTGATTTCCTGAAACGGAATAATTTACAATCTGTTCCTGAATAGGTGCGAACTCTTCCAAAGAAGCCTTCAGGTCGGCAAAAGCCGCTTTTCCTTCCTCCGTCTGCAAAGAAGTTTCAAATGCCTCCATGGCGGCATACATTTTTTCTTCATTTTCCTTTATACTTTTTACATATGTATCGCTGTTCGCTCCGTTTCCTTCAATCACTAAATCTCTTAAGTTAACCCTGACCTGCTGATAGGAAACGGAAACATCTGCAATATCTCCAAGCGGAATACCATATTCCTTATATAAGGAATTATATTGTTTATCCAGTGCATCCAAATTATAAATTCCGACAACTCCGACCACTCCGGCAATTATAGCCACTAATACAAAACCGAATATTAATTTGGCACCTATTTTCATATTGTAAAACCATCTCATCACCGCATCCTCCTACGTATTATCCAAAGTATCTATTTCCTGTTCATTCAGTAACCTGTCGCAATCCAGCAGCAGCTTCACCTGATTTTCTACTTTACCGATTCCCTTTATATACCTGTTTCCTCCGCTTTTTACATCCGGAGGCGCAACAATTTCTTCTTCCGGTATCGTTAATACCTCCGAAACATTATCGACAATCAAACCGATAGATACCCCTCCAATATCCACTACTATTACGCAGGTTCTGTCATTATACTCCACCCCCTCTTTTTTAAACCTCAGCCTGACGTCCATGACCGGTATGATCTTACCCCTAAGATTAATAATTCCCCTGATGTAATCCGGCAGCTCCGGAACCTCTGTAATGGGCTGTATGCCTATAATCTCGGTCACACATTTTATTTCGATACCATATACCTCGTTACCGATCTGGAAAGTTAAAAACCTGTCTTTTTGCGTGTCTTCTTCCCGCTCCAGCAACTCCGTTTCGTCCATCTTTTTCTCCAGCATGTTCCCTCTCTCCTTTTCACTCTACAGTCAGAACGTTCCTATTCTCTTTCCCGAATCATTCCGAAGTCTTCCAGTACCTTAACCAATTTGGCCGTATCAATAGGTTTTGCAGCGTAAGCATCGCACCCTATTTCAAAAGCATTCTGAACCAACTGCGTTTCTCCAAGTGCCGTGATCATAATTACTTTTGACCTTTTCTCCAGAGGAATTCCCTTCTGGTTCTCCAGATCCCTGATAGATTTTAATACCTTTACCCCGTCTACTTTTGGCATCATGATATCCAGACAGATCAAATCATATAACTTATCCTCTTTAATTGCCATCAGACAGGCATCCAATGCTTCCAATCCATCTACAACCAGATCACATTCCCCGTAACGGCTAAGAAACTTAAACAGAAATCTTCTGCTGACCAAATCATCTTCTGCTATCAATATTCTCATATTTACTCCTCCTCGGAAGCTATAGATTCATTTTGCAGTATCCGAACTTCCTCTTCTATTTTTTTAATGTTTTCTGCAGCATCGCCCATATTTCCACGTCTGGCGGCAAGTTCTATTTTAAAAGCCCTATCCTTGATCTTTGCACATTCCATATCTATAGACTGTTTTTTTACCGTATGGGCAATTTCTTCAATCAGTTCCAGATTCCCCTTCTCCACTGCATGTTCCAGCCTCATGGTGTTCTTTGCAATTTCATGTAATAAGCCCTTGGCTTTTCCACTTAGCCTGTCCGTATTTTTGCTCGAAAACCTTATCTCTCCGCTGTCGGTAAGAAAAACACTGTCCGGCAGCAAACCTGTCTCCTCCTTTCTTCTCGTAGTCTGTTCAATGGTAGAAAACAATTGATTCATATCGATAGGCTTGGATACATATCCGTCCATTCCCAATGCTAAGAATTTTTCTTTGTCTCCCTTTAGAGCATAAGCGCTCAATGCTACTATCGGAGTGTAAAAACTTGTTCCCTCCATTTCTCTTATTTTCTGTACAGCCTCCAGTCCATTCATCTCAGGCATCTGAATATCCATAAGAATCAGGTCATATTTATTCTCCGCGAACAGTTTCAGCGCCTCTAACCCATCTCGTGCCAAGTCAACGGAATACTCTCTCTTCTCCAGCATTTTTAGAATTACCTTCTGGTTTATCAGATCATCCTCTGCCAACAGAATTTTTAAATTGTTCTTTTTACCGGATAGGCTGGTCGGCTGCATCGGCCTCTCTTCTATGGCTTTTCCGATTTGAAAAGGGAGATTGACATAGAAGGTGCTTCCTTTTTCTTTTTCACTTTCTACCCCAATACTGCCGCCCATTAATTCCGCAAGTGTTTTGGATATGGCAAGCCCCAGTCCGGTCCCTCCATATTTTTTAGTGAATGACCGTTCCACTTGATTGAAGCTCTGAAATAAGTGCCTGATATCCTCCTGTGTCAGACCAATGCCCGTATCTGTAACAGAAAAATTAAGATCTACCTGTGATTCCGTCTTATGCAGCAGTTTAGTCACCAGGGATATGCTTCCTTCATTCGTGAACTTTACCGCATTGCCAAGCAGATTGTGCAGTATCTGCTTTAGCCTGTTAGAGTCCCCGATCAAATATCTTGGAATAGATGCACTGAATCCATAGCTTAATTCAAGGCCTTTTTCTTCTACCCGAAGGGAATAAGTCTTTACCAATTCTTCTATTAATTCTTTTAGATCAAAAGTTATGTTTTCTATGGATAGCTTTCCTGCCTCCATCTTTGAAAAGTCAAGAATGTCGTTAATGATTTTGAGCAGAGAATTGGCACAGGTTTTTGCCATCTCAAGGTTTTCCCTTTGTTCATGCTTCAGCTCGGTCAGCAAAGTAAGTTCTACCATTCCTACCATACCGTTGATCGGTGTCCTGATTTCATGACTCATATTTGCAAGAAATTCACTCTTGGCCCGATTGGCTGCTTCCGCTGCTTCTTTGGTAGATATCAGTCGCAGTTCCGATTGTTTCATTTCAGTAATATCTGAGATAATAGATACTATCTCATCCTCATAGGGACTATAAATCGAGAAAGACAGCCACTTATTGTAAATATGGGAAAAATATTCTTCCATATTTACACTTTTTCCCTGCATTATTTCCATAAAATATTGTTCTTCAATATCCCTCAGCAGTCCTTTGCTATTCGGGAAAACCTCAAGAAAGCTTTTTCCTACAATATGATCTCTGCTTACGGAAAACAACTCTTCAAAAGACCGGTTAACTTCTACGATAACCACATCTACCGTTTCATAGTTCGAACTATGCTGCAGCCTGAAATACGCATAGGCACTCTTCATATTCATAAACAGGGAATAATATTTTTCCTGATTGATCCGGATATCCAGCTCCGCCTTCTTTCTCTCGGTAATATCTCTTACGATGCTAAAAAGGATTTTCTTACTCCCGATGTTTATTCCCTGAGAACTTACTTCCGCCTGGAAAGAACTTCCATCCTTCCTTACATGCGTTACCTCAAAGAAGACTTCACCTGCCTCTGTCTCATCCATCTGTTTCTGGTTGTATCTCCAGTCTTCCCGAATTTTAATTATGTTCATATTGCACAGTTCTTCCAGCGTATATCCGTAAGCTTTCACAGCCGACTTATTAGCCTCTATGATGCTGCCGTCCGGATTCAATAGAAATATGATGTCCCTGGCATTATTGATTATTTTCCGATATCGCTCCATATCTTCTTCTGCCTTGATTCTCTCCGTAATATCATAAATGGAGCCTATATATCCTGAAAATCTTCCATCCAGGCCATAATAAGGAGTATCCACGGCCACACACCAGCGGTATTCACCGTCATAGCGCCTTATGCGTACTTCCTGCTGATAATTCTTTCTCTTACGCATGGCCGCAATGCGCTTTCTTAAATAATTATCCAGATCATCCGGGTGAATAATTTTATCCCATCCGTCTTGCAATACTTCCCCTATTGTCTTTCCCGTGAAATCATTCCACACCTTGTTTACATAATTACATTCCAGATTTTTATCTGTCATCCATGCAAGCGAAGGCAGCTGATGCAGGATATTGCTGCAGAAATCTCTGGATTCCGTAATCAGTTTTTCACGCATTTTGCTTTCCGTGATATCCATCAGAGTAACTATGCAATTTGTTACATTATTTACTATAATAGGAACTACACTGACCTGAAACCAATACTCAAATGGTTCTCCGTCTTTTATCAATACTTTCTTAATTTCCAGCTTACTGGTCTTGACCCCTCTTCGAATAGCCTGATTTACCGACCTTCGAAAAACACATCTAGTACATTTTTTACCATATTGGCATCCCTGCTGACTTCGAAAGCTTTCCTTACACCCGAACGCATCTCCGAACCGTTCTCCTATCGCTTCCTCTCTCGTTTTTTCAATAAGCTCCAGCGAAGCATCATTAATCTGCGCAATACGAGAATTTTGATCCATTATGATCATGCTTACAGGCGCAACATCGAACATGGTTTTCAAGTTGTTCTTTTCATTGAGATGTTCTATCTCCAGCGTTTTTAATCTGGTAATGTCCCTGAGTATGATAACAACACCAATATTTTCAGATTTAAAATTTTTAATGGTAGAGCAAGTGGCAGAAACAAATTTCCGGGTATTATCTCCCGTTATGATTACTGTATTATTTTCCAATCCCTTGATCGTATCATGTTCAATTACGGCAGAAATAGGGCTTGGAACTCTTACACCTGAGCCTTCCTTATAGAACTTCACAACTTCATCGAACAGTTTCCCCCTGACTGCCGAAAACTGCGCATCCAATATATTCTCCGCAATTTGATTCATAAAGAGAATCTGCCCTTTTAGATCTGTGGATATAACTCCGTCACCAATACATGTCAGTGTCGCCGCTGCCAATTCAAGATTATTTTCATCCGCTTGATATGTATTTACTATAAACACCTCATTTCTGAAAATTATAAGGTAATCTTTCTGCTGCAAATCCTAAAAATTGACCAATCCGGCAACATCCAATATGAGGCTTATGCTTCCGTCACCCAGCAGAGTGCATCCTGCAAGACCCTTGATTCTTCGTTTCTTTTGTATATATACCGGCAAGCTCTTAACAACTACCTGCTGCTGGCCCAGCAGCTCATCTGCAAAGATACATATTGTCCGGCCATCCTGTTCCACTACGATTATGATTCCTTCTTTTAATTCCGTAACGGCAGTTTCCACCCTGTAGCTCTCGTGAAGCCTTAAAATCGGAAAACACTGACCTCTGATCATCAGCATCTCATTTCCTCCCGGATCGATAATGATATCTCTTTCATCCGGCCTTAAAGATTCTTTTATAGATATCGTAGGTATGGTATAACAAGATTTTCCCACTTTGATATTCATACCGTCTATAATGGCTAAGGTCAAAGGAATCGCCAGGGTAATGGTCGTCCCTTCTCCCGAAACACTGTTTACAGACAATGTCCCGCCAATTGTTTGTATATTTTTGTTTACCACATCCATGCCAACTCCGCGGCCTGAAAATTCAGAAATACTTTCTTTCGTCGAAAATCCCGGAGCCAATATCATATTAAAGATTTCCTGCTCCGTCATATCTTCTTCTTTTTTATACAGCAGGTTATTTTCTTTCGCCTTTTTGAGAATCTTTTCCCGATCCAGTCCTTTTCCGTCATCCTGCACAACAATAAGTACATCACTTCCCGAGTTTTTCGCCTCCAAAATGATAGTCCCTGATTTCTCCTTCCCCGCCTGCCTTCTTTCTTCCGCCGCTTCAATTCCATGATCCAAAGAGTTTCTTACCAGGTGCATCAGGGGATCGGAGATATGTTCGATAATATTCTTATCTACCTCGGTTTCTTCTCCTATAATTTTAAGATTTACTTCCTTATTGAGCTGCTTGCACATATCTCTTACAATGCGGTGCATTTTTTGGAAGGTCGGAGCCAAAGGCACCATACGAATCGACATTACAGTATCCTGCAATTCACTGGTAATCTTATTCAACTGTCCGGCTGCTTTCTGAAAATTATCCAGCACCAGTCCCCGTAAATCAGGATTTTGTATTACCATAGCTTCGGCAATTACCATTTCACCTACCAGATCCATGAGCTTATCCAATTTTGCAACACTGACGCTGATAATATTTTGTACCGCTGAGGAATGACTGACTTTATTCGTTTCCTTACCGGCCTCACCGCTATAATTGGCCGAAACTGTTCTTACAAAACTATCCCTGAGCGTATCCTGCTTTTGGATTTTATGTTCTTCATATTCTTCTTCCGTCTCCAACGGGACTAATTCCAATGATTTTAAAAATATGGTTTGCTGAAAGAACTCATTCATCTGATCGTAAGTATGATCGGTTTTAAAATATATAAAGAAGCCTTCCTGTCGTATGCGCTCCGTACTGTCATCGGCGTCGATGACATCCTCAGGAACCGTATAAAACTCCTCCGTATAATCTTTTAAATTATGCAGGATAGTATACGCCCGGATATTCTCCATCTCGCAGCCCTCTTCAAAATAAACCCGGGCCATAAATTTGTATTTATATTCCGTTGGCGGAACCCTTTCCTGGGAAATGTAATACTGCTGAGACTTTTTAGAAATATCTTTCTCTTTCTTACCGGAATTGGCGATTCCATTCTCTTTTTTTAGATTTGTTAGAAAAAGATTAAGATTCTCAGTTAAAATAGCTGCATCCCCGTCGGGCTCGTCTCCATTTTTAATCTTCTCCACTTCCACCTTAATAAAATCGACTCCGTCCAAGACAAAATCAGAAAGGGAAGAACAGTCCACTTGCCGTGGCTTTTCTTCCCGTAAGAAATAAAACATATCTTCCATAGTATGCGCAAGCGTGGAAATATTATGAAACATCATAATGGCCGAAGAGCCTTTTATCGTATGCATAATACGAAAAATTTCATTGATAGCCGCAGGAGTAAAGCAACTTTCCTTCTCACTGCTTAAAATAGACTGCTCCAACTGTTCGATTAACTGTGAAGTCTCAAAAATATACATATCCAGCATGGGTTCATTGGTAAATTGATCCGACATTCCTATACCTCCCTCATCTGTTTCTTAGATTTCGAGCAATTTTTTTATGGTACCGAGTACATGCTCCTCCTTGAAGGGCTTTATTATGAAAGTTTTTGCCCCGTATAGCACCGCTTCCTTTACCATATTTTCCTGCCCCATGGCAGATACCATTACTACCTTTGCTTGCGGATCCACCTTCCGAATCAGCTTAAGTGCTTCTAATCCTGTCATATCAGGCATAGTAATATCCATTGTTACCACATCCGGTTTTATTTCCATGTATTTGCTTACTGCTTCAATTCCATTTTGTGCCTCTGCAAACTCTATGGAATCAATTTTTCCCAGTAACTCCTTGATCGTCAGCCTCATAAAAGCCGCATCATCTACAATAAGTACTTTTTTCATCCTATGACCTCCAATTATTTCTTACGGCTTCTTACAATGTTCCTAAACTTCTGCTTCTCCAGTTCCCGAGTATAAACTGTTCAGCACCATATCCAACGTCTCCATTGTTCTTTCCTTTAAAGAAAAATTCCTGTCATTTATTCTCCACTTCAAACATATCTCCCTGCACAGGCCGGATATCAGATCCGCTAAATCCTCACTATTAATGTCCTTACTTAATTCCCCCTCCTCTTTCGCTTTTTCTATCAGCTGTTTGATAAAACCGGTACGGTTATTTAAAATTTCTTTTATTTTTCCCTCCAGATCAGATTCATACCGAACAGCTTCAAACACCTGCATAATAGACGTGATAGCAGGATAGTTTTCATAATATTCCACAGACAGTTTAACAAAAAACCGTATTGAATCACACGGTTTTAATTTCATTAATTCAGCCGATTGAAAAATATCATAGTCAAATTTGCAAAAGTAATCCAATATGGCTCTCAGCAGTTCTTTCTTATTGCTGTAATGGCGGAATAAAGTTGCCTCGGAAACGCCTTCTCTTCTGGCTATTTCTCTGGTAGATAATCCTTGAATCCCCAGCTCATCAATAATATCAATCGCAGTTATTATCAGACTTTCTTTTCTGTGCAGTTTATATTCCATCATTTAGTCACCCACCGTAGTAAACGCTTACTAACATTATAACAAAATGGAAAAATTTGTCAATTACTCCCAACAATTTGACTCATAGATTATATTTCGATTATGAAGTTAAGGACATTTTTTTAACTCTTTTAAAACATTGTTAATATGTACCTATAACATAAATTTGACCCCACTCTTAAGGCGAGGTCAATACTTTTTTATTCTTTCAGGCATCCATCCACAATATGTACGATTCTTCCTGCTGCCTTCGCAACATTCAAATCATGAGTAATCATTACTATGGTATGCCCCATGTCATTCAAATCCTTAAACAGCTTAAGCACATCCTTGCCGCTGTTGCTGTCCAATGCTCCGGTAGGTTCATCCGCCAAGAGAATAGCAGGCTCTCCCACCAATGCCCTGGCTATGGATACTCTCTGCTTCTGTCCGCCGGAAAGCTCCGAAGGCTTATGCTTCATTCTGTGATCCAGCCCCAGCAGACGGATGGTATCCATACATTTTTCCTCCGCCTCTTTTGTAGTCATTCCACGCACGATGAGGGGCATCGTAATGTTTTGCAAGATATTATAGGTAGAAATCAGCTGATAGTTCTGAAAAATAAATCCGATTTCCTTGTTCCTCACATCGTTCAGCCTCTTTTCAGGCATCTCATGAATCGGCTGTCCATCCAGAAAATAAGCCCCTTCATCCAACACATCCATACAGCCTATAATATTCATAAGGGTAGTTTTTCCGGAACCCGAGGGCCCCAGAATAGCTACAAACTCTCCTTTTTCCACCTGAAAGCAGATATCGTGGAGAACGGGTACCTTTTCTTCTCCCAGCATATACCCTTTATTAATATTCGCCATAGCTATCATGCTATTGCTTTTGCTATTTTCCAGCATTTTCATCTCCTTCTTACAACTATAGCTTATTCCGTTATCCATACCGCCTTCACTATATCAGTATCCTTTTCCAATAAAATGGCTACATTATTCCCCTCCGACAGCTTCGAAAAAGTCGTTATCGTACCGAGACGGGTGACCACATCGGTCCCTACCGGAATCTCGTAGGCTTTTTCTTCGCCGCTCCCGGTTAAGGTACAAGTTATGTCGTTTCCGATCACCGACGTAAGGCGGGCATATATGAGCTCTTCATTTTTTCCTGCTGTAATTTGTACCTGACTGCTTTCTGAGGAGCTTCTTGCCGTCATAGTAAATCCGGTGAAACAGACTACTCCTATCAATAGAACTACTGCGGCCATAATCGCAGATTTTTTTCTTTTTTTTGATTTTTCTGCCTTCATTTTTATAACCATGCTCCTTTCTAAGTCTGGAGACTTGTAATACAAGTCTTATTCGTGGTTAAGGGCAACTACCGGAATGAGCACTGACGCTTTATATGCCGGATAGAAGCCAAAAATGGTTCCGGTCAGCACACCGAAGGCTAAGGATAATAATCCTCCCCAGAGGCTCAGCTCTACTCGTACGGAAAAGCCCTCGATAATGGGGGTAATGCCGAGAGAAACCAGCACTCCCAGCACCGCGCCTATAAGGCTTATACAGCTCGCCTCGAAGAGGAATTCCAGAAGAATATCCTTCTGACTGCATCCGATGGCCTTCAGTATGCCGATCTCATTCGTCCTCTCCTTTACCGACACGAACAATACGTTCATAATGCCGATGCCTCCGACAATAAACACGATAACAGCCATGGCGATAAGTAAGAGGGTCAGCGTTTCATTGGACTTAGATGCCGCTTCCATCTTACTTCCCGCATCCGTTATTGTGAATTCCGCATTAGGGTAGCTTTCCGCCATCACTTCCTGTACATATGTAATGATTTGATCGACCTCGTTCACTTCCTCCGCTACCACGGTAATGGAGGGGCTGATATCGCTTCCTGTCAAATATTTGATGCCAGTTTCATAAGGGATGAATATTGCTTCATCGGGGCTGATTCCCGATGCCACCGTTCCCATTTCGGACAACACTCCTGTCACTACATAGGGACGGTTGTCGATGTATACAGAAGCGTCATAAGCATCCATAATGCTTCCAAATATCTCCTTTGCCACACTATAACCCAGCACGCATGACTTTTCTTTGTACTCGTCATTTTCCTCAGTGAGGAAATCGCCGATGGCCAGTTCCAGATTACTGATCTCGGCATAGTTGCTTTTCACGCCCGCTATCGTATAATTCGTCGTTTCTTCTAACTCACCGCCGTCTACATCAGCCTTGGTCGTATAGGAAATAGTGGTGTTTGCGATTCCGGGAACGAAGGTTTCCAAATCCTCCATGTCAGACACGGACAAGACAATTTTTTCGGTATTCGCCTGTTCTTCACTGCCGGGGAATCCTCCTGCAAAACTGCCTCTATCGCTTGGAAAGCCACCACCCATATTGCCGCCTCCGGGAACACCCCCTCCCATGTTTCCGCCGGGAAAGCCTCCTCCGAAGCCATTGCTGCTGTTATCCGTGTATTCATAGGAGATGTCTATGGCTCCCGCATTCAGGTTCTTGAATTGCTCGGCTACTTCCATCTTGCCGCCTGTGCCGATGGCGATAACGAGCATAATCGTCGCTGC
>JAEWPN010000245.1 GCA_023399455.1 Bacillota bacterium
TAAGCCAAAAGGTAGTTATTAAAAACCCCACAGGGCTACATCTAAGACCGGCAGGCATCCTATGTAAAGAGGCAATGCAGTTTAAATCATTAATTACATTCACATTCAGAGAGAATACGGCAAATGCGAAGAGCGTACTCAGCGTACTCGGAGCATGCGTAAAGTGTGGTGATGAGATAGAGTTTATTTGCGAAGGCGAAGATGAGGAAGTGGCACTTAAGTCTTTGGTTCATGCTATTGAAAGCGGTCTTGGGGAATAAATCTACATAGCTGAAAAATAGCCGGCTCTTAGAGCCGGTTTTTTGCGCAATAGGAAAGTGCTCCTATATACAAAAAAGGATGAGCATTTAGAACGCGTTATAAATATAGACGGAGGTATGGTTATGTTAAATTATAAAAGATATCAGCGAAGTCCGGTCATGGTTTACCCGGAAAGAAAATGGCCCGGTAAAGAAATTCAAAAAGCACCGCTCTGGTGCAGCGTTGATTTGCGGGATGGTAATCAAGCGCTGATTGACCCCATGGTAGTGGAAGAAAAAATCGAGATGTTCCAATATTTGATCAAGCTTGGTTTCCGCGATATTGAAATCGGATTTCCCGCAGCAAGCCAGATAGAATTTGATTTCCTGCGTCAGCTTGTGGATAGGAAAATGATTCCCGATGCTGTGAGAGTTCAGGTGCTCACCCAGTGCAGGGAGGAACAGATTGAGAGAACCTTCGAGGCGATTGCAGGCTGCAAGCAGGTAATCGTACACATTTACAATTCTACTTCTACGTTGCAAAGAGACGTGGTATTTGGAATGAGCAGAGACGAAATTATAGAGATTGCGGTTCAGGGGACGAAGTGGGTAAAGGAAAGGGCGAAGAATTTCCCGGGAAAGATTATTTTGGAATATTCTCCGGAAAGCTTTACCGGTACAGAATTAGATTTTGCGTTGGACATATGTACGGCAGTTCAGCAGACATGGGGAGCGACTAAGGAGGAACCGATTATTATTAATCTGCCATCTACCGTGGAGATGACCACTCCCAATGTATATGCCGACCGTATTGAATGGATGGACAGCCATTTTAAGAATAGGGAAAGCATTATTTTGAGTGTTCATCCACATAACGACAGAGGAACCGGAGTAGCAAGTACGGAACTGGCACTGTTAGCGGGTGCGGAACGTGTAGAAGGAACGCTGTTTGGAAATGGCGAGCGGACGGGCAATGTGGATGTATTGAATATAGCCTATAACATGTTTTCGCAGGGAATCGATCCTGAGCTGAACGTGGATAAAATAGGTGAGACGATAGAATTATACGAAAGATGTTGTAAGATTCCGGTTCATCCCAGACATCCATACGCCGGAAAGCTCGTATTTACGGCGTTCTCCGGCTCGCATCAGGATGCCATCAACAAAGGTGTAAAGGCGATGAAGGAAAGAAACAGCGAGATATGGCAGGTGCCTTATCTGCCTATCGATCCTGCTGATATTGGCAGAGAGTACGAACCGATTGTAAGAATTAATTCCCAGTCCGGCAAGGGCGGCGTAGCCTTCGTTATGGATACGTATTTCGGCTTCAAGCTTCCTAAAGGAATGCACAAAGAGTTTGCCAAGACTATTCAAGCGATTTCGGAGAAGCAGGGGGAAGTATCTCCTGACCAGATTATGGAGCAGTTCAGACAGGAATATCTGGAGAAGAAGGAGCCGATTCATTTCAGAAAGCTGAAGGTGGACGACTTGAGCGGAGAAACCACTTCCGAATTCGATACGAGAGTTATGGTCATCTATACGGACCACGACGTGGAGAAATCTTTTGAAGCGATAGGAAATGGTCCTATCGATGCAGTAAAGCGCGGCCTTCAGGAGGTTATCGGAGAGGAAATGAAGATATTGGATTACGAAGAGCATGCGCTGCAAAGTGGTTCCAATTCTCAGGCGGCAGCCTACATTCACTTGCTGGATTCGGATACCGGAACAGTTACCTATGGCGTCGGTGTAAGCTCCAATATTACAAGAGCGTCCGTAAGAGCTATTTTCTCGGCAGTAAATCGTCTTGGGATAGGCACGAAAAAATAGATTTAAAATTAAGATATATTTCATGAACTGATTAAGAAAGATATAAAAGAGGCTTGCGCGCAAGCCTCTTTATATGGAATAAAACAAGTATTTTATTTTGCGTCGGACTGTAGAGAAACTCCATCAACATCGAATGAATCGCCTTCCTCTACAATACAAATCATGGTTTTACCCGTATTTAATTCGATTTCATTTCCATTATCGTCAAAATACTTGGTGGGTTCGTAGTCAGCAGTCTTTTTCCACGTTACATGGATACCTTTTCCATTAGTAAAGTAGTAGCCGTCTCTTGTGGTATCGTGTACCTGAAACGCCAGATAGCCCTTCTCGTCCCTCACTTCATGATATGTGAACTGAACCAGTACGTTTTTAAAGGAAAGCTGTACTTCGTTGTTGGCAGCATCTACGTCAGGTTTGCCGTACATGTAACGGTAATACAAACCATCCTCAGCATTATAAGTAAAGGAGGTCTTGGTTACCGGATAAGCGGGCTTCATATTGATTTCCTTTGCCGTAACAGCATCGCTGTACGCGTTTAAGGTATTCGGTGTCTTTGCAGAAGCGAACTTGAAGTGATCTGCATCGTAGTAGCCGTCTCGGTATGTCTTGGAATATCCGAATTTACTGATACCCTTGTTGATTCCGTCTGCGCTGGCGTATGCGTTCTGAGGAGCCTTCTTATCGGTAGCACGGTAAAAAGCGCCTTCGAACATTGCATCGGTTCTCTTGTCGCCGTAGGAGCATCCTGTAATATGATCCGTATCAGCTTTCTCTACAATATCATTGATGTAGAAGGGACCGCCGAAATGGAGGTAAATGGAATCCCATTCGAAAGACCAATATACAAAATAGTCGCGGCAGCTTCTAACGTTGCCGATACGGTCCAATCCTTCCCAATCCTTAATGACAGCCATGCTTCTCGTTATGCTTCCTTCTACCGGGCACTCATAAAGGATGTCCGCTTTGGAAAGGTTATAATGCGGAAGTGCTGATGAATCATTGGGAATCATAATGGAAATAGGACGTGCATCCTCTAAATCTCCATCTATCCATTCGTTGGTAAGCGTACTTCTAACCATGCCTTCTTCGGGAGGCACATCATCATCAGTAGCCGTTTCTTCCTTGGCGTTTGTCTCATCCGTCTCTAATTCAGGCTGAGGTTCAATGACCTGCGCAACGACAGGTTCTTCAACTTCTTCTGTCTTACCACAACCGGTTAAAAAAAGAGCAGAGGATAAAGCGACAAGAAGAAGTACTTGTAATCGTTTCATGTATAATCCTCACTTTCATAAATAAAATGGGGCTTAGAATCGGAAAATAATGCGTACGAATCCCGCTAAAAGCACCACAAGGCAAA
>JAEWPN010000250.1 GCA_023399455.1 Bacillota bacterium
TTCATTCTCTATGAAAGGAAAACTAACAATGTAATGCTCATCGCCGTCTGGCGAAAAGTGTTCATAAGTGCAATAATCAAGTACCCTGTCCATGACAGATTTATGAATACGAATTTTGATTTTAGTTTGCATAGTTGCCAAAATATCAGCAAAATCCAACTGCGGTTTTTGATAATTTCGTGGCGTAAAAAATTCCTCTTGTATTTGCAGGTTTGATATGCGAGACAATTTGAATAAGCGAAAATCATTTCTTTTATGGCAATACCCTTGTAAATACCAATGACTACTTTTCAATACAAGCTGATATGGCTCGACTGTTCGTGCGGTTTTATTTCCTCGGTGGGCTATATATTCAAACGAAAGTAACTTATTTTCCTGCAAAGCTGCTTTGATAATTTCTAAATATGGTTGTATGTTGCTGTTACCCATCCACGGACTTAAATCTATACATATTTGATTTACTTTTAATTCAATGTCTTTCGCTCTTTCGGTGGGGATAAAACTCTTGACTTTCGCAAGGGCGTTTACCAGTTCATCACCTCGTATCATGTCGGAAAGACTGGAAAGCCCCATCAAGATAGTGGAAAGGTCTGCAGTCGAAAAAACTTTTTTATCAATCTTGTATTGCTGCATGATTTCAAAGCCGCCGCCCACTCCCGATGACCCGCGAACAGGAATACCCGCCATGTTGATAGTGTCTATGTCGCGGTAGATTGTGCGGGGTGAAACTTCAAACATATCTGCTAACTCCTGTGCACCTATACGTTCTTTATCAAGGAGTATCATAATAATACTAACAAGCCGGTCAACTTTCATCTGATAGCCGCCTTTCAAAAATTCTTTTTATCATTATAGATTGCTGCCATACTGTTGTCAACAATTGCGTGGTACAATAAAAAAGCAAACAAATCAATGTACCTGTCAGGAGGAGACACTATGCAGAAAAAAGCCTTAGTAATAATTGATATTCAAAATGACATAACAAAGAATTATAAGGATATTATTGACAATATCAATAAAGCTATTGATTGGGCAGTCAATAATAATATTCATGTTATTTATATAAGGCATGAAAATTTATCAGCCGGCACGAGGACTTTTAAACCCAATACATATGGGGCTGAATTAGTTTCAGATTTGAAAATAGTATCAAAAAATATTTTTACAAAATACAAAGGAAACGCATTAAGCAGTGAAGAATTTACAGACTTTATTGGTAAAAATGAAATATGCGATTTCTACATAACAGGAGCAGATGCTGTTGCTTGTGTTAAATCAACCTGTTACAACTTACGCAAAGCAAATTATAGCGTTAATGTATTATCAGATGGCATTACAAGTTATGATAAAAGAAGAATCGACGAAATGCTGCGCTATTATGAAAGTAAAGGCAGTAAAATCATTAGTTTAAATGATTTGTTAGTTAATCACATCTTTGAAGCACAGAAACACGGCTGAACTCCAGTCGATGAAGAAGGCCTGTTGACCTTGGATAGCGCCTGGCGGCAAACGATAAGACTTCGGGCCACTAAAGCATAGGCGGCTCCGGTTGTCTTGTTCATTTTTGCTTTATTATTTTTTATTCGAAAAGGCTTGACTTTGCTTAGTTGGTCTGGTTAGCGGAAAGCAAGACATTTTCAACTCGATACTCAAAGACATGGAGCATCGTTATCAGGAGGAAGTTTCTGCTTTTATTCCCCGTCATAAAGCCGATTATCGGTAGGTTTGCCTCATTGATAGTTAAATAAATAGCCGCCTTTTTCTCTTGACTATACACATACATAGTACTATAATTATTGCTGTTACAATTAATGCATATGCAACAATTGTGATAGCGATAATTTAGGAGAATCTATTATGAAGAGATTTTTAGTCTATGCCAAAGACTATAAAAAGGAACTGATTCTGGCAATTATTTGTATTGAGGTAGAGACGGTATTTGAGCTTATCATTCCTATGATTATGGCGGATATTATCGACGTTGGGATTGTGAACAGGGATAAAAGCTACATTTTGTGGAAGGGCTTCCAGATGGTGGCCTGCGCGGTAATTTCTCTATGGCTTGGAAACTTATATGCCAAATTTACTGCCGTCTGCGGCAATGGGATTGGAGCGGCTATCCGGGCTGCGGAATTTAAGAAAATGCAGACCTATTCCTTTCCTAACACGGATAAATTCAGTGTTCCGTCTCTGGTTACAAGACTTACCAGCGATGTTACGACCATTCAGAACTCGATTACCAACGGTCTGCGGCCGGGATTTCGATCTCCTGTCATGCTGTTTATCGCTATTTTTCTATCCTTTAAAATCAACGCGGCGCTGGCAGTAGTTTTTTTGATTGCAGCTCCTATGCTTGGAATCAGCCTGTTCTTTATTGTCAGGAATGTCCGCCCTCTATATGCGAGAATGCAGGCCGCAGTGGATTATGTAAACCGTATTATCCAAGAGAATCTGGCAGCGATCCGGGTGGTAAAAGCTTATGTCAGGGAGGATTATGAAATTGCCAAATTTGAAGAAGTAAATCAGAATCTTAGGGATAATTCTGAAAAAGCCTTTTCTTTGGCGGTTCTTAACATGCCTGCGTTCCAATTTGTAATGTATGTAACGATTATAAGCATTCTCTGGTTTGGTGGAAATCTGGTGGCAATTGGAGGAATGAAGGTAGGAAGCCTCACCAGCTTCTTAAGCTATGTTCTCCAGGTGCTGAACTCCCTTATGATGTTTTCCAACGTGTTTTTAATGTTCACCCGTTCCTTGACTTCATGGAAACGAATCTTGGAAGTAATGGAAGAGGAGCCTGCCATTAAGGACGAACTGGCAAAGAATATCGAAATGAAAAGCGGGAGTATCCGCTTTGAACACGTATATTTTAAATATAAAGAAACTGCAAAGGAATACGTATTGTCCGATATTTCGCTGGATATTGAATCGGGGCAGACTGTGGGAATCATCGGGTCTACCGGTTCTTCTAAGAGCACTCTGGTTCAGCTGATACCGAGGCTTTACGATGTGACTGCGGGAAATATTGTTATCGACGGGCATCCTATTTATGAATTTACTCAAAGAAAGCTGCGGGATTCCATTGCTATGGTACTCCAAAAAAACACGCTGTTTTCCGGCACGGTAAGGGAAAACCTCTTGTGGGGCAAGGAGAATGCTTCTTTGGAGGAGATAGAGCGTGCCTGCCGCATTGCTTGTGTGGATGAATTCATCGGCCGTCTGGAAAATGGATATGATACTGAGCTGGGGCAGGGAGGCGTTAACGTATCAGGCGGACAGAAGCAGCGTTTATGTATAGCGCGCGCCATACTGAAAGCGCCGAAGGTATTGATTCTCGATGATTCCACAAGCGCTGTGGATACTGCGACTGAAGCAAGGATAAAGGAGGCGCTTGATAAGGAACTGCCGGGAATGACAAAAATCATTGTCGCCCAGCGGATAAGCTCTATCATGGATGCGGATCAGATCATAATTCTTGACGACGGTAAAATAAATGCCATAGGAACCCATGAGACCCTGCTGAAGGATAATGAAATCTACCGCGATATTTATTCCCGTGAAGGCAACGAGCCGGAGGCAGATTTGCCAGACTTTGGTGACTGCTTGCAGCAGCCGCAAGGAGGTAATTTATAATGGCCAGACCTACGTCTAATGTAAAACCGAAGAATGCGAAGAAAGCTTTGCTGCAGCTTCTTCGTTATTTAGGACGGCATAAAGCTTCTTTGCTTGTGATTGCGGTATTCGTCTGTATAAGCTCTGCTTCCGGCATCGCAGGTACCTATTTATTAAAAACCGTGGTAAACGATTATATTATGCCGGGAGATATACCGGGACTTATGAAAATGATAGTTATCATGGGAGCTATATATGGGGCGGGAGTGTTGACCTGCTATTTTTACAATAAGCTTATGGTCCATATTTCCCAAAAGATAGTATCGGAAATCAGAAGCGATTTGTTTGAGCATACGCAAAAGCTTCCGCTGCGCTACTTCGACTCCCATACCCATGGCGATTTGATGAGCCATTTTACGAACGATGTGGACACCATATCGGAGGCATTGAACAATAGTTTTACGCTGCTCATTCAAAGCTTTATAACCTCTGTTGGAACGATTGTTATGCTGCTCATTCTGGATCTGCGTCTGTCGCTTATCGTCATAGTGTTTTCGGCTTTTATGCTTCTGTATATCCGTCATAACGGCAAGATGAGCAAAGCGTATTTCTCCGCTCAGCAGAAGAATCTGGGAGCGATTAACGGCTATGTAGAGGAAATGGTAGCGGGGCAGAAGGTGGAGAAAATCTTCAATCACGAGGAGCAGGACTTTATGAGGTTCAGCGAGTTGAACGAAAAGTTGCGGGAAGCTTCTACGAAGGCCTTTACTTATACGGCAAAGACGATTCCCACCATCGTGGCGCTTTCCTACATCAATTACGCGGTTTCGGCCTGTGTGGGAGGACTATTTGCGCTGGCGGGTCTTACGGATATCGGGACACTGGCTTCTTATCTTGTATATGTACGGCAAAGTGCAATGCCCATGAATCAGTTTACCATGCAGATTAATTTCCTGATGGTGGCTTTGGCCAGTGCGGAAAAGATATTTGCGATGATGGAGGAAGAACCTGAAATTGATGAAGGAACCATTACATTAAAAAAAGTAAGGAGAAAGGATGACGGCACGCTTCAGGAAAGCGATACGTATACGGGAGCCTTCGCATGGAGAATCCAGCAGGCGGACGGCAGTTTTTCCTATGTGCCCTTAAAGGGAGACGTGCGTTTCCACGACGTCGTATTCGGCTATACGAAGGAACATACAATTTTAGACGGAATCAATCTGTATGCAAAGCCCGGTCAGAAAATAGCTTTTGTGGGTTCTACCGGCGCAGGAAAAACTACCATTATCAATCTGGTCAACCGTTTCTATGAAATAGAGGAAGGGCAGATTACATATGATGGAATTGACATCAGGGACATTAAAAAGTCGGATCTAAGGCGCTCCATTTCTCTTATTATTCAGGATACCCGTTTATTTACCGGAACCATAGCCGATAATATCCGTTACGGAAGGCTTCAGGCAAGCGAGGAGGATGTGGTGAAGGCTGCAAAGTTAGCCAATGCACACTCCTTCATTCAAAGACTGCCGGGAGGCTATGATACTCTGTTAGAAAGCGACGGAGCAAATTTATCACAAGGACAGAGGCAGCTCCTGGCGATTGCGAGGGCTGCAATTTCTCAGCCACCCGTGCTCGTAATGGATGAGGCTACCAGTTCAATCGACACCCGTACGGAGAAGCTGATCGAAAAGGGAATGGATACCCTGATGGAGGACCGTACAGTATTCGTAATCGCCCATAGGTTGTCTACCGTCCGCAATTCCAAGGCGATTCTTGTTCTGGAACAGGGCAAGGTCATAGAACGGGGCGACCATGAAGAGCTACTGTCGCAAAAAGGGCGATATTATCAGCTTTATACTGGTCAGTTTGAATTGAGTTGATGAAATTTGCTATAAGCGAAAGTAAGAGGAATACGGATATAAGAGAGGAAGTGGACTATAATGAGCAGCAGCGTAAGAGAACTTTTTATACGTGAAGAAAAGGCGCGGAAACAGCTGATTTCTCCGGTGCTTCTGGATAATGGGCTGACGCCCGGCCAGGGTCAGGCCGGAATCTTGAATAATCTTCTAAAGGAAGATCATATAAGCCAGAAGGAGCTTTCCGTCCGCTGTCACATGGATACCACCACGATGTCGAGGGCTATCGATAATCTGGAAAAGCTGGGGCTTTTGAATCGTGAAATCAATCCTGAGAGCAGGCGCTCTACGCTCATCTGCCTGACGGAAGAGGGCAGGGGAAAGGCATTGAATATCCGGGCGGCTTTCGAACAGTTGGAAGGGATACTTGGCAAGGATATTCCCCGGGAGGATATGGAGACTTTTCACAGGGTTCTTATGAAGGTTTGTGAGAATCTTGAGAAGGGCATCCTTTCATAGTTATAGGAAAGCTATTATTTGGCTGGTTCTAGGAGGTTTTAATGGGAGAAAGTATTTTTTATCAATTATTGTGGTTGTTTCTTCTGTATTCCTTTATTGGATGGCTGGGAGAAACCTGCATAACGGTTATAAAGACGAAGTTATTTTCTAACAGAGGTATATTGAGCGGACCGTTCTGTGTCGTATACGGTATCTGTGCGGTCATTATGACTGTAGGTTTTAACGACCTAAAGGAATCGTGGATTTTCCTGTTTTTGGGATGTATGAGCGTTAGCACGGTAATCGAGTGGATAGCCGCACATATGCTGGAAAAGACAGGGCAAAGCCGATGGTGGAATTACTCCAATAAGAAATGGAATCTGGACGGATATGTCTGTCTTCAATACTCTGTGGCCTGGGGAATCCTGGGAGTACTGGGACTTAAGTATGTGAATCCGTTGCTTTTAAGTTTCTATGAAATGTTTCCGGCAACCGTTATGAAAATTGTCCTCTGGACAGTGGCGGCAATAATGATCATGGACGGAGCCGGTTCTTATATGGTTGCTGCCGGAATACAGGAGCGGTTCCCCAATGCGGGAAAGATGAAACACCGGCTGGGAAATATCAGTGTCCGCCTTGGAAACTATATTGCTGATTATATTAATAAGCGTATGGAACGGGCTTATCCCAAGCGGCAGAAGCAGCAAAAGAGCTGCGTAAAGGAGACAGTATTTGCAAAGGGCTGCGGATTTTATAAGCTGGTCCTGTTGTTTTTTATCGGAGCCTTTCTGGGGGACATTATCGAAACGATATTTTGCAGACTCACTGCCGGTGTGTGGATGAGTCGCAGCAGTGTGGTATGGGGCCCTTTTAGCATTGTCTGGGGATTGGCAATCGTGCTGGCTACCGCTCTTTTACATAACCATAGGCATAAATCGGACAGTTTCGTGTTTCTGTTTGGAACTGTACTTGGGGGTGTGTATGAATACCTATGCAGCGTGTTTACGGAGGCCGTGTTCGGTCAGGTGTTTTGGGACTACAGCGAGATTCCCTTTAATCTGGGAGGAAGAATCAACCTGCTATACTGTTTTTTCTGGGGAATAGCGGCGGTCATCTGGCTGAAAAGACTATATCCGGTTTTGTCGGAAAAAATAGAAAAACTTCCGATGAAAATAGGGAAAGTTTTCACATGGTCTTTTCTCGTGTTTATGATTTGTAATATAGCCATGTCCGGGATGGCATTGACACGCTATACGGAAAGAGCGTATGGAGTAAGCCCGGAGAGCAGGCTGGAGGAATGGATAGATGAGCGTTTTAGCGATGAGGTAATGGAGAGGATCTATCCGAATGCTAAAACTACTTCGTGATTCTGTAGAAAAAGACCGTTTTTATTATCAGCCATAGGATAAGCAGCCAGACAAGAAGTATAGGTATGGCATAGTACCATTTCTTCGGTTTCCCGCTTTGCCAGATATGTTCGGCTTCCGCTTTGCAATTTTGAAAGATTTCTTTTGGTATGAATTTTATTGTCAGAGAAATCAACGCGGGAAGAAGGATAACGTCATCCAGATAGCCTAGTACCGGAATAAAATCGGGTATGAAGTCGATGGGAGAGAGGGCGTAAATTACGGTGATTCCTGCCAGAATTTTGGCAATAACCGGCGTTTCCGGACTTTTTAAAGCTAAAAAAAGTGCAGGGATATCGGTTTTCAACTGTTTTGCTCTTTCGCTTAAATTCATAAATGAACCTCTTTTTGCTTATATATAGTTAGGGTGTGTCTTTAAAGTCAACAATCTAACGTTTCTGTAAATATAGTTTGAATTATTTTATACGGAACTTCCTGATGAAGATAAACTTGCAGCATTCCTTTTGGCGTGACTTTATAACCTTCCAGTTGAGATTTATAATCGACAACGGCAGCAGCCTCCACATTGACATGGTCATTAAACGGAATAAGACGGACGAACCTTTCTCCTGCATAAAAGCTTGGCAGCTTCGCCCACATTTTTTCCTCTATTTCGCAGGATACGCTTTTATAGATGTTCTCCCGCAGTCTGCTAAACAATAATTGAATTTCTTCGTTATAGTTATCAACATAGCTTTGAATATCCTGATTCATAAAAATCCTCCTCGTTTTCAATACCTGCAAATTTCGGCCAAGGTATAATGTTCGAAAGAAAAATGCAACATCGTCTCAGCACTACAATTTTACCATATAATGAATCGATTTGTGAAATGATTTTATATAAAACAGATGATTCAGCAAAAGAACATCCGAATAAAAATATAATATGACATACTGTTGACTACTTAAAATGTTATAATATCTCCAGAGTGTGTCTGAAAGCTCTATTGTGTCGAATCGAATAATCCACTTGGTGTTATACAAGCAATTTTCAGACGCACCCTAAGGATAAGTTCAGGAATCAAAATAGATATCAAGACATATTGGGAAGGTAAATAAAGCGTGGAAGGAGCGTGGCATAAAAATGATAGAGATACCGGAAAGTCTAACGTTGGCAAAGCAACTGACCGATACGGTCAAAGGAAAGAAAATAGCAAAGAGATAAAAAGCGGTCAACGCATTTATCAAGAAAAGCCCGATTTTACAAGGGTTACAGATGTTGTGGAATGTTGTCAAACGCACTGGAAATTACTCCGTGTGCAACACGTTTGCAACAGGTGTGCAACAAAAATATCAGTAATAATTATAGGACATTTTTCAGTGAAGCGATTCGCTGGAAAGTGTCCTTTTCTTTTACCCGAATCTCCATAATTAAATTGCTTCGCAATTTTCGTGCTACGCACTTCATAATTATGTCGATATTTCCTCGGGTGAAAGTAAGGTCTCGCTTTGCTCGACTTTCCTTTCTTTCCTCGTCATATCTTATTAATCGCATCGACTAGCTCCTTAATATCAAAGTGAGTATAAACTTTCTCTGTGAGTGTCATTGCTCCAGAGTGTCCTACAATTTTCTTGATAATCGTCTGATCCACACCAGCTTCCGCTAACATAGATATACAGGTATGTCTACAACAGTGAGGTGTACGGTCAATCTTTAGCTGTTCCATTAATGGTTGGAAGTAGCTGTCATAATAGTTTCTGTACTTAAAGTGCTTACCGTCTTCCGTATGAAGCAAGTATTCGCAGTCGGGTAAAGAATTAAACCATGACTGATAAAAGAGAAGAACTTTATCGGCAATGGGAACTTTACGGATACCATTTTCCGTTTTACTGCTGATTACATCAAAGTATTGTTCGTCTAGATGAACATTCTCTTTTTTCAAATCCAACAATTCAGAAATTCTAACTCCATTATACAAGAGCATAAGGATAATCTGATAGTACTTGTCCTCTTTCTGTTCCCAGATTCGGGCAATCTCGTCTTTGTCAAATTTGTTGCGGTCATACTTGTTTGGATTACGGTCTTTGTATTGAAGAATATCCACAAAAGAAGAATAATCCTTGTTACAAATATCGTTTTTTAATGCAAAGTCATAGAGCTGATTAAAGAGGACTTTTATTTTCTTTAGGGTTGGAAAATTCTTTCCGCAGGTATCAATGACTTCTTGCAAGTCAACTAGTTTCAAATCCTTAAATACTTTGTTGTAAAGTGAACTGCAAGCCTTATAGGATGCAATATAACCCTTTACATTGGATTCTGATACAGATGCATATTTTCGCTTCGACCACTCTTCGTAAACATCTGAAAAGGTCATCTTAGCAGCTTTGAGATCAAAAGGATTCTTATTATAGTCGGCAAGCATCTGTAATCCTTCTGCCTTGGTTGGGGCATACCCGATAATAATGTAATCCCTTACTTGTTTATCCTTCGCTTTGTCATAATGCCATCCAACGGACTTTTTGACAGCGTAAGGATTTCGGCGTTTTCCGGAAAGCTTTGTAACACTTCCGTAGCCATTTGGTAACTTCATTCGCACCATTCCTTTCGTATATTTATTTGTAAAATCTGCAATGCAGAATAATACCGTAGTAAAAATAACTAGTTCTAATCATGAATGACCTTGGTAACACTTGGTCTGATTGTCTTCCAGATATCATAATTGTCGGTTGTCTGACTACCAGATTCCAATAATTCTTTCATTGCCTGCCAGTCTTTTAGGAACTGGATAAGGCTCTTATCTTCAAAGAAAATGCCAGGTTCTCCATTTAGGTCTCTTAATTTCACATCAAACACTTCATCAATAGCAAATAGTAACGGTAATACATCCCCATCTGCCTGAATATCAAATTCAGCAAGTGAATTAACGTTCACGTTTAGTGCATCTGCAATTTTTCTTAGTTGGTCAGGCTTTGGAATGTTCTTACCTAATTCATATTTGCGGATAGCAACTTCATGTATCCCTGCTTTATCTCCCAACTCTTTTTGTGTTAATCCACGAAATGTACGGATTAACTTAATCTTTTTACCTGTAGTCATGATTGACCTCCATTCTGCCTTGATCAGGCATTTTCACAATGATTGATACATATGTTCGAACCTTGCTACTATAGTAAGAATATAACATACCAAAATAAGAAAGTAAACATTAAATTTTAAACTATTGACAGAGCGATAAAAGGTCTGTATAATACACAACATAAACAGAGCAAGAAATGCTCTAATAGAATTATAGGAGGTGATATCTATGGCGGAAATGATTTATCAAGTAGAACTTCCGCCATTTACCGGAAGGAATGTTCCAATCTCAGAGATTGCGAAAGCGATTGGAAAAGATCCACAGTATGTCAGGGTAGGGTTACAACAGGGAATTCTGAATTTCGGATATGTTTTGAAACTAGAAGATTCCAAAGAATTTAACTACTACTGCCCAGATCGAAAGGTCTGGGAAGAGACAGGATACTTCAGACCGGTAGAAATGGCAGTGTAACAACAGACGATGGAAAGGAGGTGGATGCCATGGGGGAGATAAATCAAAAAAAGTCCTAACCGTGCAGGGTCAGGACTAGAAGATAATTGTAGCGGAGCTAACGATTATCTTATCTCACAAGTATGATTATATCATTAGCTCCTGCTACTGACAAACACAACATTTTGACAGATAACAGGAGGAAGTAGCGATGAATGAAACAAAGACAGAATTAAAATTAATCCATATGGAAGATGTGATATCAAAAGAAGTCAGCTGGCTATGGTATCCATATATTCCATTTGGAAAGATTACGGTCATTGAAGGAGATCCAGGGGAAGGAAAGACAACCTTAATACTTAAGATAGCAGCATTACTTAGTAAAGGATTGCCACTTCCCTGTACGGATGATATTCCTTATGAGCCAATGGCAGTAATCTATCAGACAGCAGAGGACGGGCTGGAAGACACTATAAAGCCAAGATTGGAACGAGCAGGAGCTGATTGTTCGAAAATCCGAGTGATTGATGAATCGGAAAAGGAACTGACCATGAGTGATGAACGACTGGAACAAGCAATTATTGAAACAAAGGCGAAGCTAATCATCCTAGATCCAATACAGGCATATATCGGAGCAACAGTGGATATGCACAGAGCAAATGAAATCAGACCAGTATTAAAGCGGTTGGGAGTAATTGCTGACAAGTATCAATGTGCAATTATTCTTATCGGTCATATGAATAAGGCTTCTGGCACTAAATCAACGTATCGAGGACTTGGCTCCATTGATATTCAGGCAACTGCTAGAAGTGTTCTTTTGGTAGCAAGGCTTAAAGATAAACCAAACATCAGAATTATGGCACAAGATAAATCAAGTCTGGCACCAGCAGGAGATTCCATAGGATTTGAATTAACAGAAGAGAATGGATTTGAATGTATCGGAGCCTATGACATAACAGTAGATGAATTGCTAAGTGGACAGGAAGGTAGAGGGAAAAAGAAGTTCAATATAGCGATTTCTTTTATCACAGAGTATTTCAAGACAGTATCCGAAGTTTCTTCTAATCAGATTGAAGAAGATGCAGCCAGTCAGGGAATTAAATGGAATACCTTATTAGCGGCAAAGAAGAAATTGGGAATTGTAGCAGATAAGAGAAAGCAGTCGGACGGTAAACAATATTGGATATGGAGTATGCCGGAGAAAAGAGTTTAACAGTTTGTGTTCTAGGAAAAGCGGATTCTAAATTCTTGAAAAGAGTTTAGAATTTGCAATTCTAAAGAAACAGACGGTTAAACTCTTGCGGGTAATGATATAACCCTCGGAGAGCCCCCGCCGTTTTGGTTTGCCAAAACTGCTAGGGGGTTATCATCTTCGGCAAAGCTAAGATGATAACAAGCACTTCTCCGGAGGAACAACAGATAAAGGAGGAGAAAATCTATGGGTAGCGTTTCCTATTCAGCACATATCAGCAATGGTAAAAGTGCAATAACAAGTAAGAGCAAATTACAAGGAGTGGCAAAGCATAATCTTCGTAAATATAAATCTGATGATTACAGTTCTAAAAATATTATACTACTAGAAGGAACCGAGAATCTATATCAGGATGTAAGAAATATTTACCAACAAGAATTTGATGAAGCCGTCCGAGAATACAACGAGAAACAAAAACGACCAGAAAGAAGAATTGATGATTATTTTGAACATGTTGCAAAACTGGATCAAGATATGGCGGTGGAAATTATCTTCCAATGTGGGGATAAGAGCTTCTGGGAAGAACATGAGGACAGTAAAGAAAGAATGTACAATGTTTACCGATATGTACTTTCCAGATTACAAGAGTATCTTCCAGATTTTAAAGTCGCCAATGCAGTAATCCACTTTGATGAAGCTAGTCCACATATGCATGTGGTAGGAGTTCCAGTATGGAGCGGTACGAAAAAAGGATTATCAAAGAAGGTTTCAAAACGAAATGTTTTTACACCTTCAAGCCTGTCAGTTGTACTACAAGATAAACTTCGAGAAGAAGCCAGATCCTGCTTTCGGTTTAACATCCATGAGATGATTGGTGAAAAGAAAAAAGGCAGGAATTATGATTTATCAGTAGCAGAATATAAGGTACAGCAAGAACTTCTAAATCTTCAAAAGGTGGAGTCCCAAAAGCAACTACTAGAAACTTCCGTGGATTCAGCTAGACAGCAATTGAATGATTTGAAACTCCAATATGATGAAATGGATGAAGAAATTCAATCAGATCTGACGGATAAAAAGAAATTGGTTGAATCGCTTGATACACAGTTGGAAACCAAAAAGTTGGTGCTGGAAATTGCAGATGATGAACTAAAACAAAAAAGTTCTTTTCTGGAATTATTAGATGTTGTAAAGCAAATGCTTCAATCATATTTACCACTACAACCTGACATAGAGGAATTTGCAAATACAGTGGAAAGGGGAGAAAACATAACCACTGGAAATTCATTTCGAAGTTTTCTTTCCGCATTGGGACAGTTGCTATTGTCCTTTAAGGAAATGGTTCAAGAAGGTTTCTGCTGGTTCCCACTTTTAATGAGATGGAATACAAGTAAGGGAGAAGTTGCTCCAGTGTTTCGGGATGATTCGGGTGGATATAATTACAAGTTGGAAGGATTTCGGAATGTTGAGACAAAGGTAATCTATAGGGCTGAGAATCTGAAAGAGGAAATTTGTTCAGATAATCGTATGGGGACGTTGGAACAGATACAGGGAAGTGTGGAAGTTCTGGAAAAGCAGATAAATAAGATTGAGAGAGAGTTTCGAAGATAGAGTATTTAGCCTTGGATATTAAAAATCCAGGGCTACTATACCGTACTTTTATATCTCATAAAGATAAAGGATGTTGTAGAACTGCTGGGTATAATTTGATATAATATAAAACAAAGAATAATAATTTACAAATTTGAGTTTTGAGACTATCCATGGAATTTGTTGAATTTTTACTTTCTAGCATAAATAGAATTGCATACAAATTGAATCAGAATACATTGACAGAAGACAACTATGTGACTGCTGCTGGTGGTAAATATAATCCAGAGAATTTTGACGAATATTTTGGAAACTTTAGTAGTGTATTAGAATTATGTGGAATAAAGATTAGAAAAAACAGATAGTTTGAGGAGGTAATTACAATGCAAAGAAAACCAGTTACAAAGAAATTGGTTGAACAGTGGTTGCAAGTGTATGAACAATATAAGAATAAATTAAAGCCTAATAGAAAAACAGGAAAAGAGATAGTCGAATATCTCATATCAAAATATCAAGTGGAATTAATTAATAATGAAGAAGCTAGTAAAGTGGTATATTTTAGTATAATGGAGAACGAATTTTTAAGAAATAAGTTATCTTCAATGGAAGAGCCAAAACCAGTTACATTCTGCTGGAGTAATAATGGAGAAAAAGTATTCATTGGAATAGATATGATTACAGGTTTTTATTATGTGGAAGATAACGAGAATTTATATGATGAATTATATGCTTTTAGGGGATTGGATGAAGCAGAATTAAATAACTATTATTGTGTAGCTGAATATATTAATTGTCTAAAAAAATGTAATATGTTAGAAAGTGTACTAAATGATGTATAAGAATGAATTCGTTGAAACATATTCTGAACTACAGACATATGGAGGCAGAGATTGGAATATAAACTTAATAATTATAATAAAAATATAGATGAAAGTGAGCTTATTGCAGATTTAGTTAATGTTTCAAAAATACTTGGGAAAAGCCATGTTTCTCGTAGTGCATATGAAAAGCATGGAAAGTATTCGGCAACTCCATTTCTGAGGAACTTTGGATCATGGAGTAATGCTCTTATTAAATCAGGGCTAAGTGTGGAGCAGGATAAGAAGGAATTAATTAGAATTGAAAATACAGAGTTGATTATTGATATACAAAGAGTAGCGAAAAAAATTAGTAAAAACACAGTATCAACCAAGGATTATGCCGAAAATGGAAAATATAAAGTTCAAACATTACTATCACGATTTGAAAGCTGGTCAAATGTAATAAAAATAGCGGGACTGGAATCAACTGGATTTTATATTCCTACCGATGAAGAACTGTTTCTTGATATAGAAAAGATTTGGATAAATAAAGGAAGTCAGCCAACTACTACAGATATAAAAAAAGGAATGTCTAAGTTTTCTTTAAACACATATTCACGTAGATTTGGTGGATGGAGAAATGCATTAATCTGTTTTTTGGAATATGTTGATAAAGATATTGAATATGAAGATGTACAAAAAAAGGTTGAGCAAAGTGTAAAAGAAAATAGTGACGTGTGTAAAAGTGTAGAGAGGAAAATTGAATGTAAACATAAAACATCAAGAGACATTAATGATAGACTTAGATTTAGAGTATTAAAAAGAGACTTTTTTAAATGTTGTGCATGTGGAGCATCTCCAGCAAAAGATCTAGCTGTACAGCTACATATAGATCACATAGTTCCTTGGGCAAAAGGTGGAGAAACGGTAATAGAAAATTTACAAACATTATGCTCTCAATGTAATTATGGGAAAAGTGATATTCTGTAAGAAGATGGAATTCGCTTAGAAATGATCAGGAATTTTTGAATTTGTATTCATGAATATTTCTTGCTACTGTGTGCATAATACTATATAATCGTAATTGGAACTATGTTTAAGCAAAGAATTAGTTTTGCTTGACACATTCCATACGATTTGGTAATATAATATTACAAGATACTTCGTGGTGAAGTATAACTCCCATGACGCTTGCGATATCAGGTTTGCAAGAAGAGGCGTTAAGCGGGGATTTATTCGGGAAGTCTGCACCCGTACCTGAGAGCCAATGGCGAAAAAGAACGTAGTCTTAAAAGAAAAGTTCCGAAAAGGTCTGAGGTTATCACCTTAGGCCTTTTCTTGTGTATAGTAAAAAACAAGCGAATATGCTTTTGAAGTACAGGAATATTGGAGAAGAGAATGTCAGAGAACAATAACTACCTGAAATATGCAAAGAGCAGAAAAAAGGCACATATAAATATTGAGTTACAACAAATTGCGGCGGAATATAGTAAGTTGCTTAATAAAAAATTTTGTTATTATTTTAGTGGTGGGGTTAAGATAGAGTTCCAGTTTAAAATGGAGAATTTCTATCATTTACTTGGATTTCACAAGTTGACAGATGTAACGGTAGTTCGAATGGTTGAGAATCATAAGTTGAAGAAAGAAGATTTTTTTAAGTATATCTATGATGGCAATATTACTATGGAAACAACTAATTTTGATGGAATTGGTGACTTTGAAACAAACATTGTACATATTCAAGATACAAGCCGTAAATCTGATTTTGGAGAGGTTAAGGCTAATCGATTTCAATATTTTACTGAAAAGAATGTTATGGAAATGTTGTTGCGTGATCCAGTTATAGATTTTGAAAACGACGACTGTGATACTATTATTGAAGCTGATAAAATTTTCTTTAAGCATGTAACAGAAAAGGTTCGTAATTTGAACTTATTTATAGGCTTTGACGAATCTGAAAATCAGTATTATACCTCAACATTTTTCCTGGAGAAGGAAGGGAATAAGTTTAGAATCAAAATTTCTGGAGAACCACAGCCAGAGTTGAAAATATTAATGAGAAGAATAATAGATACTCAAAACAATTCATTAATAGATTTTTGTGTGAAATGGGAAAATGTACGAACCGAATTTATAAGTGAGCCATTTTATAGAGGACAGAGTCGACTGAAATCTTGGATTAATAGTAAGCATATATCGTCAAAAAAAGTTGTAGAAGAAATAAAATTACAGCAGGAGCTATTGCAACAGTATCAGAAAGATGTGGATGAACTGGCATTGCAATATAATATTGTAAATCTGATTCAGCAACTTAACGAAGAAGAAAAGAAGATAGATACACAGCTTGCGCTTATGGAGTATGAGATAGATGCAGAAAATAAGACGGAGATTGATACATATAGAGCTTTGGAAATTGGTACAATTAGAACTGATAAACTTAAAATGGAAGCAAAGACTGAAGCATTGACTAACAAGCTTCAAAAGCATGAAAAACATCTTCCAGATATTATTGAACTTGAAGTGCAGGAGGCGTTGTTAGTTTATCAAGCATGTTTACCGGATATGAGTCTAGAGCGTGAACGGGTAAAAGAACTGCTACAGCAGTATGATATTTTTAATGAGAACGTGTTGCCAGAGGAATTTTTGAAGAGATATAAGAGTAGATAGATGACAAAATGGTGTTATTTAAATATAGGTTTTGACTAATCAGTAGAGATGCTCTGAGACTTTATGAGACGTCGTGGGTAAATCACACGTAACTAACATTGATGACATAGAATCCAGTATTCATGCGGTTCTACAGTTTGCTTACAGCTATCAAAGAGATAAGAATTACTGCAACGCAGGACATCTCAGAACAATTCAAAACAATTCAGAACCTCTCAGGATATTTGTCTTGGGAGGTTTTTTTGGTATGTTTTGTTTGATAACTGTGGTAAAATGATAAAAGGTATAAAAAATCAGAAAAAGAAAGCAATAACTTATAATAATGCCAAACAGATGGCAATATTAGTAGTGTATCATAATATAAGGTGAAGAAAATGAGATTACAAAGACTTTTAATGATTGTATTTTATTTGAAAATGCATAATTCAGCAACCATCACAGAGTTGTCAAAATACTTAGAGGTTTCTAAAAGGACAATCAGTAGAGATGTAGAGATGTTAAGGACAGCTGGAGTTGAAATTGAGAGCAGAATTGGAACTGCTGGGGGATATTTTCTTAAGGAGGATTTTTCCTTTGAAAGTATTCTTTTTAGTAAATCTGAGCTACAATCTATGTTATTAGGGACACAGTTTTTATTTCAGTTTAAAGATACAGAATTTGCAAAAGAGGCAGAGGTATTATATGACAAAGTTTCAAAGATATTAGAAAGTAATATAGAGTCAAGTAATCAATCTAAGAAATTTGTATTAATAGATACTGAAAGTAGATTAGGTATAGATTGTGATATAAATATGACGTTAAAGCATATCGAGAATGCCTATGATAGACATAAACTTTTGTTTGTAGATTATAAAAGTATGCTGTGCAGCAAGTTTTCAACTTCAGGTTTTGTAGCTCCATATGGATTAATTAATAAGTTGGGACATTGGTATCTGGTTGGATATTGCCATGAACATAAAGAGTACAGAATATTTAATATTGTATTTATTCAAAAGATTTATATAACGCAGGATTCTTTTGAAATAGATAAATCATTTAATTTAGATGTTTTTTGGGAAACTCAAAAAAAATAGAAAAGGATAGGAGGTATTAATATGGAAATCAAGTACATATCAAATGGTGAAGAAGGTAAAACTTGTTTGGACTGCAAACATTTTGAAAGAGATGTGAATATGGAAGGCGTTGGTAAATGTTTTGGCAATGAAGTGAAAGCTGAAGGAAGTTGTAATTATTTTGAATCAAAAGAATAGAAATAGTAACAGAACATGCGTGGCTGTTGAGATACAAGGAATTGTTAATATTTGATGGAATGAGGATATCAAGGGAGTGAATTTCGGATGGCAAAAAAGACATATAATGAGAAATTGATGGATAGTAAGGACATGCCTAAAATAGTTGAAATTGCAGATCCAAGAGAAATCTTAAGGCATGGTGGCAAAAAACTCTTAATAGCACCACCATTAGTTTATGATGAAATCATGAAAAGTGTGCCAGAGAAAATGATTATTACGTCGGAGGCTATTAGAGCATATTTGGCAAATAAATTTGGTGCACATAATACATGTCCTTTAACAGCAGGTATTTTTATTAACATTGTGGCACACGCATCTTCTGAACGTGTTTTAGATGAAACACCATATTGGAGAACATTAAAAAAAGATGGTGAACTTAATGAAAAATATCCAGAAGGTATAGATGGACAAAAACAGCGTCTGGAATCCGAGGGTCATGTAATTATACAAAAAGGAAAAAGGTTTTTTGTTAAAGATTATTTAAAATATATGTTTGATTTAAGTTCCATGTAAAAGAAAAAAACAAAAGTCGATGTGTATCGCACATATCTTTTTGACTAATATTTGTATGGAATATAGTCAAACTGAAACGTCCTGAGACGTAATAAAATGTCGTGGGTGTGAAACGTATGTGCAACAATGAATACTACAAACCCTGTATTTCTGGGCTTTTCAAGCTCTCAAACGGTTTGACCGGAGAGTAGAGACCGGGCATACGAAGCATTCCTTTGCCTGGTATACCGACGATCCGCAGGAGTATGCCGGAAAGCTTCAGGGAAAGACCGTAGGAGAAATCCATGGAATCGGAAGCATGGTGGAGATGGAAGTGGAGGACTACAGGTTTACGGTGGGAGATGGAACAAATATAAGGTATTTTGAAAAGGGAGAAAAGCTTCCCGAAAGATATCAGATGAGGATAACCTTTGAGGACGAAAGCTCTCTCATATGTACAGTCCAGATGTATGGTTCGATGTTTCTGTTTCGGCCAGGGGAATACGATAATTTTTATTATCTCGTGGCGAAGGAAAAGCCCATGCCCGGAACGGAAGGCTTCGATTACCCGTATTTCCAATCGCTAAAAGAGGAGCTGAGCGGGAAGCTTTCCGCAAAGGCGATGCTCGCTACCGAGCAGAGGATTCCGGGACTTGGCAACGGCGTACTGCAGGACATCCTTCTGGAGGCCGGAATCCATCCGAAGCAGAAAATCGGCAGTCTGCGCGAAGTGGATTGGAAGCGTTTATATACGGCAGTTTCGAATGTTCTTCGGGAGATGACGGAAAAGGGCGGAAGAGATACTGAGAAAAATCTCTTCGGACAGGCCGGAGGATACCGCACTAAGCTCAGTAAGAAGACACTTGGAGGTCCATGTCCATATTGCGGTAATCCCATACAGAAGACGGCTTATCTGGGAGGAACGGTATATTTTTGTTCTCAGTGCCAGCGGGCTTGATTTTGCCGGAAAATGCGGTATATTATTTTCTGCACACTTTTTCAACTCCGGAGGAAACTCCTTTGTTTCAAGACCCGCAGGAAGTATAATGCTTTACGCCGAACTTCCATAGCAGAAGACAGGGAAGAAGGAATAAACAAGCAAGAAGCGGCAGAAGGCTATAGAATGGCTTGCCCCGGTCCAATAAATTTAAAAGCGGATAGTATTGAATCAAAGAATATGGGATGATGAAGGTACAAAACTGCAGAACTCTTTTCCCGTAAATGTTCACCGGATATTTGCCGTATTCCCTCGCTCCGTCCGTCAGTACATTCATAAATTCCAGGCCCTCCGTGGTAAAGAAGCATAGGGCGGCATAGATGAGGAAAATGCCGGTAAAAACAGCCGTACCGCCAATCAGCATAAGGACTACAGTGCCTATTTTCTGAGCATCCCATGAAATGTTACTGTTTGCAATGCCATAAGCGAACATGACGATTGCCTGAAGTATTCTTCCGATGCGGGTGAATTCGAAGCGGCTGCCGAGAACCTGAAGGATCTCATTTCTTGGACGTACCATGACCCTGTCGAATTCCCCTTTTTTGATCATCTCCGGGAACATATCGAAGCCTCTGGCAAAGGCCTCTGCCAGAGAATATTCCATGAGTGTGATGCCAAAGCAAAGCAGAACCTCGCTGTAGGTGAAGCCCTCGACGCTTGAAAATCGCCGGAACATAAAGTATATGCCGAGAAATACGTTGAAGGACACAAGAAATTGTCCGATGCAGGTGAGCAAAAAAGAGGTCTTATATCCCATAATGCTTTTAATGTGTATAAGAAAATATTTGGCGTATAATTTCATTTTCATCGTCTCCTTTCAGCCGCCTTGCAGCGAGATACGCTTCATTGCGAGGGAATTCAAGAGTTTTCCTATGAGAACAAGAATCATAAGCCATAGGAACTGGAGCAAAATCGCCTTCCACATGGGAGCGCCGAACAAATCCCCGCTGTAAATCCGGAGAGGAACGTTCTGCATCGAAGCAAAGGGAAGCAGCTCCAGTATTTTCCTGATATTTTCAGGAAAAAAGGGCAGCGGAATAATTGCTCCCGAGAAAAATTCCACCGTCGAAACAGCAACGATACGGATTCCGGCTGGAGATATTGTGAAAAAGGAAATCATATACACGAGCATGCAGAAAGCTACCGTTACCCCTGCTCCCGTAAGCATGGTGAGCAAAAAGAGCATGAACGCCGGAAGGCTTTCGGGAAGCATCATTCCATAAGGCGCAGGCAGAAAGCCTGCCACAAGGAGTATAGGCATGCATCTGAGAACCGCTTTGGAAATTCTATTGGCGAGACTTCTGGAAAACCACATGTTATATATATCGATAGGGCGGCAAAGTTCATAGGCGACATTGCCGTTTACGATGGAGTCGAAGATTTCGTTCTCCATAAGCCAGGCCATGAACAACGAGAGAAATGCCTGCTGCATCCAGATATAGGCGGAGGTAGCCTGAAACGTCATCGGGAATACATCGGGATCTGTATTGTAAAAAGCGCGGAACATCATGATTTCCATCCCTCCCCAAACGAACTGGGTAACGACTCCCGCGGCAGCCGCGGCTCGATATTGAAGTCCCATAGAGAAGCGGAGGCGGAAAAATGCGATATATTTTTTCATACCGGCCTCCTTATATGTCGTAAGAGCGGTAAAAATCCGCCAGTGCTGCTTCGGTACTTTCGAAATCCTTCCGGATATCGCTCAGAGTTCCGTCAAGGAGGATGTGCCCCTTGCCTATCAGAATGACTCTATTGGTCAATGCCTCGATGTCCTGCATATCGTGAGTCGTTAAAATGACAGTAGTGTTATTTTCTTTATTCAGTTGTAAAATAAACTCTCTGACGGCAAGCTTCGATACGGCATCCAATCCTATGGTGGGCTCGTCCAGAAAAAGTATGCGGGGATTATGTAAAAGCGAGGCCGCGATCTCACAGCGCATCCTCTGACCTAAGGAAAGCTGTCTCGTAGGAGTTTTCAGCAGATCCGCAAGGTTCAGCATGGAAGTGAGCCGTTCCAGATTGCGGCAGTAGGAGGCGGTATCTATCCTGTAGATTTCCTTCAGCAGCTCGAAAGAATCCGCAACGGGAACGTCCCACCATAGCTGGGTGCGCTGACCGAATACGACACCGATGTCTTTCACGTGTTCGATACGGTTCTTCCACGGAACGCGTCCATTGATCAGACAAGTACCGCTGTCCGGTGTAAGTATACCGCTTAGAATTTTGATGGTAGAGCTTTTTCCGGCTCCGTTGGGGCCGATATAACCGACCATGTCTCCTTCTCCGATGGAAAAGGAGACATCATCCAGCGCATGGATATATTCATAATCTCTGCGAAATAGAGCCTTGCATGCCGAATAAAATCCTGCGTCACGTTTAGAGACCTTGTAGGTCTTGCTTACATGTTCCAGTGTAATCATGTTTGCTTCCTCTTAGTAGTAATATAATTTACAGTTACTTATATCTTGCCAAGTCGGTTTATAATTTTGGATTTTGCCAAAAAAGGCTGTGACAATTAATGCAGTGGATAATTATAAGTGAAGGATAAGTGTATCACGGGCGGGGTTGCGCGTCAAGAAGGTATAATGATATAATTCCGTTATGGTTAATGAACAAGGAGAAATGGAATGAAATACAAGTATTTGTTATTTGATTTGGACGGAACCCTGACGGATCCCAAGGAGGGAATTACGACATCGGTACAATATGCACTTAAGTCTTTTGGAATTGACGAGCCTGATCTGGACAAGCTGGAGCCCTTCATCGGTCCTCCGCTTAAGGACAGCTTCATGAAATATTACGGCTTCAAAGAAGAGCAGGCCCAAAAAGCAATCGTAAAATACAGGGAATGGTTTTCCCCCACAGGAATCTTTCAGAACAGAATATATCCGGGTACAGCACAGATGCTGGCAGCGCTGAAAAATGAAGGGAAGGTGCTGGCGGTAGCATCCAGTAAACCCACCGTATTCGTAGAAAAAATCCTAAATCATTTTGAAATCCGCCAATATTTCGACGTTGTGGTAGGAAGCGAGCTAAACGGTGTGAGAGGAAGCAAAGAAGAAGTGGTAGAGGAAGCCCTTCGCCAGCTTTCCGCAAGCATAGATAAGGAACACACTGCAATGATAGGCGACCGGGAATTCGATGTATTCGGAGGGAAGGAACACGGCCTGACAACTGTGGGAGTGACCTTCGGCTATGCGGGAGAAGGTGAACTGGAGGCAGCAGGAGCCGATTATATCGTGAACACAGTAGAAGAATTGAGGAGGCTTTTGATACAATGACACCCCAACCGGAATCTTCATTAAAAAAGACATGGAATATACTCATGCCCTTCGTGGTATATTTCATCGCTCACGATTTAGCACAGGTACTGCTTGCATTTCTTATGAATATGAGTTTAGGTTTGGGAGGAAGTTACGCGAAATACATTCTTGCCCATCCCCAGACAATAAACGCCGTCCTAAATGCCCTCTCCCTGTTAATAGGCATGGCCTTCGTCTGGCCCATGGCTAAAACAGAATTCCGGCTTGCCAAGCTGCTTCGCAAAAGTCCCGGGAAAAACGCCTCCCAGGCAGCGCTTCAGACAACGTCCAAAGCAAAGTTCCGGGCATTAAATCAGGCAACATCCGGAACAAGCGCTTTCATATCGTACATTCTGCTGGCAATATTTGCAATAACGCTGGCCATGGGAACGAATATTCTCCTATTGCTCACCGGAATCGCAGGAAGATCCGCCGCCTATCAGGACATAGCATCCAGGCAATTCGGAGTGGCTTTTGCCGCAGGCATAGTCATTTACGGTATTTTATCCCCGCTTGCCGAGGAAATTGTATTCAGAGGCCTTATCTACAACCGAATGAAAAGATACTTCAACTCCGTACTATCCATTGTCGTCTGCGGCATATTATTCGGCGGCTATCACGGTAATCTCGTACAAGGAATCTACGGCTGCATACTCGGAATAGCGATTACCTTTTCCTACGAACTGTTCGGAAACTTCGCTGCTCCCGTTTTCTTTCATTCTCTGGCTAATCTGAGCGTTTTCATGACTGCATACAGCAGTCAGGGATTGACAGGAATGGCTACTATGTTAAATTGCTTTATTTTTCTGACAATTTCATTCATAAGCCTTTTTCTCATGTGGAAACAAAAAAAATATATCTAAAATTTTTCCAGAAGCCTTATTCTTTTGAAATGATAAATTCCGGACTATATAGAGTCTGAAACCTAGAATTTATCTGGAATAAACGACGATTATCGAGAATAAAACCGAAATAAAATAGTGAGAAAATATTAAGAAAAGTCTGACAATAATCAATACAATAATCAAATAGTCAAATTATCAGACAATAATGGCTAAAATAATTATTTACAGCATAAAAAAATAGGTGTATAGTAATTGCATAGGTCGCAAAGAAGCGTATTAAGAGCTTTTTGCGCCCTTTTTTGCTATAAATTAAGCTATGAATAAGTTATTTATTAAGTTCCCCAAGGCCTAGGCTATTGCCAAACTCACAATTTCCTGGCGCCAACATATGAAAGGAGAAAAGATATGTTTGATGTGAAAATGCCCATCCCGGAAGCGCCGCTTTACCGCCCTGAATTCGAACACGACAACTGCGGTATCGGTGCCTGCGTTAATATCAAAGGTAAAAAAAGTCATGAAACAGTTGAAAATGCCCTCAAAATAGTGGAGAATCTGGAGCACAGAGCCGGAAAAGATGCAGAAGGAAAGACAGGTGACGGTGTTGGGATCCTGACACAGGTGCCTCACAAATTCATGGTAAAAGTTACCGCTCCTCTGGGAATCACGCTTGGCGGAGAAAGGGAATACGGAGTAGGCATGTTTTTCTTCCCTCAGGAGGAAATGAAGAGAAATCAGGCCATGAAGATGTTCGAAATCATCGTGGAAAAAGAAGGCCTGACTTTCCTCGGCTGGAGGAAAGTGGAAACCGTTCCATCAGTACTCGGACATAAAGCGGTTGAATGTATGCCCTATATTATGCAGGGCTTTGTTAAAAAGCCGGCGAATGTGGAAAAAGGTCTCGACTTTGACCGTATTCTCTACATCGTGCGCCGTGTATTCGAGCAGTCCGGTGACAATACCTATGTAGTATCCCTTTCCAGCAGGACTCTTGTATATAAAGGAATGTTCCTGGTGGGACAGCTGCGCACCTTCTTTTCCGATTTGCAGGATAAGGATTATGAATCAGCCATTGCAGTAGTACATTCCCGCTTCTCGACCAATACCAATCCAAGCTGGGAGAGAGCGCATCCTAACCGCTTCATCGTACACAACGGCGAAATCAATACGATTCGCGGAAATGCGGATAAGATGCTGGCCAGAGAGGAAAACATGGAATCCGAGCACCTGAAAGGACAGCTCCATAAAGTCCTTCCCGTAGTGAATGCTTCCGGCTCCGACTCCGCCATGCTTGATAACACCCTGGAATTCCTCGTTATGAGCGGTATGGATCTGCCTCTTGCGGTGATGATTACCATTCCTGAGCCTTGGGCGAATAATAAGACGATGAATCAGCATAAAAAGGACTTTTATCAATATTATGCCACTATGATGGAGCCGTGGGACGGGCCTGCTTCCATTCTATTCTCGGACGGAGATATTATGGGTGCTGTGCTTGACCGCAACGGACTTCGCCCTTCCCGTTATATGATAACCGATGACGGACAGCTCATTCTTTCTTCCGAAGTAGGCGTACTGGATATTGATCCGACAAAAATTGTGGTGAAGGAAAGGCTGCGTCCGGGCAAGATGCTCCTTGTGGATATGGTGAAGGGTGAAGTCATCGACGACGATAAGCTGAAGGAAAAATACGCTTGTGCACAGCCCTACGGCGAGTGGTTGGACAATAATCTGGTTACGCTAAAAAGCCTGCATATTCCTAATCAAAGGGTGCCGGAATTTACCAATGAAGAAAGAAGGCGTATGCAGAAGGCGTTCGGCTATGCATATGAGGAATTGAAGACGAGCATTCTTCCTATGGCCAGAAACGGAGGGGAAGCTATTGCCGCAATGGGAGTAGACACTCCGCTGCCGGTGTTAAGCAAGACCTATCATCCGTTGTTTCATTATTTTAAACAACTTTTTGCACAGGTGACCAACCCGCCTATCGATGCGATCAGAGAGGAGGTCGTGACTTCCACTACGGTATATATCGGAACGGAAGGAAATGTGCTGGAGGAGACGCCCAAGAACTGCAACGTGCTGCAGATCAATAATCCGATTCTTACGAATACGGATTTGATGAAGATAAAGAGCATGAAAGTGGAGGGCTTTAAGGTAGAAGTGGTGCCGATTACCTACTATAAGAACACAAGCCTGGAACGGGCCATAGAGAGGCTGTTCGTAGAGGTGGACAGAGCTTATAGAGAGGGTGGAAATATTCTGATCCTTTCGGACCGGGGCGTGGATGAGAACCATGTGGCGATTCCGTCCCTGTTAGCGGTATCCGCTTTGAACCAGCATCTGGTCAAAACGAAAAAAAGAACGAGCGTGGCATTGATTCTGGAATCGGGAGAGCCGCGGGAGGTTCATCATTTTGCGACGCTGCTGGGCTATGGCGCTTGTGCTATCAATCCATATCTGGCTCAGGAGTCTATCAAAGAGCTGATCGACAGCAAGATGCTTGACAAGGATTACTACGCGGCAGTGGATGATTACAACAACGCCGTTTTGCACGGAATCGTGAAAATTGCTTCTAAAATGGGTATCTCTACTATTCAGTCCTATCAAGGCTCCCAGATATTCGAAGCTATTGGTATAAATTATGACGTTATCAACAAATATTTTACAAATACCGTATGCCGTGTCAGCGGCATCGCTTTAAAAGACTTGGAAAAGCAAGTGGACGATCTGCATTCGGGAGCCTTTGACCCGTTAGATCTTCAAACAGATTTGACGCTGGATAGCCTGGGGCACCATAAGATGAGAAGCGGTGCTGATGAACACCTTTACAATCCGGCTACCATTCATCTGCTGCAGCAGTCTACAAAGCGCGGTGACTATGGTATGTTCAAGCAGTATACCCAGCTTGTGAACGATGAAAACTCCGTTAAAAACCTTAGAGGGCTTATGGATTTTAATTATCCGAAGCAGAGCATTCCTCTGGAGGAAGTGGAGAGCGTGGAGGAAATCGTCACGAGATTCAAGACGGGTGCTATGTCCTATGGTTCCATTTCCAGGGAAGCTCATGAGACGATGGCGATAGCCATGAACACGCTGAAGGGTAAATCCAATTCGGGAGAAGGCGGAGAGGATCTGGAGCGCCTGACTGTAGGACAGGATGGACTGAACCGCTGCTCTGCGATTAAGCAGGTGGCAAGCGGACGTTTCGGTGTGACCAGCCGTTATCTCGTCAGTGCCAAGGAAATACAGATTAAGATGGCACAGGGAGCAAAGCCCGGAGAAGGCGGCCATTTGCCCGGAGAAAAAGTATATCCGTGGGTGGCAAAGACGAGACACTCGACTCCCGGCGTAGGCTTGATTTCCCCGCCGCCTCACCACGACATTTATTCCATCGAGGATTTGGCGGAATTGATTTATGATTTGAAGAACTCCAATAAGGATGCAAGAATTTCTGTGAAGCTCGTTTCAGAAGCAGGTGTGGGAACGGTTGCTGCAGGTGTTGCCAAAGCGGGCGCGCAAGTCATCCTCGTATCTGGCTATGACGGCGGTACAGGAGCGGCTCCGAGAAACTCCATCCACAACGCGGGACTTCCGTGGGAGTTAGGCCTTGCGGAAACGCATCAGACTCTTATTATGAACGGTCTGAGAGGAAAGGTGCGCATTGAGACAGACGGTAAGCTGATGAGCGGACGAGACGTGGCTATTGCGGCGATTCTCGGCGCGGAGGAATTCGGCTTTGCGACGGCTCCCCTTGTAACCATGGGATGCGTTATGATGAGAGTATGTAATCTGGATACCTGTCCGGTGGGTGTGGCGACACAGAATCCGGAGCTTAGAAAGAATTTCAAGGGTAAACCGGAGTATGTTGTGAATTTCATGAAATTTATTGCGACTGAGCTTCGCGAGTATATGGCTAAGCTGGGCGTACGCACTATCGACGAACTGGTAGGACGTACCGATTTGCTGAAGATGAAGGAAAGCCTGACGAAGAGACAGCAGCAGGTGGATTTGGTGCAGATTCTCTCCAATCCCTATGCAGGAAGTCAGGAGAAGATGACCTTCGATCCTAAGCAGGTATATGATTTCCAGCTGGAAAAAACTTTGGATGAAAAGGTGTTGTTAAAACAGCTTTCCGGAGCGATTGCCAAGGGAACGAAGCGGAGTATAGAGGTAGATGTGAAAAATACGGACCGCGCGTTCGGAACGATCCTCGGCTCGGAAATTACCAAGCAGCTTGGAGATAGTGTTGAAGAGGATACTTACCGCATTTTATGCAAGGGTACGGGAGGACAGAGCTTTGGCGCATTTATTCCGAAGGGTCTTACGTTGGAGCTGGTAGGCGACAGCAACGACTATTTTGCCAAGGGCTTATCCGGCGGAAAGCTGATCATTTATCCTCCGGCGGGAAGCGGCTTCAAGGCAGAGGACAATATCATTATAGGAAACGTTGCCCTATATGGTGCGACAAGCGGAAAAGTGTATATAAACGGTATGGCGGGAGAGCGCTTCTGCGTTCGTAATTCCGGTGCCCATGCTGTAGTAGAGGGCGTAGGAGATCACGGCTGCGAATATATGACCGGAGGACGCGTGGTGGTACTGGGGCCTACGGGTAAGAATTTTGCAGCGGGCATGAGCGGCGGTATCGCTTATGTGCTGGATGAAAACAACGACTTGTACATCCGGTTGAATAAAGAGATGGTTTCTTCTCACGAGCTGACTTCCAAATACGATGTACTGGAGCTTAAGGAAATGATAAAGGAGCATGTGGCTCTTACCAATTCGGCAAAGGGAAAGAAAATCCTCGATAACTTTAAGGATTACCTGCCGAAATTCAAGAAAATCATTCCTCATGACTATGAAAGGATGCTGACGACCATCGTACAGATGGAAGAAAAGGGACTTAGTGCGGAGCAGGCACAAATAGAAGCATTCTACGTAAACAGCGCGAAGTAGGAAGGAAAGGAGGTATATACGATGGGAAAACCAACAGGATTTATGGATTATAACAGGGAAGTTTCCAAGGAAACGGAACCGAAAAAAAGAATTAAGAATTTCGATGAATTTCACGAGCATCTCCCGAAGGAAAAACAGAGAATTCAAGGAGCCAGATGTATGGACTGCGGTGTGCCTTTCTGCCAGTCAGGCTTGAACTTGGGCGGCATGACTTCCGGCTGTCCTCTTCACAATCTGATACCGGAGTGGAATGACTTGGTGTTTACAGGAAATTGGCAGCAGGCATACAACCGTCTGAAAAAGACTAACAGTTTCCCGGAATTTACCGCCAGAGTGTGTCCTGCACCCTGTGAAGGAGCGTGCACATGCGGGCTGAACGGCAGCCCCGTGGCAATCAAAGAAAATGAATATGCCATTATTGAAAACGCTTATGCGGAGGGGTATGCGTCTGCGAAACCGCCTAAGGTGCGCACCGGAAAGCGTGTGGCGGTAGTAGGCAGCGGACCGGCAGGGCTCGCAGCGGCAGATCAGCTGAATAAAAGAGGACATCAGGTAACTGTATTTGAACGCTCCGACCGTATGGGCGGGTTGTTGATGTATGGAATTCCGAATATGAAATTAGATAAGAGCATTGTGGAGCGTAAAATAAAGATTATGGAGGAGGAGGGGGTAGTCTTCGTGGCCGGAACGGACGTAGGCAAGGATTTGACCCCGGAAAGCCTGCAAAAGGACTTCCATAGAGTTGTTCTAGCTTGCGGCTCCTCTAATCCGAGGGATATTTCCGCACCCGGAAGGGACGCACAGGGTATTTATTTCGCAGTGGATTTCCTTAAGGCGAATACCAAGAGTCTGTGTGATTCCAATCTTCAGGACGGAAACTATGTGAATACAAAGGATAAGCATGTGGTTATCATCGGAGGCGGTGATACGGGTAATGACTGTGTGGGCACAGCTGTGCGTCATGGCTGTAAATCCGTAACGCAGATAGAAATGATGCCCAAAGCGCCGGATGCGCGCACCGAGAACAATCCTTGGCCGGAATGGCCGAAGGTCTGCAAGACGGATTACGGCCAGGAGGAAGCAATTGCGGTATTCGGACACGATCCCCGCATCTATGAATCTACCGTGAAGGAGTTCATCAAGGATAAAAACGGACGTTTGAAGAGCGTGAAAATTGTAAAGCTCGCTTGGGAAAAGGATGAAAAGACAGGCCGTATGAACATGAAAGAGGTTCCGGGAAGTGAGCAGACGCTTCCGGCGGATGTAGTCCTCATTGCGGCAGGCTTTCTCGGCAGCCAGAAGTACGTGACGGAGGCCTTCAAAGTGGAGACCGATGAAAGGACCAACGTTAAGACAGCTCCGGGAGCATATGAAACCAACGTGAAGAACATCTTCGCTGCCGGCGATATGCGCAGGGGACAGTCATTAGTCGTATGGGCTATCCGTGAAGGAATGGAAGCAGCCAGAGCAGTAGATGAGAGTCTGATGGGATACAGTAACCTAAACGTGCAATAAAGAAATTATTTAAAAAGGAGGGTATTTACCGGGAACTTACGGTAGATATCCTCTTTGCATCTTTATTTATTGTAGTAATTGTGCAGTATGGTCTCCAATAAGCTTCTATCCATTTCGGTAGTGATTATATCGGAAATATTTCTTTTTTTGAATTTCTTGAGAATACTGTGGACCTGCGATTTTACGGTGCTCATTTCCACACAGCGCAGTTCGCATACTTCCTTTTTCGTGTGGCCGTTGATCAGAAGGTTGAGGGTATCAAGCTCACGAGGTGTCAATGTAGATAAGATATTGAGCATAAAAAGAAAGCTGCTTTCGTAGGTTTTGACCCGTTTGAATTCATTACGTATCTTGCTTGCAATCTCCGGCCGGATAGGAGACTGGTTATGGTAAGCGCCGATAACACCGTTTATAATATCTTCATTTTTGGATATCTTTAAAATATAGTCGCAGGCACCCAGCTGGAAGGCGGAAAAAATCATCTCGTCTTCTTCATATACGGTGAGGATAATGATCTTCACATTCGGAAGTTTGGACAAAATCTGGCCGGTGGCACGGATACCGGCGTCCTTGCTCTCCATTTCTATATCCATAAGAATAACATCCGGCTTGAGGGAAAAGGCAAGTTCGCATGCGGCACTTCCGGTAGCAACATCTCCGATTACCTCGATATTAGGATCAGAGTTCAGTACGTTGACATAACGTTTGCGGATAGGCTCCATGTCCTCCGCAATCAAGACCTTTATTTTATTCGACATTTCTTAACCCCTTTCTATAGTGTTTCGGCGGAGCCGATTCTAGTATATCATCCACAAATTAACTGGTGCGGTTATTTGATGATATACTAGGCAGCAGAATCTGGACAGTAGTACCGGCTCCGGGAGAGCTTTCCACAGCAATTTTTCCTTCATGGGCAGTGATGATTTTATAGGTAAGCGTAAGCCCTACGCCCCAGTGCTTCGAATAGGGATGGGAGGAGTAGAAATGAAGGAAGATTTTGCTTAAGTTTTCTTTAGAGATACCCTTTCCGGTATCCGTAATTTCTAACTGAATCCATGGACTTAAGATCTCCAGCTTTAAGGACAGCTTTCTATCCCTGACCGGTATATCTTCCATGGCATCCATGGAATTTTTAATGATATTGTGTATTGCCTGTCCCATATAAACGGGGTCGATGAGGGCATATATATCTCTTTTGGGGAAGTCGCATATGACGGAGATATTTTCCGGCTTAAGTGAGAAGTCCTCTAAAGTTTCATAAAGCAGTCCCTGCATGGACTGGGATTTCAAGTTAAGCTCGCTGGTTTTCGTACTTCTGTGTATTTCATCGATTCGTGCATACAGAGTATCGCATCGTTTCTTTAAGTCTTCCAGCAGCTCCCTGTTGTCATCCTTAACGGGAACCATATCCATTTCGGAAGAAATAGCAAGTATTTCATTTTTAATATAATGACAGAAAATCTTGGAGGTCGTTTCAGAGGAGCTGATTTCTTTGGACAGGCTGAATTCGTTTCTATTGGTTTGGTTGGTGTATTTGATCAGGCGGTAAGCGCAGAAAGCGACAACAATGGTGGCTATGATTAGGAAATAAGGCAGTACGTTGTATATAAATGCATCGCTTTTAAGAGGTATGGAGCGGTAGCTTAAGGTTTTTGATATTTTCGATATTTTCAGATAAAAGGCAGGAACGGAGGAGATGAAAAAGATATAGATGAAGGACAGGATGGAATAGCTGATGGTCAAAAACAAATAGTGCAGGCGAAAAATCTTGAGCTTCGGCGCTTTTCTATAAGCCCCGGCGATAATGCCCAGACTGATTAAAATGATCAGATTATTGGTAGCTCTGGTAAGGGTGAAGATTATCTTTTCGCCGCGAAGGTACTGCTCCACGGATACGTGGTCAGGATAAAGAAAATAATAAGCCTTCAGGTCCATGGAAGGATCGTAGAGGAAGAACAAAAATAAGCAGTAGATCCATACGAAATAAACGATTCCTTTTTTTAACCTCGTCGTTTCAAAGGGATGGAAGTTCAAGGAAAAATATACGCTTATAATCAAGATGCTAAGGCTTGATAACGACATGGTGCGTATGATATTCAATTTACTTACATCGATGAAGAAAAGCCATTTCCAAAGGGCTGGAGGCAGATAGAAGTAATTTTTCAGAAGATTATAGTAATAAATATCCTTGGAAATATAGAGGATCATGCTGCTTATCGCTATAAAATAAGAAAAAAACAAGGTGGTAAGCAATACATTTTTTTCTTTAGATCCAAATGATGCCATAAAGATAATAAGTATTAATATCAGAATTAAGAAATAAATCACAAATAATCATTCCTTTCCCGCTAATTCCCCTATTATCTTAACACGATCGCTAAAAGCAAAGAAGGTTGATAAAATTTCAACCTTTCACGAAAAAGCAGCTCATGTTAAGGTCAGTATAGCAAACGCAACATGCAAGGTCAATAAAGAGTAAGATGTACATAAGGAGGGTAAATTATGAAATCAGGACGTTTGTTAACGCTGCTCATGGCAGCAGTATTATCTGTTGCCGCGCTGGCAGGCTGTGGAGACACAAGTGCTCAGGGTGTTGTAGAGAAAGCAGATACAGAAGCGGCGGAAGCGGTAGATACCGCAGAAGCCACAGGGGAAAAGGTTAATTTGAAATATTATATATGGAGTGACACGGAAAGCTATACGAAAGAAATTGCTGAAAACTTTAACAACAGCCAGGACAGAATCCAGGTGGAAGTCATCAGCATGCCGAACGAAACCTATGACGACAAGCTGAAGGTAATGCTTTCTGCGGGAAGCGATGCGGATTTGATCAATCTGCGCTCTTTAAATCTTTTATCGCAGTTTCAGAAGGCGGGCGCTCTGACAGAGCTGACGGATATGGTAAAGGCAGGAAATCTGGACGTGAGCAAATATGGTTCCATGTGGGATGTATGCTATCCCGACGGTGTGGTATCCGCCCTTCCGATGAGAACCTCCTGCTGGATGCTTTTTTATAACGTGGACTTGCTTGAGGAGGCCGGACTTACTATGCCCGAGCAGCTGACCTGGGATGAGTATGCGGACATGGCGAAGCAGCTTACTTCAGGCGACGGCACCAGATACGGCGGCTGCTTTGTGGATTGGAAAATTTATCATGCCATAGCAACACAGATGGGCACCTATTTGAACGATGACGATATTTCCAATGAAAAGACGGGATTGGAAATACTGAACCGCTTATTTAACGAGGATCAGTCCCATGTCCCGCTTGCGGAAGTGAAAGCCAATGACAGTCAGTATTTAACTGATTTCGAAAACGGAAGGGTAGCTATGATCCCTCAGGGGGAATGGCTTTTTGACATGCTTAAGACCGATACGGAAGCGGGAAAGACCTCTGTTAACTGGGAAGTAGCGCCGGTCCCCGTACCGGACGGAGTAGAACCGGGCACCACATGGGGAGCAACGCAGTTCACAGCAATTCCGGGGGACAGCAAGCACCCGGCGGAAGCATATGAATTCCTGGAATACCTTTGCGGAGACGGAGGAGGATCTGTACTTCCCAAGTATGGCATTCTGCCTGCATATTCCAGCGAAGCAGGAGCGGAATCCTTTAAGGAATCGGTAGGTAAAGACAGTGCGGTCGAGGTGGTGTTCAATTCCAAGACACTTCCGGAGGCGCCTGCCTATGATAAATATAACGACTTAATCGATGCCTTTACCGAGAATGCAGAGCTTTATTTGTACGGCGAGAAGGGAATCGATGAGACGATGACGAATTTTGAGACTCAGCGTGAACAGATTATAAGTAAATAATGTTCGTACGCAGCAGGGAAGCAGTTCTTGGAACATAAGCTTCCCTGTTCTTATGAGGGCATCCTCTGCTGTTTCATTATTCCTCAGATGCCCCCGGAAAGGAATAATAATGATAAAAAATAAAAAAGCGCTCAGGTATCTGAAAGGATATTTATTCCTGCTTCCTAACTTCGTTGGTTTTTTCGTATTTATGGCTTTGCCGATCATCATGGGTTTTATCATTTCTCTTACGGATTATAACGGCTTTCGTCAATTTAACTTCGTAGGGCTTAAGAATTATATCGACATGTTTCAGGATGAATACTTCAGAGTATCGCTTATACATAACATTGTTTACACCTTAGTTACCGTACCGGGAACAATCGTGTTTGCGCTGATGCTCGCTATGGCGGTAAATCAGGGCATAAAGGGCAGCGGCATATTTAAAACTATGTTTTTTCTTCCCAATATCAGTTCCATGGTTGCGGTAGGTATCGTATGGTCCATGATATTCAATCCTACGGTAGGACCTTTAAATCAGCTCTTGCGTTCACTCGGCATCGATAATACGCCTATGTGGATTTCCTCTACCAGTACAGCGCTCGGTTCTATTATGCTGGTAGCAATATGGAAGCAGGCAGGGTATTACATGATTATACTGTTAGCAGGACTTCAGGCAATACCTTCTCAGTTGTATGAGGCATCCTCTATAGACGGAGCCGGTGCAGTGGCCAAATTCTTCAAAGTGACCCTTCCGATGCTGTCGCCTACAATGTTTATGGTGACGATACTTTGCATCATTAACTCTTTCCAGGTTTTCGATCTGGTCAATATCATGACGGCGGGAGGACCGGGAAGATCAACCAACGTGCTCGTATTCCGCATCTATCAGGAGGGTTTTCAGAAGCTGCAGTTCGGTTATGCGTCGGCAATGGCCTATTTCTTGTTCCTGCTCGTAATGATCATCACGCTCATCCAGTTCAGAGGACAGAAAAAATGGGTTAATTACATGTAGAAAGGAAGAGAAACACAATGGTAAAAGGTACTGGTAATTTAAAAACAAAGGCCTCCCGCAGCGGGCTGTTCGCCATTATGCTGATTCTGGGGATCTGTATGATTATTCCTTTCCTGTGGACGCTTTCGGCCTCGTTTAAAAATAACAATGAGATATTTTCTTATCCGATTAAATGGATACCGGAAATTTATCGATGGTCCAACTACAAGGAGGTATGCGAAAAAATCCCATTTATTGCTTATTATCTAAATACGCTTAAGATTTCCATCATCGTAACGGCAGGGCAGGTGGTTACTTGTTCGTTAGCGGCTTACTCCTTCAGCAAGATGCACTATCCTGGCAGAGATAAAATATTCTTATGCTATTTAGCAACACTGATGGTGCCATGGCATGCAATTATGATTCCGCAATTTATTATTATAAAGAATCTTGGACTGAACGATTCTCACTGGTCCCTTATTTTGATCAATCTATTCAGTGCATTCGGGGTTTTTTTGCTTCGCCAGTTCATGATGAGCATTCCGGAAGAGCTATCGGAAGCGGCACGGATCGACGGCTGCGGGGAATTCAAGATATATTCCACCATCGTATTTCCCATGTGCAAGCCGGGCATTGCGACCCTGGTAGTTTTCACCTTCAATTTTATGTGGAACGACTATATGGCGCCGATGATTTATCTCACTTCGGAACGGCTTAGAACGATACAAATCGGTCTTGCATCCTTTCGGACCCAGTATGGGTCGGAATATGGACTGATTATGGCGGGCACGGTCTGCGCTCTCATTCCGATGCTTTTGATATTTGCTGTCGGACAGAAATATCTGGTAGAGGGCATCGCTTTCTCGGGCTTAAAGGGATAATGATATAAGAATGCATAGGTGGATAAAATGGAGCTTTATCATAAAATGAACAAGATCCTCTACGGAGGTGATTACAACCCGGAGCAATGGCCGGAGGAGATACGCAGGGAGGATATGGAGCTGCTTAAGAAAGCAGGGATCGATATCGTCACCCTGAACGTATTCAACTGGTCGTTATTGCAGCCGGAGGAAGAGGTTTATGACTTTACGGTGTTAGATGAGGTCGTAGAACTGGTAAGCGAGGCGGGACTGCAGATATGTATGGCTACGGGTACCGCTGCGCATCCGGCATGGATGGCCAGGAAATATCCGGATATTTTGCGGACGAATTTTCAGGGGATGAAGAGAAAGTTTGGCGGAAGGCATAATTCCTGCCCTAACAGCCCGACATTTCAACGGCTTTCCCCTGAGCTTGCAGGAAGGGTCGCAGAGCGTTACAAGAATAGGAAAAATATTCTCCTATGGCATGTAGGTAATGAATATGAAGGTGCATGTTACTGTGAAAACTGCGAAAAAGCATTCCGTCTATGGCTGAAAGAAAAATACCATACGCTGGAAAGGCTGAATAAAGAATGGAATACCCGTTTCTGGGGCCATATATTTTATGATTGGGAGGAGATCGTGGCTCCCAATCTTTTGAGCGAGCATTTCGAAGAAACGAGAAGCATGAACCAGCCTATTACCTTAGATTACATGAGGTTTAATTCGGATAGTATGCTGGCAAACTACCGGGCGGAGTCGGATAGTATTCGACGCTTTATTCCCGATGCGGTGGTTACGACGAATTTCATGGGTGCTTATAAGCCGCTTGATTACCGTAAATGGGCTCCTTATCTGGATATCGTTTCGTGGGACAGCTATCCCCCTGCGGGAGCTGAACCGGCCTGCTGTGCAATGAATCATGATCTGATGCGTGGACTGAAGAATGGACAGTCCTTCCTGCTGATGGAACAGACTCCCAGCGTGTGTAACTGGCTCACGGACAATCGGGTGAAAAGGCCGGGTGTCATGCGGCTTCTAAGCTATCAGGCAGTGGCCCATGGAGCCGACAGCGTAATGTTTTTCCAAATAAGGCGTTCTGTAGCAGGCTGTGAGAAATTCCATGGGGCGGTCATCGATCATGCGGGAAGCAGCAATACGCGAGTTTTTCTTGAATGCAGCCTGCTCGGCGGGGAACTGAAAGCCTTGGGGGACAGTTTTACAGGCGGCAGAACCTTTGCCAAAACGGCTTTGATTTTCGACTGGGATACGTGGTGGGCGTTAGAATGCTCCGCAGGACCAAGTGCGAGACTGAAATATTTGGAGGAATTTTACCTGTATTATAAAGCCTTCTATGAACTTCAGGTGCCGGTGGACATTATCGGAATGGAAGAGGACTTTTCAAGGTATGAGCTTATAGCCGCACCGCTGTTCTATATGATTAAGGATGGAGCGGCAGAAAGGCTTGAAGAATTTGCCGCGGAAGGAAAGACGGCAGTTTTTAGCTACCTGAGCGGCTATGTGAATGAAAACGATACGATTACATCAGGCGGTTATCCGGGAAAGCTTCGCAAGCTTGCAGGTATATGGGTGGAAGAAATCGATTCCCTGCCGGAGAAAAGCAGTAATTCCTTTTGTTATAAAGGAAAGGAATATCCGGCCCAGCTCATCTGCGATTTAATGCACAGCGAGGGGGCCGAGGTACTTGCATCCTACGAGTCTGACTTCTACGCAGGAATGCCGGTGCTTACGCGCAGTACCTATGGAAAAGGAAGTGTATATTATATCGGAACCCGGTCGTCGGAGAAATTTTATAAAGAGCTTTTCTTAGAAATTTGTAAAGAAAGAAATATCTGTGCGGCGGATGGAGCCGATGCGGAAAGAGGAAGAGAACGTGCTGAAAGGAACGTAGAAATGGCAGCGAGAGAGAAGGACGGCAGCCAATATCTGTTCCTGCTGAATCACGGGGAGCATGAGACGGAGGTTTACATAAAGGCTGGAGGAACAGAACTTTTGTCGGGAGAAAGTAAGCCGCCGGAAAGCGTTTGGCGGCTGGAGGCGAAGGGAGTACGAATTATTTTGGCAGAAGAACAAAAGCATAGGAGGGAATAGTGGCATGAGGTTTTCTAACGGATGCTGGTTATGGAGATTACTATGTGGAGGAGGAACAAAAGGGCTACATGCGCCAGCAGCTTTCTCTGGGTGTAGGCAAATATTATTTGCAGGAAAACCTTCATTCAGTTCAGATTGTTGCTTCCAGAAATGAATATGCGGTAACAATTACTGCGGCAATTGTAGAAATTGATATGAGGTAGAAGCTTATGGATTTTGTGAAGATTAAAAATAATAAATTTTATTTTAGGGACAAGGAAATTTCCTTTGGCGGGCTGGGTATTGGAAGCTGGCTGAACATGGAGCATTTCATGCTTGGAATACCAACGCCCGAAAAGCAGATAATAGAAGCCTTTGAGGAAGTATTCGGGGTAGAACGAAGCGATAGTTTTTTCGATGATTTTATTTGTTCCTTTGTAAAGGAGGAGGACTTTCAATTTTTAAAAGAGACCGGTGTAAATATTATCAGGGTTCCTTTTAACTATCATCTTTTTTTTGACGATAAAAATCCTAAGGTTTTGAAGGAGAGGGGATTTTGCTATTTTGACAGATTACTTGCATTTTGTCGAAAATACGAAATTTTTCTGCTTCCCGACCTTCATGCTGTGCCGGGAGGTCAGAATCCCGACTGGCACAGCGATAACCAGACCGGTATACCGCAATTCTGGCATTTCGAGGCATTTCAGGATCAGATCGTAGAGCTCTGGAAAGAAATCGCCGGATATTATGCGGAGGAAACGTGGATACTCGGCTACGATATTCTCAATGAACCCTTTCTTATACCGGGAGAGGACGGAAGGCTTCAGAAGTTCTATGACAGGGTAACGGCAGCCGTCCGTGAAGCTGACAAAAATCATATCATTTTCCTTGAGGGAGATTATTTTGCCATGGATTTCTCCGCGATGAAGGAGTTAAAAGATGAACAGACAGCTATAACTTTTCATTTTTATCCGACAGTATGGGAAGCAGATTTGTGCGACCCCGATTATCCGAGAGAGAAGAGGCGAAGTGTATTCGAGGACCGGCTCGTCACTATGATAGCGGGCATGCAGAAATTCGGGAGACCTCTGCTGTGCGGTGAGGCAGGATATGATATTGCAGATCATGGACTTGCCCATGTGATGGAGATGGTGGAAGATACACTGGATTTGTTTAAAAAGCACGATATTTCCTATACCCTATGGTGCTACAAGGATGCGGGATTCATGGGACTTGTGTATCCGCAGGAGGATTCCTTATGGATGAGATTCGCAAGGGAAATGCGCGTAAAATGGACCCATTACGGAGAAATGGAGATGGGAAAAGAACTGGTGGAAATAATGTGCGGGCATTTTCCGGGCGAGGTGGAAGAAAAGATAAAATATCATCTTCAGTTTAGGCAGCGGGCGCTGCTGTATACTCTGCAGAAAGAACAGTTATTGAAGCCTCAGCTTATGTCCTACGGATGGGAACAGATATCAGGGATGCCTGAATCCTTTGCAATGGAAAACTGTACATTCTATGAAGAATACAGGGAGTTATTAAGGAAATATATGAGAGGATAAAATTTCTTCTTTACCCATTGAAAAAATAGAACAAGTGCGATATACTGCTTATCGAATACAGAGTTATATGTGGATTCTAAAGACAAAATCTACAAAAGCGGAAGGATATGAGTAAGAAAATGTCCGGTAATTCGATGCAATATAAAAACAATATAAAAGTTACGGGTATGGGAAAAAGTAATGCCATAACGGAAGGAGTAATCTGGAAACAGTTGCTCCTCTTCTTTTTCCCTATTTTGTTCGGCACCTTTTTTCAGCAGTTATATAATGCGATTGATGCCATTATCGTAGGGCGATATGTGGGGAAGGAGGCGCTTTCTGCCGTGGGCGGAAGCACCAATACAGTAATCCAGCTAATCGTAGGCTTCTTCGTAGGTCTATCCAGCGGAGCCACTGTTATCATATCCCAATATTACGGCGCGAAGAAGCAGGAGATGGTGGAATACGCGGTGCATACCGCCATCGCCTTCAGTGTGATCGCCGGTCTTGTCATGTCGGCAGCAGGCATTATCACTGCTCCGGCGGTATTACAAGCTATGAATACTCCGGAGGACGTACTTGGGCCGTCGGTTACCTTTCTTCGGATTTATTATTTAGGAATGGTAGGAAATCTCGTTTACAATATAAGTGCGGGAATACTCAGGGCAGTAGGAGATTCCAAGCGGCCGCTCTACTTTTTGATCGTGAGCTGTATGACCAACATCATTCTTGACATGCTGTTTGTGGTAGGCTTTGGCATGGGAGTGGCAGGGGCGGCGTTAGCGACAATCATTTCCCAGGCGCTCAGCGCGGTATTGGTTATTATGCTGTTAGTAAAGACGACGGATATGCACCGTCTGTACATTCGAAATATCCGTTTGGATAGAAGAATGCTGGCAAGAATCATCAGGATTGGATTCCCCGCAGGAATGCAGTCGATCATGTACAGCTCCTCTAATGTCATTATACAGGCAGGCATTAATTCTCTGGGAACTGATACCGTAGCGGCATGGACAGCTTATAGTAAAATAGACAGCATATTCTGGATGATCGTCAGTGCCTTTGGCATCTCTGTAACTACTTTTGTGGGACAAAACTATGGAGCCGGGAAGAGGGAGCGGTTGAGGAAAGGCGTGCGGATATGCATGGCTATGACCTTTGCCTCCACCCTTTTCATTTCCTTCGTATTGTATTTTTGGGGGATATATTGCTACCGGCTGTTTACCACGGATGCTGCGGTAATCCGCATAGGGATACATATGCTGCGCTACCTCGTGCCGGTCTATTTCACATATGTGACGATTGAGATTCTATCCGGAGCTCTGCGCGGTGTGGGCGACAGTTGGATCCCAATGCTTATATGTCTGATAGGGATATGCGCACTGCGTGTTGCATGGCTTATGCTGGCGGTGCCGCTTCGAAAGAATATTTATACGATCATGTTCAGCTACCCGCTCACATGGGTGGTTACGACGATTCTGTTCATTATATATTATTTGTTTTTCAGTAAAATCAGAGGGCGTCAAAAATAATATTTTACGAGGATACTTTTAGAATCATAAAAAGAATTTACCGGAGGATAATCCCCGATCAAAGAATATTCATATTCAGCCGGAGAGCCAGCGTCTTTACAATGCGGGTGGCGACCGGGCATACCTTTCCGTTTTCCAGAGTCACCAGACAATTTTTGATATTTACTTCTTTTACGTGAGAAAGGTTGATGATGCAGGATTTGTGGCATTGAAAAAATGAATCATCCAAAAGCTTTTCTATTTTCTTCAGGGAATAGAAAAGCTCGGTGTATCCGTTTCTCTTATAGATCCGAATCTTATGCGCTTCGGTGGAGGTCTCGATACAGTAGATATCGGGCAGTTTCATGGAAATGATGCGTCCGTCGATTTTTAATGCGATAGCCTTCTGAATGGTATTGGTAGGAAGCGTATACAGTTCCAGGGCTTTGAGAATACATTCCCGCATGCGGGAGGAAAGCTCCTTGCTGCCTTTTATAATATAATCCATGGCTTCGACTTTGTATTTGAAGGAAAGATAAGAAAGCTCGCTGTGAACAGTAACGAACACGATAAAGCCCCGCGGATCGTATTTCCTTATTTCTCTGGCGAGGGAGAAACCGTCCATGGAGGCATTCAAATTAATGTCAAGAAAATATAAAGATGGAGTCTTATGTTCGGTCAAATAGGAAAGAAGCTGATAGGGAGAAGAAGTGGTGCAGACGATAGAAGCATCCATATCTTCAATCATGATTGTGTTGGATACCAATTTTTTAAAATGCTGCAGTTGATTTTCATCGTCATCACAAATGTATACCGGTAACATCATTCCCCCTCAATAAAGTTGATATTAACGATGTCATGATACGACATAACAATCGAATTTACTACCAATTACAACAAACTTATGATAATATTTTCATATATGAATAAGTTGTAAGAAAGTAATCGTTTAAGAAATGGAATTGAGCGTTTAGGAAAAATATGGTAAAATTTTATCAAACTATGGTATAAATAGAATCACGAGATGAGGCGAGGTGTACAGCATGGAGCATATGCTTGCGAGTAAGATTACGGCTTGGTGTTTGAAGCGCAATGAGATGTCGGAGACACAAGCCATAGCGGTTACCTATGGAATAGAATTAATCTTTAATTCTCTGTTCAAAGTAATAGGGCTGATATTGCTCGGGCTCGTTTTCGGTCGTGCATGGGATGTGATCCTATCTATTGGATGTTTTTCTTTGTTGCGTTCCTGTGCAGGGGGAGTGCATATGAAGTCAAGCCTTGGCTGCTTCTTGTCCATGGCGCTCGTGTGCGTCCTTTCCTGTGTGGGAGCGGATTATATCGGTTATCTGCCGGTTGGCGTAATGATAGCCTTAACGATAGGGATTATTGTGGTTAATAAATTGTATGCACCTTTTTTTACTGAAAATAATCCTATTGAAGACGAAAAAATCATTAAGAAAAAGAATATTGGTGCGGTAGTAATCTCTGTAATATTGCTGGTGATTATATGGATCACACCTATTTGGAATGTTAAAATGTTAATGCTTATACCGGTGACACTGGAAACTTTAAGTATACTGCCGTGTTGGCACGGAACAAAAAAAGCAGTGCAGAACTAAACGGATGTAAATCCTGCACCGCAGCACAAACTTAATAATAAAGCAAGCATATTATTACTTAATGTCAAAGGGGAATTTGCAGAATCGTCTTAATATGCTTGCTTTTATTATGTCCAAATTGATCATCGCAGGAGACGTTATGGAATAGGCTTCCTGCGATGATTAATTTGGAATGTCATATTTCCTAGTGGTTAATAAAATCAGCCTTTGCGTTAAATGCACGTCCATTGTTTTTTTAATGCTATAATATTAATATAAAGACAGATACTTATTTTTCTTTAAGGAGCAAATGACATGGCATTGAATATTGGAGAGATCATTATAACAAAACGTAAAGAAAAATCCTGGACACAGGAGCAACTCGCGAATGCATTAGGTGTTTCCGCCCCGGCAGTAAGTAAATGGGAAACCGGAGCAACTTACCCTGACATTACATTGCTTTCTCCTATTGCACGCGCTCTAAATACTACGATAGATGAATTACTCTCTTATCAAAACGAGCTCTCCGGCGAAGAGGTCAGTGAATTAGCCAAAAGGGCCGGCAGTGTCTACGAAACCGAGGGATTTGAAGCAGGCTGGTCGTTCTGTCAGAAGATGTTAAAAGAATATCCCAACAGCATCCCGTTAAAGTTTCATCTCGGCAATCTGTTCCAAAGTTTTATGTTTTTAAAACCGGGTATCGGACAGGAGGAAATACGATCGTATTATCGATGCGCCGCTGATATTTACGAAGAAGTATTGTCTAGCATATGCACAAAGTATTCCGGAATTAAGTTACGACTATTCCAATAATCCTTGCTTTGATAAGTTGACCGGGCACCCAAGCGATACATCATATATTAAAAAAATACTTGCCCACAGCATAATAATTGACCGGGAATATGCCCCCTTAGTAAATGAGCCGCGCTATCACGAGATCATTGACAGGTTACAGACGGTAGTTGATGTTCAAACCCACACTTTTAGTGAGTTGCCGTATCGGAGCATTTAACCGATGAACGGCCCGCATAATTCCCTAAAGTAACTGCAGTCCGTTCTCCTTGGCAGCAGCTATCGTCTCATCCGGCCAAAGCGAGCACTGTACCTCCCCAATGTGCGCTTTACGCAAAAAGAACATACAGATACGCGACTGTCCAATACCACCGCCGATCGTATACGGAAGTTCTTCCTCAATGATCGCCTTCTGAAAAGGAAGTTTTGTGCGTTCCGGGCATCCCGCTTTTTCCAGCTGGGAAAGCAAAGCCTCTTTATCCACCCGAATCCCCATGGAAGACAATTCCAGTGCGATGTCCAGAACCGGATAATAAACAACAATATCCGCATTTAAAGCCCAATCATCGTAGTCAGGAGCACGCCCGTCGTGCTTTTCGCCGGATTCAAGCAGATCCCCGATCTGCATAATACATACGGCGCCTTTTGCTTTAGCGATATAATATTCTCTCTCCTTCGGCGTGTTATCGGGGAACATGTTCTCCAATTCCTGCGTTGTGATAAAGAAGATGTCGTGAGGCAGGATCTCTTCTATATAATCGTATCTGATTGCCAGATACTTTTCCGTCTTGCGCAGCACCTTGTATACGGTGCGGACTATCTCCTTCAAGGTTTCGATATTACGCTCTTCTTTGGAAATTATTTTTTCCCAATCCCATTGATCTACATAAATGGAGTGAATATTATCAGTCTCTTCATCCCGGCGGATAGCGCTCATATCGGTATAGAGGCCTTCTCCATGGGAAAAGCCGTATTTTTGAAGCGCCGAGCGCTTCCACTTGGCGAGGGAATGAACGATTTCGGCCTCTGCGTCTCCTTGCTCTTTAATGCCGAAGGTAACTGGGCGTTCTACGCCGTTCAGATTGTCGTTCAAACCCGATTGGGGAGTGACAAATAAGGGTGCGGATACACGCAGCAGGCTCAAACGCTCGGCAAGAAGATTCTGAAAGAAATCCTTGACAGTTTTAATACCGATCTGAGTATCGTGCAAATTAAGTGCCGACTGGTAGTTTTTGGGAATAACCGGCTTGCTCATAAGTAATCATCCTCGCTTTATTTTTCATTATTAATAATTATACATAAATATAATTATACACAACTAATATTTAACCGCGTTTCGCCCAATAATGCAAGCGATAAATAGTGCGAAGCAGTATTTATGTGCATTAAATGCCGCTATGAAGCCTACTGCTTCACAGCGGCATTCTTTTGCCTGACCAGTTCGATCGCTTCCTTGCCTGACATATGCTCGATATCCAATTCTATCATGCAAAGCTGTGCCATCAATCTGTCAATTTCCTTAAGGCGCCCCTGCTCCTGCTCGGGAGAATATCTTTTTGCCAATCTCTCGATAGCGTTTCTTGCCTGCGCTTCGTCCTCTATGATCCGGGCTTTCCCGAAAACGATGACACTGCGAAAATAAGAGGTATATTCCTCCGGTACCACGCTGTCTTTATCGATAACGCAGAAGGAAGCCTTTTCATTTCTTGCAATGGAATCTATCTTATGCCCCGTTTTGGCACAATGAAAAAAGATTTTGGAATCATGGTACGCGTAGCTGAGCGGGACCGCATAAGGATAGCCATCGTCTCCGGATACGGCCAGAACACCGGAGGTTCCTCTTTGCAGGACATCGATACATTCTCCTTCCGATAAAATCTGTTTTTTTCGTCTCATTTCTCTAAACATATGACACCTCTTTCTTATTTTGTATTGATTATGATCATGCCGACAATGCAAAGGACGATTCCCGCCAGCCTTCCTCTTTTGTTAGAAAGAACAAGAGAATGCTGGAAATAAGGGCTACCCCATAGGTAGCGATAAGGCCCAGAAATGGATTTACGTCGGAGGGTGTATTTTTGCTGAACATATGGTAGAAGACATTGGAAAGTATGACCAGCAAAATAGGCATTACATATAGGAAATTCAGATTATTCATTCCCGGCCTCCAACTGCTTATACATCAGGACATGGAGACAGTATTCGTCATAATAGGGTTCCCCCGACGTCACGTAACCTTGTTTTTCGTAAAAGCCTGCCGCCTGTACCTGAGCTGACAGATATATTTTCCGTCCTCCGGATAAGCGTATTTGGTCTTCGGCTTCCTTCAGGATATGTGCACCGATATTTTTCCCTCTATATGCCTTGGCTACGGCAATACGGCCCATGATATACGCTGATTTCCCGTTATCGAAATAGTAGCGGCAGGTTGCTATCGGCAGCGCTCCATCAAATAGGACGAGATGGGTGGAAATATCGTCGATGTCGTCGAATTCATCTACAAAGCCCTGCTCCTTTACGAATATATCTTCCCGCAGAAGCGAGGCTTCTTTTGGTAAATAATCATAGCTTCTTGTGGTCATAATGAAATATGTTCCTTCGTAATATAATCGGTTTATGCGTTATTAAACAAAAAACATCCAAAAACAAACCTTCTGATGCGAAAAACGTATCATACCTACGGTCTGCCCCTGAATGCCTTATATGCTTTATCCGGTGACAAAGCATCAGCTTTTTCTGACAAAAGTATACTAAAAATGGGCAGGTATGTCAATGAAACAAGGCCGAACTGTAACAAAAAACATTTGTTCGATAAAACTGTTGAAAAAGGGGAATGAATATGATATTATAATACAAACAAGTGTTCGAAAATGGCGGTGAGTTATGATGAATTATAAGGTTTCGGAAGAGATGTCCGTAATGGAGAAGCTGGGAATTTTAACGGATGCGGCAAAATATGATGTGGCATGTACCTCCAGCGGTGTGGACAGGAAGGGCAGCGGAAGCGGTATGGGCAATACCGTAGCCGGCGGCATCTGTCATAGCTTCAGCGCAGACGGAAGATGCATTTCCTTATTGAAGATACTTTTTACAAATGAATGTATTTATGACTGCAAATACTGCATTAACAGAAAATCCAACGATGTCGTCAGGACCTCGTTTACGCCGGACGAGGTGTGCGAGCTGACTATGGGCTTTTATAAAAGAAATTATATTGAAGGACTTTTTCTGAGTTCAGGGATCCTGTATAATCCGGATTTTACCATGGAATTGATTTACCAAACACTGTATAAGCTGCGCAGGGAGCATCGATTTCAGGGGTATATTCATGTGAAAGCGATACCCGGCGCAGACCCGTTTCTCATTCAGAAGACGGGGCTGCTGGCTGACAGGATGAGTGTGAATCTGGAGCTGCCTACAGCAGAGGGGCTTAGCCGCCTCGCTCCCAATAAGCATCGGAAGAATATTTTAGCGCCCATGCGCCAGATTCAAAATGGAATTAAATCCAGTAAAAATGAAATCGTTCTATATAAAAATGCACCCCGGTTTGTCCCTGCCGGACAATCTACCCAGCTTATCGTAGGTGCGACGCCGGAAAATGATTATCAGTTGATGACGGTGGCGGAAAATCTTTATGAAAAATTTGAATTAAAAAGGGTATTTTATTCTGCCTTTGTGAATGTGAACGAGGATAAGGAGCTGCCTGCTCTGCCCGGAGGCCCTCCGCTCCTTCGGGAGCACAGGCTGTATCAGGCGGACTGGCTGCTTCGGTTTTATGGGTTTAAGGCAGGAGAGCTTCTGAGCGAGGCGCGGCCGAATTTCAATATACTTCTGGACCCCAAGGCCGATTGGGCGCTGCGTCATTTGGAGATGTTTCCTGTGGAAGTTAATAGGGCGGATTATCAGCTGCTGCTCAGAATACCGGGAATCGGGGTGAAGAGCGCGCAGAGAATCGTGATGGCGAGGCGGAGCAGTTTTCTTAGCTTTCCTGATTTGAAAAAGATAGGAGTGGTGCTTAAGCGGGCGCTCTATTTCATTACATGCAATGGAAAGATGATGTACAACACGAAGATAGAGGAGGACTATATCACGAGAAATCTTCTTACGGTAAAGGAGAAGCTTCCCTTTGACAAGGATGGAATTACCTACAAGCAGCTATCCTTGTTCGATGATGTAGGCTTTACTATGCAGCCGGATATTATCGATACTCATAAAGCAGTGCTGGGGCAGATGTAACGGAGGAATCAATAGTATGGAAGAGAAATATCTAATATGTGAGGATTCCCTGGAGGGCATTTTCACAGGAATCTATAAAGCGTATTCCTTGAAGGAAGATCACAGTCGTCTTCATATACAGATCGGGGAGGAGGAGAACCTGCGCTTATTCGCGGAATATATCCCCATCGTGCCCGACGCCGGAACGGCGGTAAGAGTATCCCGCACCATTCAGAGGGAATTGGGTGAAGAGACGTATATAAGTATATGCCGCGCGCTTGCTTCTATGGACAAGCAGAAGGGAGAGGCTGTATACAAGACCGCTGTGTGCGGCTTGCAAATGCAAAATGGCAGGCAAGTCATGGGCAATCTGACGAATCCCTATGTGCACAAGGTATTTGAACTGAACCGGGGAACCAACAACGAGGTGCTTCATTTGATGGGATTTCTCCGGTTTCAGGAGCTGGAAAACGGCATATTATTTTCTAAGATAGGGCCTAAGAACAATATATTAACCTTTTTAGCTCCTCATTTCGCAGATAGATTGTCTCTTTTAAATTTCGTCATATATGATGATATCAGGGGGATATTTGTCGTTCATCCGGCTTCAAAAGACTGGTATCTCGTTACGAATGCCGAGATCGACAGTGAAATGATGGAGAATTATTCGAGGGAAGAGCTGGAATACCAGGAACTGTTTACGTATTTCTGCCATAAAATAGCGATAAAGGAGAGAAAAAACCTGAATTTACAAAGAAGTATGCTTCCCTTAAGATTCCAAGAATATATGGTAGAATTTAGGAAATAATGATCAATATGCAGTTTAATAAAGTAAAGGGATAAAAAATAAATTGTGCATTCTTTATATTTTGACAAATATTGAGGATTGGAAGTGGTCAATATGAAAAAATATTTCAGCGGCTAATATGTCAATACATCCAGTTTATAAAAATTTCACTTTACTTTTATAGGAAATAAGGTATAATACTCAAGTAACTGCGAGAAAGATATTTTCATGAAAGGATTTTTCAAGGAAGGGTGATATTTATGATACATCGTAAAATAAGGTTGAGACCCGACGAAGTGAAAAAGTTTGTGG
>JAEWPN010000262.1 GCA_023399455.1 Bacillota bacterium
TAAGGTGAAGAAGATAGCGATAATCGGAGGAGGAGCTTCCGGGATGATGGCTGCCATAACGGCAGCGCAGTGTGGAGCTCAGGTGACGATTTTTGAAAAGAATGACCGGATAGGTAAGAAAATACTAGCTACGGGAAACGGGAAATGTAATTATTCCAACAGAGATTTTCGTATGGAGCATTATTACGGAACGTACAGGGATAGACTGCCGCAGCTTTTTGAGCAGTTCTCCGTGGCGGATGCTGTTTCGTTTTTTCATGAGGCGGGGATGCTTAGCAAAGAAAGAAACGGATATTTATACCCGCTGTCGGAGCAGGCTTCGACGGTATTGGACATCCTCAGGCTTAAGCTTAAGCGGCTGGGAGTCAGGACGGAAGTCTCCGCAGAGGTAAAAAGCCTGCAAAAAAGCGGCAAAGATGGAATGTTTGTCATAGAGGCGGAAGGAAGAACGGAAAAGTTTCATTCGGCAGTTCTGGCTTGCGGAGGATGTGCGGCCCCGAAAACGGGCTCAGACGGAAGCGGTTACCGTCTGGCGGTCGGTATTGGACACCATCTGATAGATGCGGTACCGGCATTGGTGCAGCTTAAGTGCAGGGAGGATTTGTTTAAGATGGCAGCAGGAGTCCGGTGTGACGCTTTATTGAAGCTGGGCCAGGAGACCTCTCCTGTTCAGGAAGAGAGAGGCGAAGTGCAGTTTACGGACTATGGAATTTCGGGTATTCCGGTTTTCCAGTTAAGCCGGACTGCGGCATATATGCTGAAGGAGAAAAAAGAAGTTCCCGTTTATATAGATTTCTTTCCTGATAGCGGAGACGAGGAATATGAGAAACTCTGCCGGATGAGAATTGATGATTGTGAAGGAAAGACTGCAGAAGAATTTCTGCTTGGAATGGCAAATAAAAAGATAAATATGGCTATGCTTAAGCTTAAGGGAATAAAACCCTCTGAGGAGTCTGCACGGATAGGGAAAGAGGCTTTGAAGAAGCTGCTCTATTCCTATAGAAGGCTGTGCGTGCATGTGATGAGCACCAATTCTTTCGAGAATGCGCAAGTAAGTGCGGGAGGAGTGGATATGCGGGAAGTTACACTGCAAATGGAGTCCGTATTCGTTCCGGGGCTGTACTTTGCAGGGGAGCTTCTGGATGTGGATGGAAGATGCGGAGGCTACAACCTGCAATGGGCGTGGACAAGCGGATATATTGCGGGCAAAAATGCGGCTATGCAGAATATTAAGAAACAATAGGATGGGAAAATGATTCGTATTAACCAATTAAAGCTCTCTCCCGGACATACGGAAGGCGAACTTAGAGATAAAATAAGAAGGATGTTGAGGCTGCCCGAAGGGGAGAGCTTTTGTTATGAAATCGTAAGACAGTCCATTGATGCGCGGAAAAAGCCGGATATCTATTACAGCTATACGGTAGATGTGAGACTGCAAAAGGAACAGTCGGCAGCTAAGAGGAGCAGGAGCGATCAGGTGAGCGTTGTATCCCCTGTTCAGTATCGGTTTCCACCGTGTGGGCAGAGACGGCTGAAGCATCGCCCCATCGTCATAGGAACCGGACCGGCAGGTTTATTCTGCGGCTATATGCTTGCCCGGCACGGATATAACCCCATTTTGCTGGAGCGGGGCAAGGATGTGGATTCCCGAAAAAAAGAGGTGGACAGATACTGGGAAGGCGGCAGTCTGAATCCGGAATGCAATGTGCAGTTCGGCGAAGGGGGGGCAGGAACCTTTTCGGACGGAAAGCTGAATACCTTGGTAAAGGATAAGGATGGCCTGAATAAGGAGGTGCTTTCTATTTTTGCGGCAGCAGGTGCGCAGGAGTCGATTCTGTATGACGGAAAGCCACATATCGGAACAGATATTCTTATGGACGTGGTCAAAAATATACGTCAGGCAATCGTCGATAACGGAGGAGAAGTACGGTTCGATACAAAGGTATCGGATATTGTGGTGTCGGATGATAGGATACGTGCGGTCATTACGGAATCCGGAGGGGAATTCCTGCGGCTGGAGGCGGAGGCTGTAGTGTTCGCCATAGGTCACAGCGCCAGAGATACGTTCGATATGCTGTATAAACGGCAGATTCCCATGGAGGCGAAGTCCTTTGCGGTAGGAGTGAGGGTGGAGCATCCTCAGAAAATGATTGACGTTTCCCAATACGGGGAAGGAGAGCATAAGCTGCCGCCCGCTTCCTATAAGCTGACGGCACGGACGAAGGAAGGAAGAGGAGTATATTCTTTTTGTATGTGCCCCGGCGGTTATGTAGTGAACGCTTCCTCGGAGGAAGGACGACTGGCGGTAAACGGAATGAGCTACAGCGAAAGAAACGGTAAAAATGCCAACAGTGCAATTATCGTCTCTGTTACGCCGGAGGATTACGAAAGTCAGCATCCCCTTGCTGGGATAGCCTTTCAGCGAAGACTGGAAGAAAGAGCCTTTGCTTTAGGACAAGGGAAGGTTCCGGTGGAATATTACGGCAATTTCAAAGCCCATACGAAGAAGGAAGAAAAAACGCCTGCAATAGAGGGCGGGTATCCGCCACAGATAAAGGGGCAGTGGAAATTTGCTGAAGTGCACGACATCATGCCAGAGTCCTTAAATCGGGCGTTTGTGGAGGGGATGGAGCAGTTTGAGCGTATCATTCCCGGCTATGCGCAGGACAGCGTACTGCTGTCAGGTGTTGAGAGCCGTACTTCCTCTCCGGTACGAATCACCAGAGGAGGAAATGGACAATCGGTCATAAGCGGTCTATATCCGTGCGGAGAAGGAGCAGGCTATGCGGGCGGCATCATGTCGGCGGCTATGGACGGAATAAAGATTGCGGAGCACATTGCGAGAGAATATATGCCATTTGAGAATAAAAAGAAATAATTTATTAAATTAAGGATAGGCGGAGGAAATAAAGATCCCATGGAGACGAAGAAGAAAGTGGAAGAAACAAAAGACGGCGCAGACATAAAGCGCTTCAGGGAGAGAATAAAGGATAAGAAGAGGATCGTAGTGAAGATAGGTTCCTCCTCCTTACAGCATCCGGAAACGGGAGATTTGGATTATACCAAGCTGGATGTTCTCGTAAGGGAACTCTGTGATATGCGCAACAGAGGAAAAGACGTTGTGCTGGTTACCTCCGGTGCTATCGCGGTAGGAAAAAAAGCAGTACATATCAAGGATATAAAGAATACGGGAGAAGACAGCCCGATCGCGGTAAAGCAGGCGTGTGCAGCGGTAGGCCAGGCGAGACTTATGATGACATACCAGAAGATATTTGCGGAATATAATCAGGTGGCAGCGCAAATACTTATGACAAAGAATACGATAGTAGATAATTTGAACCGTTACAATGCTCACAATACTTTTTCCGAACTGTTCAAATTGGGAGTCATTCCTATTGTGAACGAAAATGACACGGTAGCCACGTATGAGATAGAAATCGGCGATAACGATACGTTGTCGGCTATCGTAGCAGCTTTGGTGGATGCGGACCTTTTGATACTGCTTTCCGACATCGACGGCTTATATACGGATGATCCGAGACGGAATAAGAATGCGCAGTTTGTCGAGGTGGTAGAGGAACTTACCGACGAGCTGATGGATATGGGAAAGGCTTCTACGGGGAGCAGCGTTGGAACGGGCGGAATGAATACGAAATTGATTGCGGCGAAGATTGCTACCAGTTCCAACATCGATATGATTATCGCCAACAGCAAGGATATAAAGGTGCTGCATCGTATCTTGGACGGGAAAAATATAGGTACCTTATTTGTTGGGAACAAAGAGACCTATTTCGATTTGCCGGAATTTGTAGCTAATATGCATACCACCGACTGACGAGGTCGGATAAGTCCTTGTCATTTGATGATAATGAATGAAAACGTATGAAACGAAAGGTTAACATAATATGGAAAACGTGGACAAAAAAATTGCCCGAATCAATGAATTGTACCGTAAATCACAGGCAGAGGGATTGACTGAGGAAGAAAAAGGGGAGCAGGCGAGCCTTCGCAGCGAATATATAGCCAATGTAAGGGCCAATCTTCGCGGACAGCTGAATAATATCAATATTCAGGAGAAGGATGGCTCCATTACGAATTTGGGAGAAAAGCATGGAAACAAAAAGACACATTAGAAAGAGTGTACTTAAGCTAAGAGATGAGCTGCCACAGAGCACCAGACAGTCTATGAGCCGCCGGATTATAGGAAGCCTTATGGATACTGACGCTTATAAAGCGGCGGAGGCTATTCTATCCTATGTGAACTTTAAAAGCGAAGTGGAGACGGAACTGCTGATTGCAGAGGCGCTAAAATGCGGGAAAAAGGTTTACTGTCCCAGAATAGATGAAGAGGATATGGATTTTTACCGTATTACGAATATGGATGATTTGTCGGAGGGCTATAAAGGAATACGGGAGCCCGTACCGGAAGGGGAAAGACTCTTAAGCGGCAGGGACATCAGCCTGCAGAAATGTCTGATGATTATGCCGGGAAGTGTCTTCGATAAAGAGAGAAACCGGATTGGGTACGGCAAAGGATATTATGACAGGTATCTGGAGAGATACCCGCAGCTTCCAACCATTGCTGTATGTTTTGAATGCCAGATTGTGGAGCATGTTCCGGCAGAGGAATACGACAGAAAGCCTGCTATGATACTGACGGAGGAAGCAATATATACATAAATTCTCTGCAGCCGGTTTTATTTATGTTTCGTCTGGGTATTACCAAGATAGGAAAGATACTTGACAACTTCCTGACGATTTGCCTTATTCAGTTTTTCCAGATTGTTAATGACCTCTTTTAAGGAAATGTCATGTACATATTTGGAGTTCAAATCGTAGGAGCCGACGTACCCGGGTTCCACGCCGAGAATATAATCGGCGCTGACTTTATAGAGCTTAGCCAGATTGATGACATGACGGGAGGGAAGCTCGCGCTTATCCAGTTCATAATAGGAATAAGC
>JAEWPN010000012.1 GCA_023399455.1 Bacillota bacterium
GCCGTACTGCTCGATATGGTAATGAATAAAAGGAACCGATAAGGGGTAATATTTTACCGACACAAAAAATCAATCTAGGTGATAACTTTTAGGTATCTCTTTATGAATGGGTGGATTACACTCGCAGAAAATGAAATACCCGAAAGTATTACAATATTTAATTAGCACTGATGGATTCATAAGAAAAAGGAGGAAATATTTATTATGATGAAAAAAGTATTAGCAATCACGATGGCAATCACAATGACCTTCGGCCTGATGGCATGCGGCAGCACTAAAACAGAAACAGCTGAGCCCGCAGCTCCGGCAGAAACGACAACAGAGGAAACGACAGAAGCAGCAACCGATACGGAAACAACAGCAGAAGATGCAGTAGAAGAAGTTGCTGCAGGCGCTGATGTGAACGGCGATGGTAAAGTAATTGTGGGATATATCTCCAAGAACTTAACAGACCCTTTCCACGCACCGATCAATGAGTATGCGGAAAAGACCTTGAACCAGCTTAAGAGCGACGGTGTTATCGATGACTGGACCGGAATCCTTGATGGTGAAACAGACCCTAACAAGCAGATCGACCGTGCTGACGAATGTATTACAAAAGGCTGTGATGCAGTTATTGTCCTTCCGGCTGAGTCAGAAGCATCCGATCCTGCAATAACAAAGCTTGCAGATGCAGGTATTAACGTAATCGTTGTTAATTCAAAGACGACAAGCACAGATGAAAGAGCACTTGCATTCTGCGGTTCCAATGACGTAGAAGCAGGCAAGATGCTTGGTGACTGGGTTGTTCAGAATGTTCCTGACGGCGGAAAATATATCCACTGCACAGGTATCCTTGGAAACTCTGCACAGATCGACCGTGGAGCAGGCCTTGCGGAAGTTATGGCTGCTAATCCTCAGTTCGAAATGGTAGGCGAGCCCGATACACAGTGGTCCGGTGATAAGGCAGCAAACGCTACGACAGACGCTATCGCACAGTATGGCGATGAATTAGTAGCAGTTATCTGCGATAATGACGATATGTCATCCGCAGCACAGCGTGCAGCTAACGATGCAGGCAGAAGCGACATCATCTGCGTAGGTGTAGATGGAAACCAGAACCCGTTACAGATGGTTAAAGACGGCGACTTAGGCGCTACCATACTTCAGGACGGCGTTGGCCAGGTTGCTGCTGGTATCAATGTTATTACAGCGTTAATCAATGGCGAAGACTTTGATCCCGCACCGGTTATTCCTTTTGTACTCGTTACGAAAGATAACGTAGATGAATATTTGCAATAACAAATTATAATTTTCCGAAAAGTGCTGATTAAAATATTGAGTTTGTAATGAAGGGAGGAGTTTGGATGGATAGTCCGGCTCCTCTTGTTTCTCTTATAGGAAGGAGCTCCTATAAGAGAAAAGCCCTACGGGCAGAATGCGCAGATGCGCGCGCGGAACAAAAATGAAAATTTTAATAAAAAGGAAGGAAAAGGAAGATGAAAATAGCAATAGGATGCGATGAGGCGGCATACGCTTTGAAAGTAGAGATTATGAAGCATTTAGAAGATATAGGAGTGGAATACGATGATTTCGGTGCGAACAAAGGAGAAGTAGTGCTTTATCCTGATGTGGCAAAGAGTGTTGCCGAGGCGGTGGCCGACGGTAAATACGAAAGAGGAATCCTCGTATGCGGTACGGGAATCGGGATGGCGATTACGGCGAATAAGGTACCCGGAATCAGGGCGGCGGTATGTCATGATCCATTCTCCACAGAGCGTTCCAGAAAGAGCAATGACGCACAGATCATGTGCATGGGCGAGCGTGTCATCGGTGTAGAGCTGGCAAAATATTTGGTGGATATCTGGTTGAAGTGCGACTTTGCAGGCGGCGGCTCAAAGCCGAAGGTGGACAGGATTATGGAAGTAGAGCAGTCCTATCTGGCCAGGAAATAGAAGGCCGGCAGGAACGAGGAAGGGAGCATAAGGTAAAATGGATAAGAAATTATATTTTGGAACCAATCTGAAAATGTACAAGACCATCGAAGAAACAGTGTCATATCTTAAGAAGCTGGTGGATAATACAAAGGATATAAGCAGGGATGCGATAGAGCTTTTCGTCATTCCGTCGTATACATCGTTAAGTGCGGCCGTTACCTCCGTTGATCGCAGATTTATCAAGCTGGGAGCGCAAAACATGTGCTGGGAAGAGCAGGGACAGTTTACGGGAGAGATATCACCTCTTATGCTAAAGGAGCTGGAGCTGGATATGGTCATGATCGGTCATTCCGAGAGACGACATGTATTCGGTGAAAAAGACAGAGAAGAAAACCTTAAGGTAAAGGCTTCTTTGGCTCATGGTTTCAATACTCTTTTGTGTATCGGCGAGACGCTGGAAGAAAAGGAATACGGCATCAGTCCGGAGGTTCTTCGTACCCAGCTCAAAGTAGGCTTTCATGGAATTTCCGGTGATCAGGCGGACAAAATTAAGGTGGCTTACGAGCCGGTGTGGTCCATCGGAGTAAACGGCATCCCGGCTTCGGCAGAGTATGCCGAAGAGATGCACAGGGTCATCAAGGGCTGTCTGGAAGAGCTGTTTGGAAAAAGGAGCGCAGAGATTCCTGTTTTGTACGGCGGAAGCGTGAATCCGGGAAATGCGGAGGATATGATTGTCCAGCCCTCTGTCGATGGTCTTTTTACCGGACGTGCCGCATGGCAGGCGGATGATTTTGACAGACTGATCCGTCAGGCAATGAATGCTTATGAAAAAAGATAAAGGACAAAAGAAAAATTATTTAGATAGAATGCTTTACCATATATCCTCCTGCATGCTGCCCGTGATACCGGCGCTGGTGGCAGGAGGGCTGCTGAAGCTGGCCACGCTGCTTCTGGGCTACACTCCGCTGATAGAGGCCTTCCCGGATACGAAGGTGATTCTGGAATCTATCGGCAATGCTCCATTTTATTTTCTGCCTCTCATCGTGGCTTATACGGCGGCGAGGCATTTCGAGGCGGATGTGGTCAGCGCCATGGCGGCGGCAGGAACACTGCTGCTACCAAACTTTATCAGGTTGATGGAGCAGGAACACGGCGTACTTTTCATGGGAATTCCGGTTTATCGGATGTCCTATGCGTATACAGTATTTCCTATCATTGTTTTGATTTATTTGATGAGCGTATTTGAGAGGGCGCTGGAAAGGCGGCTAAAGGGCGTACTTAGAGATATATTTCTGCGCTTTTTGCTCATACTGATTACGGCGCTTGCGGGAATGCTTGTGGTAGGGCCGGTAGTGGATATGATCAGTCAGAGTGCGCTTACGGGAATCTCGTGGCTTCAGGTTAATATCCCGGTTCTGGCATGGGCGATATTCGGTGCTACCGCTCCGCTGCAGATTATGGTAGGTGCTCACTGGGTGTTTGTCAGCCTGATCATTCAGGATTTGGGAGCTTTTGGTGAAGAGAGCGGCTTTATGGTCGGTTACTTTATGCTTACCATGTCGCTTACTGCAATCGCTCTCATTACGATGTTAAAGAGCAAGGAAAAAGAGAAGAGAAGTTCGGTGCTGGCTGTACTGATTACCGTATTTTTTACAGGAACCACGGAGCCGGTCTTATATGGCATCTGCCTGACAGATAAGGTCGCTTTGCTGGCGGCGGTAGCAGGAGGCGCAGCAGGAGGGATTTATCAGGGACTTGTGACGATTCATACATACGTCTACGCGTTTCCTACGGTGTTCTCTATTTTGATATTTCAAAGCGACAAGGATCCAGGCAATTTAATAGAGGCTGCGGCAGCAGGAGCCATTTCTTTTTCGGTGGCGATCTTAGTTATGCTGCCAGGTCTTCGAAAAAATAATATATTTGCGAGAAAAGCTTGAAAATAAAGGGAAAAAGAGGCAAAATAGAAAAGACAACCAGAAAGGGGATAAAAGCGATGTTAGATAGACCTGTATTGGATGTAATAAGGGATAATTACGAAAAGATTTTTTCCGCGGAAAGAAAGGTGGCGGATTATGTCTTGGAAAACCCGCAAGAGACGGTAAATGCTACGGTTTCCGAACTGGCAAAGGTGAGCGGAGTCAGTGACGCGACGGTAGTTAGAATGTGTTCCCATTTGGGTTATAAGGGTTACTATCAGTTCCGCCTTATGCTGGCCAAGGATGTGGGAAGAGATGATGATAAAAACAGCGAAGGTATACAGAACGAAGGAAATGCGGTAGGCAGGGTCTTTCAGGACTATGCCAATACTATGATAGCCATCGGCGAGAATATGGACGAACATGAAGTTATGGAATGCGTGAATCTGATCAAGACCTGCGGAGAGGCTCATATCATAGCAGTGGGCAATACGACTCCGTTAGCTCTCTATATGGGATTCCGGCTGGGAAGATTAGGAGTGAAGTGCAGCTATGGAATTTCGCCGGAATATTTTTTGAATCAGGTGAATCTCGCCACAAAGGACGATATTATTATAGCGATATCCCAGTCGGGAAGATCGAAACAGGTGATTCAAGGTGTGGAAATGGGCAAAGAGAAAGGGCTTAGAGTAATTGCAATCACGGGCTACAGACAGTCGCCCATCGCACAGCTTTCCGATTATGCACTCATATCCAACGCTAAGAAGGAGACCTTCGGTTTTTATAAGAATTATGAACATTTGAAAGAGATGGCAACGATTGACGCACTATTGGAGTTTGTAAAGAACTGGGAAAAGATTCAGGAGACGAATGCGGATAAGCCGGAAGTTATTTTGATGGAATATAAGCTATAAGCTTTATTGAGATAGAATAAATTGGGAAAAGTTACTGCCTGTGCGCTGCCTTGTATGCGGCGCTCGGGCAGTATTTTAACTATTTGATTTATTTAATTGTATCAGTTGCAGATTTCAGGAGGTCCTTCGGCATTCCTGCGGGCGTTCAGTTCATCCCGGAAGGTTTCTATATACGAAGCGCCGAAGTGGTGCATAAGTTCCAGAATAGGAATGATACGCTTTCCGATATCCGTAATTTCATATTCGACCTTTGGAGGAACGGTAGGATATACATGCCTCATGATCAGGTGGTCGTCCTCCAGACTCCGCAGCTGCTTGGTGAGCATCTTCTGGGTGACGTCGGGCATGCGTTTTAAGATTTCGTTGTAGCGCAGCACCTTGTTGCTAAGGAACCATAAAATCATAATTTTTCGTTTGCCGGAAAGCAGCTTATAAGCGAGGACCATGGGACATAAATCGTCCTTTAAGCAGGTTTCTCTCATAAAACAGTTCTCGTGTTTTTTTTCGTTTGCGTCCATGAATGTGTCAACACCTTTCGACTTTCCCAATATTTGGAAATATAATATAATTATAATGAAATAAAGTATACAAATAAGGTATATTTTCCTGTCAGAGGATGGTATACTAAAAGATACTAAGGTACTTTAAAGTACCTTCTTGTGAATCCAGATTCTATCCTTTATTATATATAGATGATGCATTTTTATGTCTATGCTTATTATACAAGAAAGTGAAGTGTTTTGCAAACAATTAGATTATTGTAATCCAGTTGCTGCAATTCGGTCATTATAGTCGAATTTGTTAAAAATTTCACGGCATTTCACGTTATTAATTTATTAATGGATGAAAAGGAGTCTGGATATCGACCTACTGGATACCCAAGGAGAAGAAGCGATGAAGAAAGTAGTAATTATAGGAGCAGGCTATGCCGGCATTCTGACAGCGAAGAAGCTCGCAAAGAGACTTAAAAAACAGAGAGATGTGGAAATCACCATTATCGACAGGAATCCCTTCCACACTATGCTCACAGAGCTCCACGAGGTGGCAGCAGGCAGAGTGGATGAAGATAGTATCAAAATCAGCTTGAAAAAGGTGTTCGCAGGAAGAAAAGTGAATGTGAAGCTGGACACTGTAACGGAAGTAGATTTTGCGGCGAAGACGGTAAAAGGCGAAGACGCCTCTTATAAATATGATTATCTGGTAATAGCGTCCGGTTCCAAACCGACGTTTTACGGAGTACCCGGGGCTGAAGAGTTTACCTTCAAGCTCTGGTCTTATGAAGACGCTATATTGTTGAAAGACCATATCCTCAATACCTTCCGCAAGGCGGCAGCAGAGAGAGAGCCAGAGGAGAGAAAGCGGCTGTTGACCTTCTATGTCATCGGTGCGGGTTTTACGGGTGTGGAGATGATAGGAGAGCTTGCAGAATATGTCCCTATCCTCTGTGAGAAATATGAAATCGACAAAGATGAAGTGACCATGATAAATGTGGATGGTTTGAGCAGGCCGATTCCGAATCTTCCTGAGAAGTTATCTGCCAAGGTTGCTAAAAGAATGAACAAAATGGGCATCGAGCTTTGCATGAATTCCAGCGTGACCCGTGTCACGGAGGATTCTATCGAGTACAAATGCGGCGGTAAGGATGTCACGAAAAAAATAGGAACGGTGATCTGGGGCGCAGGAATCCAGAGCAGCACCATTGCGGCGGCTTCGGCAGACGCTTTGGAAAAGCAAAGAGGCGGACGCATTCCGGTAGATAAATACTTACGCTCCACTAAGGACGAATCGGTATACGTGGTAGGCGATAACATGTATTTCGTTCCCGAAGGACAAGAGGTGTCCGTTCCCCAGATGGTAGAAAACGCGGAGCAGAGCGCAGATACAGCAGCCCATAACATTGTCAGCGCCCTTACGCAAAAAGATGAGATGGAAGAATATAAACCTGCCTTTCACGGTGTAATGGTCTGTGTGGGAGGACGTTACGGAGCGGCTCATGTAGGGCTTCCGGGACATTTCTTCAGTCTTCCGTCGTTCCTTGCCATGTTTGCGAAACACTTTATCAATATTGTTTATTTCGTTCAGGTATTGGGATGGAATAAGATATTCAGCTATATAAAACATGAATTTTTTACAATACGTAACTGCAGAAGTTTTGTGGGCGGACATTTTTCCAACAGAACGCCCAGTTTCCTCCTCGTTCCTTTACGTTTCTGGCTCGGCGCCGTATGGCTGTTCGAAGGAATTATGAAGGTGTTAGAAGGCTGGTTCAAGGAACCGAAGCTTCAGGGCTTTTTCGGCGGCGCAAGTGCATGGTATGAGAGCATATTGAATCCTGGCAGTGCGGCGGCAGCAGATGCGGTAAGTTCAGCAACGACTGCGGCAGCAGGAGCAGCAGCGGTAGCCGATACGGTAAGCGCAGCAACGGGCACAGTGGCAGCAGCGGCGGATGCCGTAAGCGCGGCGACGGGTGCAGCAGCGGCTACGGCGGTTTCTGCGGGACATGTGATATTGAACTGGAATATTTTAGGACTTTTCCGAATGATATTTGTCAGCGGAACAGACCTTGCCTCCTCGACCTTGAGCGATTTAGCATTCAAGCTGAATGTTCCGCTTATGAACTGGTTCGTGGATACGTGGATTCTTCCCTATAACTGGGTACAGATGGCGATGCAGATTTTTATCGTTATAGCCGAAATTTTAATCGGTCTTGCGCTGATGGGCGGACTCTTTACTTCTCCCGCTGCGGCAGTTTCCCTTGTATTGCAGTTCATGTTCGTATGCACTACGGGCTTGTATCTGGGAACCTTCTGGATGATCTTTGCCGGTATTGCCGTGCTGATCGGAGCAGGAAGGACGCTGGGACTCGATTACTATGCGATGTCGGCGTTGAAGAAGCTTTGGAAGAAAATACCGTTGATCCGGAAACTGTATCTGTATCAGGATTAGAAAAGATATGGGTGAAGCGATGGAGAAATTAACATACGAGGAAGCCTATGAGCTTGTAAAAGAAGAGATTCAGAAGGCCCTGACCCGATCACCCCGCATAATCAACGAATATTTGACTCATTTATCCGCTTCTCAGGGTAAAATGATTCGTGCGGTCTCCGTACTGACCTGTGCCGGGGACGGAGAAGGAAAAATTGCTCCGGGGGCGGTGCACGCAGCAGCGGCAATCGAAATCGTTCATCTGGCGTCCCTCGTCCATGATGATATTATTGATAACGCAGACTTACGGAGAGGTCGGGAGACCCTTCAGAAAAAATATGGGAAACGTACCGCAGTCATTTGCGGGGATTACCTTCTGAGCCTTGCGCTTAAAATGCTCTCGGCTATTCCTGACAGAAAAGAATATACGGACATCGACTTGCCCGACTATATAAGCAGGCTGTGTCTGGGTGAACTGTTACAGCACATTAACAACAGGAATCTGGATTTGACAGTGTTTGACTATATAAGAATTATATCCGGTAAGACGGCTGCGCTCTTTGAAGCATCTTTCTTCGCAGGAGCTGTCTTAGGCGGCAGTGCTGCGGAGGAGATTAAGAAATATAAGAAAATCGGAAATTACACCGGCTTGATTTTTCAGCTAAGGGATGATTGTCTGGATTTCGATAAAACAGTAGAAGAGGCTAAGAAGCCGGTTCAGTCCGATTACGAGCAGGGTGTCGTTACCCTTCCTCTGATTCGCGCTTTGGAGAAGCAGCCCGGTTTCAAGAAGAAGGCCGAGGCAGGCGAAATCGTCAGAGCAGAGATTAACCGGGCAGTGGAAGAAGCCGGCGGTCTGGATTATACCAGAGAGATGATCGAGCGGTATTATAAAAAGGCAAAGCGGTATATCGACAAGTTGGATGTGACCGAGGAAAAACGAACGAAGCTGGCTGCAATTGTAAAAAAGGCCGCAGGGATCAAGGCGGATGATTAATTGACGACGCAGAAAACCAAGTAAATCTAATGGTTCACGGCGTGTAAGACCTGGTCAAACGATGGCAGGTACGGAGAAGGACAAAATTGCTTGGAAAATTTTTTGATTATATAGAAATTAGAACTAAGATTACGAGCACATTTACATTTATGCTGACGATAGGATTTCTCCTATACCAGAGGCAGGAAATGCAGTGGAAAAAGACCTTTGTATTTTTTATGGGAATGTTTTTCTTTGACCTGACGACCACGGCAATCAATAATTATATCGACTCCAAAGATAACGGTCAGGTACTTCCCTTTGCAAGAAAGAAATCGCTTCTGATTATTTATGCGCTGTTTGGAATCAGTACTGCTTTCGGATTATATCTTGCATATAGCACTGATTTGGTAATTCTCGTTATCGGTGGTATTTGTTTTATCAGCGGAGTGCTTTACACCTATGGGCCTCTGCCTATTTCAAGAATGCCCATGGGAGAGGCGGTATCCGGTTTCTTTTACGGAGTAGTAATCCCTTTTATATTGATGTATATCAATATGCCGGTGGGGACATTCATGACCTATAGTCTGAGCTTTGAGACGGTATCCTTGTCCGTACAGGTGGTTCCGGTGCTGAAGCTGCTTCTTTTTTCCATTACGCCTTTCGCGGCGACTGCAAATGTGATGCTGGCAAATAACATCTGTGATTTAGAGAAGGATATTACGGTAAAGAGGTATACCCTGCCCTATTACATAGGGAGGAAGATGGCGCTGCCGCTTTTTGCGGGATTGTATTATATGACTTACGTTTCCACGATTTTACTGGTGGTATTCGGAATCCTTTCTCCTGTGGTTCTGATTTCCCTTCTTACGATCGTGCCCGTGCAGAAAAACATCAATAAGTTTTTTAAGAAGCAGGAAAAGGCTACGACGTTCGGTGTCAGTATTATGAATTTTATTTTAATCATGGGTGGCAGCACCCTAGCAGTTTTCTTATCGGTGATTCTCGACAGGATCATGTAACACATAACTACGTTATTCGTCCGGATAGTCCGGATTGAAATAAAAGAAACAGCCGCGTAGACGGCATAATATGGAGGTAAAATATGAAAAAAGTAGTAGCTTTGTTACTCTGCATGACTTTAGTAGCAGGAACACTTACCGCATGTGGCGGTGCAAAAGCAGAAGCAGCAAAAACCGGCCTTGGAGTTGCGACATCT
>JAEWPN010000091.1 GCA_023399455.1 Bacillota bacterium
ACTGGAAACAGATACTGCAGGAGGGACCGCTATGGGAATATTGGATAGTGTCAGTACGGGAATGAAGGGCTTCGACAAGGCCATAGATATGCTTCGTCTGGGAGATAATGTAGTATGGCAGGTAGACTCTATCGAGGATTACTGTTATGTAGTTGCGCCCTATATCGAACAGGCGAGAAAGGATAACCGTAATATTATCTATTTTCGTTTTGGAACACACAGACAAGTGGTGGAGGACCTGACCGGTATCAAGATCTATGAGCTCAATCCAGCCATGGGATTTGAAGGCTTTGCTACCATGATTCACCGCATTATCGGGGAAGAGGGGGTGAAAGCCTTTTATGTTTTCGATTGTCTGACGGAGCTGTTGGCTTTCTGGTACTCTGATTTGATGACGGGCAACTTTTTCAGGGTAACCTGCCCTTATCTGTATGAGCTGGATACTATTGCTTATTTTGCTATTAAGCGAAATGTGCATACCTATGATACGATTGCGACCATTCGTGAAACGACGCAGCTTCTTCTGGACGTATATAAGATAAACGACCGGTTTTATATTCATCCGCTGAAGGTATGGCAGAGGTATTCTCCTACAATGTTTTTTCCCCATTACATCGATGGCGACGAGGTAGAGCCGATTACAGCCAGCGCTCAGGCGGCGGAGCTTTTTTCTAATTTCAACTGGACGGAGGAACGGCTGGATTACTGGCACGTGACCATAAATAGGGCGAGAGAGGCTCTGGAGGGAGAAGAGAAGGAAAAAGAAGAGATGAAGGGACTTCTCATCGACCTTCTTATCGGCAAGGAATCCCGCATGCGTGACATGTGCATGAGCTTTTTCAAGCTGTCCGATATTGTTAAGATTGCCGGAAGGGAGATAGGCACGGGATTTATCGGAGGAAAAAGCGTAGGCATGCTTTTGGCGAGGAGGATCATTACGAGGAGTGATGAAGATAAGGCATATTTTAAGCCTCTTCTGGAATCTCATGATTCGTTTTATCTCGGCTCGGATATCTATTATACCTACATAGTGGAAAATGGATGGTGGCAGCTTCGGACGAAGCAGAAAACCGAAGAAGGGTATTTCGCATATGCGCCGGAGCTTAAAGAAAAGCTGCGCGGAGGGAAGTTTCCAAGAATTGTAAGGGATGAATTCATGCAGATGTTGGAATATTATGGACAGTCCCCTATTATCGTGCGTTCCAGCTCGCTGTTAGAGGATAATTTCGGCAATGCCTTTGCGGGAAAATACGAGAGTGTATTCTGTGTGAATCAAGGGGACCCTGAAAAGCGTCTGAACGATTTTATGGATGCGGTCCGGGTGGTTTACGCCAGTACCATGAATGAGGATGCCCTGCATTATAGAAAAAACAGAGGGCTGGCCGACAGAGACGAGCAGATGGCGATTCTGGTGCAAAGGGTTTCGGGAGACTATTACGGAGACTATTTCTTTCCTCATACGGCAGGAGTGGGCAACTCCTCAAATCTATATGTATGGGATAAAGAGGTGGATATGGAAGCTGGGATGCTTCGCCTTGTGTTCGGCCTTGGTACCCGGGCAGTGGACAGGGTGATCGGCGATTATGTGAAGATTGTAACATTGGACGACCCCATGCGGCAGCCGTTAATAGGTTACGGGGAAGCTCAGAAATATTCCCAGCACAATATGGATGTGCTGAACCTGAAGGAAAATACTCAGGAATCCATAAGCGTGAATAAGGTTACAGGCTCCGATATTAAGGCGGATAAAAACCTGTTCTGGGTGCGGGATTTCGAGACGGAGAGAAGGCTTAGCGAAATCGGAAGGGACGTTTCCGGAGTTCCGCCTATCCTGAATTTCAGAAAATTACTGAAGGAAACTAAATTTCCGGAGGTAATGAAAAGGATGCTTACTCTTCTCGCCGAAAAGTACAATTATCCGGTAGATATAGAGTTTACGGCAAATTTTAACAGGGAAGGCGAATTTCGCGTCAACCTTTTGCAGTGTCGGCCGCTCCAGACGCGAGGACTGGGAAAAACGGTGGATATACCGGAGACGGTGGATGAGAAAAAATGTTTGTTCTACTCTCACGGTAATTTCATGGGTGGTAATGTGAGACTTCCCATCGATTACATTGTTTATGTAAGTGTCAAGGAATATTTAGAGCTGAAGGAGCAGGACAAGTACGATATCGCAAGGCAGGTCGGCTTGCTTAATCGGGCGCTTAAGGGGAAGAATGCCATGCTGATGGGGCCGGGAAGATGGGGAACAACGACTCCCTCGCTGGGAGTGCCTGTGCATTTTACGGAGCTCATGAATATGTTGGCAGTCTGTGAAATAGCCTATAGCGAAAAAGGAATTATGCCCGAATTATCTTACGGGAGCCATTTCTTCCAGGACTTGGTAGAGTCAGGAGTCTTCTATGTGGCTCTTTTCGACGGCAGGGAAAATGTCGTCCTGAATGAGGAAAAGTTATTAGAGGCTGAGAACATTGCCTGTGACATAATCGGAGAAGGATGTGCTGTGAATGCCGATGTGATTCATGTGGTAAGGACTGAGGGAATGGAGCTTTACTCAGATATCATGAGCCAAAGAGTTCTTTGCTCTAAGAAGTGTGCCGATAAAATGTTCTGAAATGGACTTACCATCGTTTGACAAGGTCTTACACGCCCGTGTGTAACCTTGTCAAACGATGGTAAAAAAACCAGTTGACAAATTGATATGAAGACAATATACTTTGAATATCAAACTAATTTTAAAAAAGATAAGTATTATAAAAGGAGATATTAAAATGTTAGAAAGAGTAAAAGAAATTATCCAGGAACAATTGAGCTTAGACGGTGTTGAAATTACGGAAGAATCCTCCTTTAAAGAAGATTTGGGAGCGGATTCCCTCGATTTATTCGAATTGGTCATGGCTTTTGAAGAAGAATACGGTATTGAGATTCCTTCCGAAGATCTTGAGAAGATTACAACGGTTGGAGCTGTAATAGAATATATGAAGAACAAAGGCGTAGAAGCATAAGATGGAGACGAGAATAACCAAATTACTGGGAATCGAATATCCGATCATACAAGGCGGTATGGCATGGGTTGCGGAGTATCACCTTGCGGCAGCAGTATCCGAGGCGGGAGGCCTGGGGCTGATTGGAGCAGCCAGTGCCCCTGCTCAAATCGTGAGACAGCAGATTCGCGAAGCGAAGAAGCTGACGGATAAACCGGTGGGTGTGAATATCATGCTGTTGAATCCTAATGCTGAAGAGGTGGCAAAGCTCATTGTAGAGGAAGACGTAAAGGTAGTCACCACCGGAGCCGGCAATCCGGGCAAGTATATGGAGTTGTGGAAAAATGCAGGTGTAAAAGTGTTTCCTGTAGTTGCCAGTGTAGCTATGGCTAGAATGATGGAGCGCGCAGGCGCCGATGCGGTAGTTGCGGAAGGAACCGAGGCAGGGGGGCATATAGGAGAGTCCACCACCATGTCTTTGCTTCCTCAGGTGGCGGATGCCGTGAGTATTCCAGTGATAGGAGCGGGCGGAATCGCCGATGGAAGAGGCTTTGCGGCGGCTATGATGCTGGGAGCGGAGGCTGTGCAAATGGGTACGATATTCGCAACGGCGAAGGAATCTATCGTACATGACAGCTACAAGCAGAAAATATTCGCCGCCAAGGATATCGATTCGGAGGTGACAGGAAGAAGCACGGGTCATCCGGTACGTTCCCTTAGAAATAAAATGACGAGGGAATACTTGAAGATGGAAGAAGAAGGCGCTTCCTTCGAGGAGCTGGAATATCTGACTCTGGGTTCTTTAAGAAAGGCCGTGATAGATGGCGATGTAGTAAACGGAACGATTATGGCAGGACAGATAGCCGGCCTGATAAAAGAAGAAAAGAGCTGCAGTGAAATCATTCAGGAAATCATGTCGCAGGCGGAAAAATTATTAAGATTGTAAGGGATGAGGTATGCAGCTTAACACTTGCTGTTAAGCTGCTGAGTGAACAGTACGGGCAGACCCCTTTTTTTTAACATAATACTTTGATATTCAAAATAAAACGACAAATGGAAAGGCAAGGTTTTATTATGGGTAAAACAGCTTTTATTTTTCCCGGTCAGGGAGCGCAATATATTGGGATGGGAAAGGACTTTTACGAGCAATTCACAGTAAGCAGAGAGATGTTTGAACTGGCAGAGAAAGCGGCTGGCCTGGATGTGGCTTCTCTTTGCTTTGAAGAGAATGAAAGAATTCATATTACGGAGTATACACAGATAGCGATGCTCGCGACTGAGGTAGCTATTTTAAAAGCGATAGAGGAAAAAGGATATAGGCCTGATGTTACAGCGGGCTTAAGTTTGGGAGAATACGGTGCACTTGCAGCGGCAGGTATCATGAGTCCGGAGAATATATTCAGGATAGTGAGAAAAAGAGGCATTTACATGCAGGAAGCCGTGCCCCGGGGAGGAGCTATGACGGCAGTACTCGGCCTCCCGGCGGACATAATAGAAAAAACGTGTGAAAAGATAGAAGGTTCTGTAAGTATAGCCAACTATAACTGCCCGGGACAGATCGTAATTACCGGAGAAGCGGAAGCGGTAGAGAAAGCAGCTTCGCAGTTGCTGACGGAAGGAGCGAAAAGATGTATTCCTTTGAATGTCAGTGGACCTTTCCACTCCCCTCTTCTTGCAGGCGCGGGAGAAAAGCTGAGTGAAGAGCTAAGAGATGTCGAGGTACACGATATAAAGGTTTCGTATCTTTCCAATGTAACGGGGGATTACGTAACGGCTAAGGAGCAGGTGAAATCGCTCTTAGTCCGTCAGGTATCCTCATCCGTGAAATGGCAGCAGAGCGTGGAGCGTATGTTAGAGGATGGAGTCGATACATTTATTGAAATCGGACCGGGCAAGACGCTTAGCGGATTCATACGGAAAATCAGCAAAGATGTAAAAGCAGTCAATATTGAAAAGATAGATGATTTGGAGAGGATTTAAGTATGGGAATGTTAGAGGGAAAAGTAGCGCTTGTAACTGGCGCCAGCCGAGGAATCGGCCGTGAGATCGCTCTTACGCTGGCGAGCTATGGGGCAGATGTCATCGTTAACTACAACGGCAGTGAGGACAAAGCAAATGCGGTGGTGAAAGAAATTGAGGCCATGGGAAGAAGAGCGGTGCCGGTACAGTGTTCTGTTGCAGATTATGAAGCCTGCGGAAGAATGATAACGGATATGCTGGAGTTGTTCGGACATATTGACGTTCTTGTAAACAACGCCGGAATTACGAAAGATAACCTCATGATCAAGATGACCGAAGAAGATTTTGATGCAGTAATAGATACCAATTTAAAAGGAACCTTTAACACGATAAAGCATATGTATCGAGCATTTATCAAGCAAAGGAGCGGAAGGATCATAAATCTATCCTCCGTATCCGGAGTGCTGGGCAATCCCGGACAGTCGAATTACGCAGCTTCCAAAGCGGGAGTGATAGGCCTTACAAAGAGCATGGCAAAGGAACTTGCAAGCAGAAACATTACAGTAAACGCAGTAGCTCCTGGATATATCGATACGGATATGACACAGTCCATGAGCGAGACCGCCAGAGAGGCAGTTATTGCGCAGATACCGCTTAAACGTGCCGGACAGCCGAAGGATATTGCGGAAATGGTGGCATTTTTGGCCAGTGACAAGGCCGGATATATTACCGGTCAGGTAATCTCGGTAGATGGTGGTATGGCGATATAAGTAATTAGGTAATTGCGAAACTATTATATTATGCAAGTTTTATGTGCCAGATTATATTTATCGACAACTTTCCACGGTGGATTTGTTTTTTTCTCCGGCGTTTGCGGCTGTATTTTTAAAGGAAACCTTGAAGCAGTCATAACCGGACGGGTCGGTTTCCTTAAGAAAATACAAGCCGCTCACTAAAGGAGGCAAAAACAGACACACTGTGGAAAGTTTTAGCTAAGTTATGAAATGGCACATAAAATTGGTGAAGGTAACGAGTTTCGCAATTACCTATAAACAAGTAATATAAAAAGGAGAAGGAAATGAGCAGGAGAGTAGTTGTTACCGGTTTGGGGGCTATTACGCCCATAGGGCTTAGCGTGGATGAATTTTGGGCCGGCGTGAAGGAAGGAAAAGTAGGATTCGATAAGATTACAAAGTTCGATGCTTCCGAGTATAAATGTAAGCTGGCTGCGGAAGTAAAGGGTTTTGAAGCGAAGGACTACATGGATGTTAAGGCGGCCAAAAGAATGGAACTGTTCGGTCAGTATGCGGTAGCTGCGACCAAAGAAGCACTTGAGGATGCCGGAATCGATATGGAAAAAGAAGACAAATTTAAGATAGGAGTATCCATGGGATCAGGGATCGGTTCTCTGCAGGCTATGGAAAGAGAGCATACCAAGCTCCTGGAGAAAGGGCCGGGACGCGTCAATCCCCTGCTGGTACCACTTATGATCAGCAATATGGCGGCGGGCAATGTATCCATTCAATTCGGACTAAAAGGAAAAAATATTAATGTTGTTACAGCCTGCGCTACGGGAACCAACTCTATCGGGGAAGCATACCGCTCCATTCAGTACAAAGATGCGGATATAATGGTAGCCGGAGGAACGGAAAGCAGTATCACGCCCGTAGGAGTTGCCGGTTTTACGGCGCTGACAGCGCTTACCTCTTCGGAGAATAAGGATAGATGCTCCATTCCCTTCGATAAGGAAAGAAGCGGATTTGTTATGGGAGAAGGCTCTGCGGCGGTCATCTTGGAGGAATTGGAGCATGCAAAGAAAAGAGGAGCGAAGATTTACGCGGAGGTCGTAGGCTACGGCTGTACAGCGGATGCTTATCACATCACCTCTCCCGCAGAGGATGGGGAAGGTGCGGCAAAGGCTATGGAATTCGCCATAGAGGATGCGGGAATCCTGCCGGAGGATATTACCTATATTAACGCTCATGGAACGAGCACCCATCACAACGATTTATTCGAGACGAGAGCAATCAAGAAGACCTTTGGCAGTCATGCAAAGAAAATAAAAATCAATTCGACGAAATCGATGGTGGGACATTTGCTAGGAGCAGCAGGAGCTCTTGAATTCGTGACCTGTGTAAAGGAATTGGAGGAGGGTTATATTCACCGCACGGTGGGTTATCAAGTACCGGATGAAGAGTGTGATCTGGATTATTGCAAGGAAGCGGCGGAGGAGACATTTACTTACGCACTTTCCAATTCTCTTGGATTCGGCGGGCATAATGCCACTATAATCGTAAAAAAGTATGCAGAATAAGATGTTCATTATCGACTTAATATTAAAAAAAAATCAGAAATGTGTAAAAACACTCATTAGGAGAGAGAAATGTCCGTTTTAACGACAAAGGAAATTATGGAAATTATTCCCCACAGGCACCCTTTTCTGCTCGTAGACACTATAGAGGAACTGGAGCCGGGTATAAAGGCAAAGGGGAAAAAATGTGTAACTTATAACGAGCCGTTTTTTGCAGGACATTTTCCGGGGGAGCCTGTCATGCCGGGAGTGCTTGTAGTAGAGGCTCTGGCGCAGGTAGGGGCGGTGGCGCTGCTCGCTCATCCGGACTTCAAGGGAAAGACTGCGTATTTCGGAGCGATTAATTCGGCGAAATTCAAGAAAAAAATTGTGCCCGGAGATGTTCTTTTGCTGGAAACGGAAATTATTAAAATGAAAGGCCCTATCGGCATAGGCAGCGCAAAGGCGTATGTGGATGGAAAGCTGGCAGTGCAGGCAGAGCTTACTTTTGCCATAGGCAGCCTGGAGGAAGCATGAGCAATAGTTTATTAAAACCCTTAAAAATAGGAGACCTTACGGCGAAGATTCCGGTAGTTCAGGGAGGAATGGGTGTAGGCATCAGTCTGTCCGGGCTGGCCGGAGCGGTAGCGGCTCAGGGCGGTGTAGGCGTTATTTCCACCGCACAAATCGGATATAAAAGCGAAAGCTTCAGCAAGGACCCGATAGGGTGTAATCTGCGTGCCATAAAGGACGAGATAGATAAAGCGAGAAGGATTGCCGGAAGCGGAATTATCGGCGTTAACATCATGGTAGCGACAAAACGATATGAGGAATACGTAAAAGCAGCAATAGCGGCAGGCGTGGACATCATCATATCGGGAGCGGGACTGCCAATGGCTTTGCCGGAGCTGGTGGGAAAGGCCAGGACAAAGATTGCGCCTATCGTTTCAAGCCTTAAGTCGGCACAGATTATCATAAAATATTGGATGAAGAAATATGACAGACTGCCGGATATGGTCGTGATAGAAGGCCCGCTTGCCGGAGGGCATCTGGGTTTTAAGAACGAACAGCTTACCCATATGGAAGAGCTGGATTATGATGGAGAAATCCGTAGGATTATCGGGCATGTAGCGGAATGTGCGAGCGAACATGGCAAAGAAATCCCGGTGGTGGTCGCAGGAGGAATCTATACGAGAGAAGATGCGGAGCACGCTTTCACGCTTGGAGCATCCGGTGTTCAGTTAGCGACCCGGTTTGTAACGACTTATGAATGTGATGCTTCACAGGCTTATAAACAGGCATATATAGATGCCACAGAGGATGACATTATAATCGTAAAAAGCCCGGTGGGAATGCCGGCACGGGCTATCTCCAACGAGTTTACTAGAAGAACTTCAGAAGGAAGGATACCTCCAAGGAAGTGCTTCAATTGTATTATAACCTGCAACCCGGCAGAGACACCATATTGTATCACGCAGGCTCTCATAAATGCGGTAAACGGGAATGTAAAGGACGGACTTCTCTTCTGTGGAGCAAATGCCTGCAGAGCCAGGAAGCTGGAACATGTAAAGGATATTATGAAAGAATTTGAAGTAGACGGAGAACAGTGTGAAAAATGAATTTTCACACGCAAATTTGTGCCTGCGGCCCAAAGTTTGCAGTTTGTGAGAAAGGCAGGGTTATTGGTATGATGAGAATAATAGGGACGGGAAGCTGTCTCCCTTTAAATGTGGTAACTAACGACGATTTATCAAAAATTATGGATACCTCCGATGAATGGATTTCCAGCCGTACGGGTATAAAGGAGAGAAGGCTGGCTAAGGAAGAGACCACGGCTTCCATGGCGGCGGAAGCTTCGCAAAAAGCGCTTAAGAATGCAGGAGTCGGTGCGGATGAAATCGATTTGATTATTGTAGGGACAATTACCGGGGACTATGTAACTCCATCTACCTCCTGCGAAGTGCAGGCAAAACTTGGGGCGGCAAATGCGGTGGCGTTCGATGTGAATGCTGCCTGCTCGGGCTTTATGTTCGCGCTCCATACTGCTTACGTTTACTTGCAGTCAGGCATTTATAAAACGGCGCTTATCGTTGGAGCGGAGACACTGTCGAAGATTATGGACTGGAACGACAGAAGCACCTGTGTCCTTTTTGGTGACGGAGCGGGAGCAGCCGTAGTGCGTACATATGCGGACGGAGAGTCGGGAGAGAGAGAAATGGAAGGAAGAGGCAGGGGGGGCTTGCTTGCCTTTACTCAGGGATCTGATGGAGCGAAGGGAAGTGTTCTTGCGTGCAGGGATCGTGTAAATAATAATCCACTGATTCAGAATCCCTATGAACTTGGTTATGTATCAATGGATGGTCAGGAAGTATATAAGTTCGCAGTGAGTACGGTGCCTTCATCTATTATAAAGGTGCTTGAAATGTCGCAGCTGAAAACAGAGGATATTAAATATTTTGTACTTCATCAGGCGAATATCAGAATCATTCAGTCCGTGGCAAAGCGCCTGAAGGTGAGTGAAGATAAATTCCCGTTGAGTCTGGACCATTGCGGAAACATATCCGCGGCAAGCGTGCCCATTCTTTTGGATGAGATGAATCAGAAGGGAATGCTCCGCCCGGGAGACAAGATAGTCATGTCTGGCTTTGGAGCCGGGCTTACGTGGGGAACCGCCGTAATCGAATGGTAAGGAAAAAGGATTTTCCCATTCTATATATCGCCATGAATTTTTTTCATATAAACACTTGGCGATAATCCCGTACTTTTTTTAAATATCTGATTAAAATACGGCGGATTATTTCCGCAGCCGACAAGCTCTGCAATTTCCTGAATTTTTGCAGGCCTCTTTTCCGCCAGAAGTTCTTTGGCCTTTTTAACCTTCTCATCGGTTAAATACTTAGAGAAAGTTTCTCCCGTTTCTTTAATGAATTTTTTGCTTACATAATCTACATTCATATAAAGATAATTATCGGCAATCCATTTTAAGGAAAGATCCGGATCGGATAAATGCTCTTGTACATAAGTCTGTATTTTGGCACTAATAGTACCGGCAGCAGTATAAGAATGATATTTGTGATAAAGATTCTTCAATAACTGTTCGAGAGAGCCTGTAATTTCCTGACAGTCGACGGAAGAACCTACTCCTACCAGGAATTCAGCAGCGGAAAGCGCGTGGTAAGATATATTCTTAGAAGAAGATATAACGATAACGGAAGAAACCAACTGCTTTAAAAAATTAATGTCAGTTATGGCTTGCAGAACACTGAGCAATGAATGAATAGCCTTTGCGGATTCTTCCCGATCATTTACATAAATTTGTGCAGTATAGTTTTGGACTTCGCGGATAATATTTTGATAATTGCTGATTCTTGTTAATGTTGTGCCGTCGGTATATATAATTTGTTCATAAAGGCGTATATGATGAATGAGTTTGTTTAGAGCTAATTCAAAGTTATCAAAGGAAGTTCTCCGGTATAGGATTTCAGTGTCTTGTTCAGGGAGTTTAAGCACGGACATAAATGTGTCCATTTCTTCATATGCAGGACTGAACGAAGGAAAAAAGTATACAAGAGTATTATGCACATAAAGATAATGAAAAGGAATGCCGGGAGAATTCATTTCACGATAGTATTCAATTAATTGAATCGCATTCTGCACATTCTCCTCTAAAAGATAATAAAAATAGCATACCTCATATGGAGTGGTATAGAAATCCAAATATTTGCTGTAATTTTTATGAAAAGGAACGTAGCTGTCCTTGGATAAGGATACTTGAGAGGTAAGACCATCATTGATTAGATTAATGAGCAGATTTTGCCTGAATTGGTTAAGGAGCGGCAAATTATCCTGCGCATTTCTTCTGGTCGCAAGCTTGTCATAGTGGTCGTGTATTACATCCTTTAAGCTGGATATAATCTGCTCCTCATTGCAGGGTTTAAGAAGGTAATAGCGCACTCCATACTGCATCGCTTTTTTTGCATATTCAAAATCACTATATCCGGTCAAAATAATAAATTGGGTATCCTTGTTGACTGCATAAATTTTTTGAATCAACTCCAGCCCGGACAGGCCGGGCATTTTGATATCTGTAAGTACAATGTCCGGATATTCGTCCAGAATCATATTATATGCCTCTATTCCGTCTTTAGCAGTTCCCATCAATGAGATCCCCAGACTTTTCCAATCAATTAATTTTGAGATAGTTTCCCGTATTATTTTTTCATCATCTGCAATTAATAGTTTTAACATATAAACTTATACTCCTATTTTTTATATTTTATCCACCGGAATGGTTACCTGAGCGACGGCAGTATCCTCATCCTTATTGTATAAATTCAATCCGTATGAGGAACCGTAGGTAAGCTGAATTCGCTGATGGATATTCAGAAGTCCGATTCCAAAACCATGTGGGATTACTTCCTGATTATTTAGCTTTTCCAAAAGGCGTTCCTCGAATTGTGAACCGCTGTTGATGATACTTATAAATACCGTTTCGTCGTAAACGTGTCCTTCTATTTCAATATGACATACATCGATACTTTCTTCCATACCATAGTTAATAGCATTTTCTACCAGGGGCTGCAAAATAAGCAGTGGAATTTCAACTGAAAGAATGGAAGGATCTATATTTTCTGTAAAGGATAATCTGTCAGGGAAACGTATTTTTTGAATATTCATATAGCATTTTACAATATCTAAGTCGTCAGCAACGGTATGCTGGGTATCCTTATTGCTGAGTGTAACGCGCAACAGGGAACCGAGCGACTCGATCATAAGTGAGATTTCTTTTTCCCCAATCGCTTTTGCCCTCCAATTTACCGATTCCAAAGTATTGTATAGAAAATGTGGATTGATTTGACTTTCCAAAGCCTTTATTTTAGCATCTTTTCTTAGAATTTCATTCACATAGTTTTCCTGGATCAGAAGCTGAAGCTTGATAGTCATTTGATCGAATTGATTATGAAGCATTCCGACTTCATCTTTGCGGTGTTCATAATGACCGCCTATATCGGGTAATTTCGATTCATCCTTTCCAAAGGCATCCATTTTCTGTATAAGGAGATAAAAATCTTTCATAATAGAGCGAATCAATAATCTGGAAAGGATTAAGGACATCGCTACACTGAAAAGTATAACGCCTAAAGAAAGAAACATGGACATATTGATGGTGTCTGAAATATAATCATATGGAATTAAACAAATATAATCCCATGCCGGATTAGAAATAGTTCCGCGTACGCAAAAGTATTTGTTTTTTCCGATCTTAAGCACATCGTAATTTTCAGAGAGGGATGTTTGAATCGATGCCACGGTGGAGGTATCCAGGGATTTGGAATGGAAGATTTCGTGTTCCCCGTCATATATAATGTACTGGGCAAAATCCGTATCCAATAACGACTGGGTCGAAGATTTAATCATTTTTTCCATGTCGATAGAAACAACCAAGGTGCCTATCGTTTCATATTTCAGGTTATTGATCTTTCTTGAATCTCGTCCGAGGAAAAGACCATAGGTATTGCAGTAATCGGTTACCCAGCAAGGATAGCCTGAATTTTGATTGGCTTTTTGGATCACTGCCTGATGAATATCATCCGGTGTGGAAGTACTTTTGCTCTCATAACTATAAGTAACAAAACGTGGATTATATAAATTAATGTAACTGATATTATTTAATTTATATGTCTGGTAATAATCGCTGATTAAATATTTTAAAGTGTTATTAATGTTCCGTATTCCGATTTCAGAGGTTTCTTCATCTAATGCGATTAGATTCTTGCGTATATTTTGGTTGGATAGAATAGAACTTGACATCGACTCTACATTGGATAATTTAAAAGAAATATCTTCGGCAGTATAATTTAATGAGCCCTGCAACGATTCATACAATAAACGGTTGCTGGATTTTAAAACCATATCGATACTTACGAGGGAAGCGGCTACATTAATAAATAATACTACGAAAATAATAAAAATAATTTTGGTATTAAGCGATAAATAACTTAATTTGTGCTCCAGATATTGTAAGATTCTCCTCATAATTCCAAGCCTTTCACTAGTTAGGATACGTTACCATCGTTTGACAAGGTCTTACATGCCCTGAACCATGAAATTTTCCTGATTTTCTGTGTTGTCCTTATCCGACCGTGTGTGACCTTGTCAAACGATGGTATAATACCCTGTATGGACAGATTATAATCCATCCCATTTTTTATTACAAGGTTATTTCCAAAGTTGAAAAAACAGGTCGGAAATTTGAAAAACGACAACGGATAATTGAATAGGAAAAACGGAAGAATTTCGTATAATGTATATATAAAGCAAAGCTTACAACAAGGAGGAAAATGAAATGAAAAAGATGATGGCAATGCTTATGTGCATGACAATGTTTGCATCTATGTTAGCAGGATGCGGAAGCAGTAATCAGCCGGCAGCTGCAGACAACGCAGCCGCAGATAATACGGCGGCGGAAGCAACGGCTGAAACGGATGATACGGCAGAAGCACCGGCTGAGGCGGTGGATAAATCGGCCGATCCGGCGGATTACAAAGTTGTTATGGTAGTAAAACAAAGTGATTCCTGGTTTGATGATATGGTAACGGGCGTTGAACAGCTGCAGAAGGATACGGGACTCAACGTATCGGTTCAGGTGCCTGAAACAGGTGATGCTGCCAGCCAGATCGCTATTATGGAAGATTTAATAGCGCAAGGAGTAGATGCGATATGCGTTGTACCCAATGATCCGGAGGCGTTAGTGCCGACGATTGAAAAAGCGAGAGAAGCCGGAATTGTAGTAGTAACTCATGAAGCACCGGGTACGGCAGACAAAGTTGATTTGGATGTAGAAGCTTTTATTAATGAAGAGTTCGGACAGTTATTCGGAAAAAGCTTAGCGGAAGCTATGGGCGGTAAGGGCAAATATGCCGGTTTTGTCGGCGGACTTACTATGGAAACACATATGGCATGGTATAAGGCGGCAGTAGAATACATCGAAGCAAATTATCCGGATATGGAATGTGTTACGGAGGAACCTTATGAAGACGGAAACAGTGTAGAAGGAGCCCATGATAAGACTCTTGAAATTCTAAAGGCTTATCCGGATATTAACGGATTCTTTGATTGCTCCGCACAGGGCGGCGGAATATGTGAAGCGTTGCTGGAAAAAGATAAGGCGACGACAATTCCTGTTGTCTCTCTGGCACTGCCTTCCATGTCCTCTACCTATTTAAAAGATGGTTCTATGGCACACGGATTAGCATGGAGACCGGCGGATGCAGGTTATGCAACCTGCTATGCGGCTTATCTGTTAGCTTCCGGTCAGGGAGTAGAAACAGGGACAGACTTAAAAATTACAGGCTATGAAAGTGTTAATGTTGAGAACAATATTGCTTATGGCTTTGCACCGTTAGAATTTACGGCAGAGAATGTAGATGATTATAATTTCTAAACACACCATATGACAGGTTGCTATCACATGATAAGGTAGAAATGGAGAACGGCGTGGTAGCCGTTCTCTGTTTTTTTGTAAAAGGAAAGAAGAGATGGAGGTAATAGAATGGAACAAATACTGTGCGTGAAGAATCTAAGCAAATCTTTTATCGGCGTAAAGGCACTCAAGGAAATAAACTTATCCATAAACAAAGGAGAGATCCACTGCCTTGCAGGAGAAAACGGATGCGGAAAATCGACGCTGGTAAAGAATATTTCAGGAGTTCATACCCCGGATGAAGGAGAGATCATATTAAATGGGAATACTTACCATGCATTAACTCCTTATCAGGCAATGAAGGAAGGGGTTCAAGTTATTTATCAGGATTTGTCCTTGTTCCAACATATGACTGTTGCTGAAAATATTGCGATAAGCAAATTGAGCTTTGAGAAGAAAAAGGTCGTGAACTGGAAAGAAATAAAAAAAATTGCAAAGGAACAATTGGATAGAATAGGTGTATCTATTGATATGAATCAGACAGTCGGAGAGCTTTCTATGGCAAACAGGCAGCTGACGGCAATCTGCAGGGCGCTGGCACAGGATGCAAAAATCCTCTTTATGGACGAGCCTACCACAGCATTGACCAAGAAGGAAGTAGAAAGGCTGCTGAAAATTATTGTCGAGCTGAAGAAAAAAGGATTGGCAATCGTATTTATCAGCCACAAACTGGATGAAATATTTTCGGTGGCAGATACGATCACTATTTTTCGAAACGGTGAAAAGATTGGTGATTTCAGCAGTAAGGACTTGGACGAGAAGAGCCTGTCGCATTATATGACAGGACGTGAGGTAGAATATCCGAGGTATCATAGAAAGTGCAAGGATAATCAGCCGATTATGGAAATTGAACATTTGACGCGTAAGTATCAATATGAAGATATTAGCATCTCAATAAGAAAGGGAGACATTATCGGCCTTACGGGGTTGTTAGGCTCCGGCAGAACCGAACTGGCTATGTCATTATTCGGTCTGAACAGAACCCAGAGCGGACGTATTAAGGTGGAGGGAAAAGAGGTTAAGATCAACTCTCCGATGAAGGCGAAGGAATTCGGCATTGCATTGCTTCCGGAAGACCGTTTCCATCAAGGCTTGTTTATCGAAAGAAAAATTAAAGAAAATGTGTCTTCCGCCTTAGTAAATGCCTTATCGAACCGAGGGATTCTGAACAGAAAAAAGGAAGAAAAATTAGCGGAGGAATGTGTAAAGGAATTAAAGGTCAGAACTCCTTCTATCGATACGATAATAGGAACACTTTCCGGGGGAAATCAGCAGAAGGTAGTAATCGGAAAATGGATTGCGACCAAACCGAAGGTATTCATCATGGATACGCCCACTGTGGGTATCGATATCGGCTCCAAAGCAGAAATTTATGAACAGATACATAAGTTTGCCGATGACGGCATGGCGATTATTTTTATTTCCGATGAGATTCAGGAGCTCATGGCAAATTGCAATAAGATCGTTGTGCTGGCGGAAGGAAAATGCGTTGTGACATTAAATGAAGATGACTTGAATCAAAAGGATGCCGCACAGAAGATAAGCGATCTGATCAGCAGCGGGGAAAATACGGAAATAAAGGAGGCAATGTAATGAAGACCAAGAAAGTGGATCAATTTCAGAAAATACTTCTCTTAATTATTATTATATACAGTATATTAGTTAGTATTAAAAATCCGGCATTTCTTCATTTTGAAACGATATTTGACATTATAAGAACATCTTCTACAACGATGATTGTTGCTATCGGTTTGCTGGTAGTAATGATATCCGGAGGAATCGATGTTTCTTTTATGGCAATCGCACTGTTTGGCAGTTATACGACCATTAATGTCATGATTGCATTGGGAATTGATAACTTAGGAATTGCTTTTCTTTTTTCAGGAATGATCGGAATAGGGCTGGGCTTAATAAACGCTCTTTTGATTAACTGGCTGAAGCTGCCGCCGTTTATTATTACATTAGGTACACAAAATTTATATCATGGTGTTATGACGACTTTTATCAGCGATAAATCATTTGGTGCCGGAGTCTTGCCGGAGTGCCTGCATGAATTCGGACAGGGAACCATATTCAAGATCGTAACGGAGGATGGAGCGGTAGGATTAACAATATCGCTTGTTCCTGTTTTGTTAATAGGAATTGCAACATGGCTGATTCTCTATAAGACGATGATAGGAAGAGGTATCGTTGCTATTGGAAACGATGAGGAGTCTGCAAGGAGGGCAGGATTTAATCCCTTTAGAATCCGGTTGTTCGTGTATGCGTATTCGGGATTCTTAGCAGGCATTATGGGCATTATCTATGTAGCGCAGATCAATGCGTTATATCCGAATAAGCTGGTTGGCAATGAATTGATGGTCGTAGCGGCTGTGGTAATTGGAGGAACTAAGATAACGGGCGGTCAGGGTAAAATATTCGGCACAATTCTGGGAGTTACCATTATTTATCTTTTAAACTCTACGCTAATATTGATCGGCTTGTCTTCCTCATGGAACAATCTGTTTGTAGGAGCGATATTAGTAGTTTCTGTTGCGATAACTTCCTATCAGGAAAGAATCAAGAACAGAAGTCATTTGATATTTACGGAATAGGAGGAATATGATGAAAAAAATAAGAGAATATATGAATCGTGATTTGAACTTGAGTATTTTAGTGACATTGACATTTGTGATATTCATTACGCTTCGGATAATTATCGGTCCGTCTTTGCTATCGCTGAACAATATTCAGTCCATGCTGTTTCAAGTGCCTGAATTTGGCTTTTTAGCATTGGCCATGATGTTATCGAATATGGTGGGCGGCATTGACTTGTCTATTATAGCGAATGC
>JAEWPN010000096.1 GCA_023399455.1 Bacillota bacterium
GAAGCGGCTTCCTTCTTCGCCGCCCGTTCTTCCTGAGCCTTTTTTCTTTCTTCCGGATTATATTTCATGTCAAAGATCTCGATTACATCCGCCCCAAAAATATCATGCATATAGGAATATAAATCGAAATTCGCTTTTTCACTTTCCTCTTTATGGACGAGATTCTTTTTGATCTCTACACGGACGTTCTTCACCCATTCGCCTATCGCTTCAATTTCCCTTGTATTCTGCGCAATTTTCTTATAGCAGACATCCATAGTATCAAGCATGAGCATATAGTTTACATTGTTTATTTCTTCGGGCAAAGTGCGCAGTTCCTCCTGATAAGCCTCCAGCTTCTCATTACAGTCATTGATAAGGCGCCTGTTCTCATCCATTTTCTTCTCTGTTTTGGCGTCGGGATTGTCTCCCAATGACTCTGCCATCTCCATGATCTCTCCCATCAGCTTCTTCTTCAGTCGTCTGATTTCCTTAGACTCAGTATTCAGCTTGCCCTGCCTCTTGACCAGTTCGTTCAGCTTTTCCTCGTTGCGCTTGATCTCCCCTGAAATCTCAGTCTGCGCTTGTGTAAAAAGCTGATGCCATTTATTATCCAGCGTTAAAAGCGGAATTTCCTTTCCCGCTAACGCCACCTTGTATACGTCCTCTGAACGTGCCATACCCTTCACCCCTATTTCGTATTATCCAATTCAAACCGGCTGATATTATAAGACAGCTTCATCAGACTGTCCGACAGATGGACATTTTCCACCTGAATATTCTCCGGCACATTTAAATCCACATGGGCAAAATTCCAGATACCCTTGATACCGTAATTCACAAGCTGCTCCGCCACCGTAACCGCCTCTGTCTTCGGTATGGTAAGAACTGCTATATCTATATCGTTATCTTTGACAAACAGCTCCATGCTCTCCATGGGCTGCACCTCAATCCCCCGTATCTTCTTGCCGTGAAGATCGGGATTGTTGTCAAAAAGCCCACGGAACAAAAAGCCTCTCCTCTCGAAGTTCACATAATTGGCAAGTGCTTGTCCAAGATTCCCTGCTCCGATGATAATCAGATGATGTGTTCTGTCCAATCCTAGTATTTTTCCGATTTCATTATGGAGAAATTCAACGTTATATCCATATCCCTGCTGTCCAAATCCACCGAAATTATTAAAATCCTGTCTGATCTGCGAAGCGGTCACCTTCATGATATCGCTTAGCTCCTGCGAAGAAACTCTTTCGATTCCCGCATACTTAAGTTCGCTCAGATATCTGAAATATCTGGGTAGACGGCCTATTACAGCTTGAGAAATTTCTTTTTCTTCCACTACACTTCCCCCTATTCGATAATTATCTCTTATTATATAAAACTGATAAAATAATGTCAATGAATTGACAGAGTCTTTTATCCTATGTAAAATAAATGTTGCTGTTCACTTCGTTCGCCGTAACACATGATTTCTGCATTTAAATTCGCTTCGCGAAGCAAAAATCATCTCTTGAGCCACGTTCTTACGCAGCTTAACAGCAAGTGTTAAGCTACTGTGTGGACAGTAATAAATATATTCTACCGTTTCTATCAGGCAGTTTTTGTATGAGGAGTATAAACATGATATTATCTTGTCAAAATATTAGCAAAGCATTCAATGAAAAAAGCATATTAAAAAACATATCCTTTCACATAGAAGACTATGATAAGGCCGCAATCGTCGGCATTAACGGAGCAGGAAAAACCACGCTTCTTAGGATCATCGTCGGAGAAATGACAGCCGACGAGGGTATTGTCGTTTTTTCCAAGGATAAAACCTTCGGCTATCTGTCCCAGCATCAGTCTGTAGACAGCGGCGGCACGATTTATGACGAGCTCTTATCTGTCAAAAAGGAGCTGATTCTTATCGAGTCACAGCTCCGTCAGACGGAACTGCAAATGAAGGCTTCCTCCGGAACAGAATTGGAAAAGTTGATGGAATCCTATTCTCTGCTCACCCATCAGTTCGAGCAGGGGGGCGGCTATGCATATCGCAGTGAACTCATCGGAGTCTTAAAAGGCTTAGGCTTTGCGGAAAGCGATTTTACCAAATCAGTCTCCACCCTCTCCGGAGGACAGAAGACACGTGTTGCCCTGGGCAAACTTCTTTTATTAAAGCCGGATTTGATCATGCTGGATGAGCCCACCAACCACTTGGATATGTCTTCCATTACATGGCTGGAAACTTATCTATTAAACTATAAAGGTGCGGTTATCATCGTATCCCACGACCGCTATTTTCTCGATCGTATTTCCAATAAAATCATTGAAATCGACCAGACAAAAGCCTCCGTATTTTCCGGCAATTACAGCGATTATGCTGTGAAAAAGGAGTTGATTCGCACCGCCGCCCTGAAAGCTTACATGAACCAGCAGCAGGAAATCCGGCACCAGGAGGAAGTCATCCAGAAGTTAAAGTCATTCAACCGCGAAAAATCCATCAAACGCGCCGAAAGCCGTGAAAAGATGTTAGATAAAATCGAGGTTCTGGAAAAGCCCACGGAAGCTCCTACGGATATGAACATCCGCTTAGAGCCCAAATATATAAGCGGCAACGACGTTCTTCACGGAGAAAACCTCTCCAAAGCCTTCGGCCCTCTCTCGCTGTTTCGTGACATCAGTTTCGATATAAAGCGCGGGGAGCATGTTGCTGTCATCGGCGATAACGGTACGGGAAAAACCACTATCCTGAAAATCATTAACGGTCTGGTCCCTGCCGATTCCGGCACCATTAAAACCGGCAGCAACGTTCACATCGGCTATTATGATCAGGAGCACAACGTGCTGCATAAGGAAAAGACTTTATTCGAGGAAATTTCCGACGATTATCCGACCCTAAACAATACGGAAATCCGAAATACTCTCGCTGCCTTTCTTTTTACCGGCGATGATGTGTTCAAGCGTATCTGTGACTTGAGCGGCGGAGAAAGAGGTCGGGTTTCTCTTGCTAAATTAATGCTTTCGGAATCTAATTTCCTCATCCTCGACGAGCCTACCAACCATTTGGACATTGCTTCCAAGGAGATTTTAGAGGACGCCATAAATAACTATACGGGCACGGTTCTCTACGTATCCCATGACCGTTATTTCATCAACAGAACCGCCTCCCGTATTCTGGAACTGGCAAACGGCACACTCATCAACTATCTGGGAAACTACGACTATTATTTGGAAAAGAAGCCTCAGCTATCCTCCGCATACGCTGCCGTCTCTCCTTCACCTTCTATGGAGAACAATTCCGTCTCCAAGCAGGATTGGAAGGAGCAAAAAGAACAGCAGGCGAAGCAGCGCAGAAAAGAAAACGAGCTGAAACGCATCGAATACAGAATTGAGGTTTTGGAAAACCGCGAGGCCGAAATCGATGAGCTCATGGTTCTTCCTGATGTCTGTACGAACGTAGTCAAGCTTCAAGAGCTTTCCAGGGAAAAGGAAAGCATCTCTGCGGAAATCGAAGGCCTGCTGAACCGCTGGGAGGAACTTGAGTCCGAGGACTGATTGTATCGTGTATAAAAAAACCGGCATGCTTCACTCAACAACAAGGCATGCCGGCTTTTATCGTCCTTTTTGCAATTACATAGCTTCGTATGTCTTTCGAACCGCTTTGATAAAGTCCCCGCTGTTTAACACCGTTACGTCCTTAAGCGTCGTAATCAGCGCAAGATCCTTCGTCATCTTACCCTCTTCGATGGTGGAAAGAGTCGCTCTCTCCAGCTTATCTGCAAAAGTTACCAGTTCCCTTGTTCCGTCCAGCTCTCCTCTTTTCCTGAGAGCTCCCGTCCATGCGAAAATAGTCGCTACGGAATTGGTGGATGTCTCTTCCCCCTTTAAATGCTTGTAATAATGTCTTTGCACCGTACCGTGAGCCGCTTCGTATTCGTATACTCCGGTTGGAGATACGAGTACGGAGGTCATCATAGCAAGAGAACCGAATGCCGAGGATACCATATCGCTCATCACATCACCATCATAATTCTTGCACGCCCATATAAATCCGCCTTTAGCCTTCATAACGCGGGCTACGATATCGTCAATTAGACTGTAAAAATATTCGATTCCTGCCGATTCAAATCTCTCTTTATATTCCTTTTCATATATTTCCTGAAAAATATCCTTGAAATCATGATCATACTTTTTCGAAATCGTATCCTTTGCTCCGAACCAAAGGTCCTGTTTCGTATCGAGCGCATAGTTAAAACACGCCTTCGCAAAGCTTGCTATGGAAGCATCCGTATTATGTACGCCCTGTAAAACGCCTTCGCCTTTAAAATCATGAATCACTTCACTCGTTACCGTTCCATCGACAGCCGTAAAGACTAACTCCGCCTTACCTGCTCCCGGTATCTTCATTTCTACATTTTTATAAATATCGCCATACGCATGACGCGCTATGGTAATGGGCTCCTCCCAGTTCTTTACACAAGGCTCGATGCCTTTTACTACAATAGGTGCACGAAATACCGTACCATCCAAAATAGAACGAATCGTTCCGTTAGGGCTTTTCCACATTTCTTTCAGCTGGTATTCCGTCATTCTGGCCGTATTGGGAGTAATCGTTGCACACTTTACCGCCACTCCGTATTTCTTTGTAGCTTCCGCAGAATCCACCGTTACCTGATCGTCTGTTTCATTGCGGTGTTCCAAACCAAGGTCGTAGTACTCCGTCTTCAAATCGATGAAGGGAAGCAGAAGCTCCTCTTTAATGATCTGCCAGAGGATTCTCGTCATCTCGTCCCCGTCCATTTCTACAAGGGGAGTTACCATTTTAATCTTGTCCATTCCTACACTCCTTATATCTAATGTGCTGTCTAGTTCATCTTCATCTATGCTGATTATGAACGGGACGGTACACTAATCTTTCCACCTGTTATCTTACTATCTGCCGGCATCCTTGTCCCGTCAATTTTCACTGGTGCCGTAGATATTGTACAGTCCGTTCTTTACCATATTGTCATAAGCATTGATGATATGCCTGTTCGCAAGCTCCTGCGCCTTGTCCTTATCCTTCTCCTTAATCGCTTCCATAATGCTCCTATGCTCGTTATTGGAGGTCTTTCCTCTTCCCCCGTTGGTCAACGTCTTCTTCCTGACCCTCAGCACATATTCGTGAAAATCAACGAGCAAGCGTTCTAACTGCTTGCTGTTGCATGCCTCATATAAAATATGATGAAAACGGTTATCTAAATCTGCCATCTGATCCAGATGCCCTTTTGACGCATGGAAATCGGCCAGATATACATTCTCCTCCAGCTCTTCGAGCTGCTCTTTGGTAATGTTTTCTGTTGCCCATTTGGCACAAAGCCCCTCCAAAAGAGAACGAATCATATAAATATCCTGAACATCCTTAGCGGTAATTCCGGTTACATAAGCTCCCTTGTTAGGTACGATCTGAATCAGCCCCTCCAGCTCCAGCTGGCGGAACGCCTCCCTCACCGGAGTCCTGCTTACTCCCAGCTCCTCACCGATAGCTATTTCTTTAAGTTCCTCGTGGTCTTTATACTTTCCGTTTAATATATCTTCCCGTATTTTATTGAATACCCGTCCCCTCAAGGAATACTTATCAGTGACCTCCTGCTTTACATCATAACCTGCCATTCTTTAACCATGCCTTTCTCGTAGCTTATAAACAATTTATCAGCCGATTGTAAGGTTCAGTTTTTCACATGCCGCATTGATTTGGTCGATCAACTCTTCGTCCGTCAGCACTGTAATCCGTCCGCCGGCATATTCTTCATCCACCCACTTCTTCACTTCCTGCACCAGTACGGAGTTCTTATCCACCTGCTTATCATCGTGCAGCTTGAAATACGTATTCATCCAGTGAGCGATTCCCGCCAGACCGGAGGTATCGCTTACCGCACAGAGCACTGGCCTGTTTAAAAACTTCTCCGTATCAAATATATTATATATTTCTTCATTTTTGAGTAAACCGTCCGCATGGATGCCTGCTCTGGTAACGTTAAAATTCTTACCGACAAACGGCGTTCTCGGAGGTATCTCGTATCCGATTTCTTTCTCGAAATAATCCGCCAGTTCCGTGATAACAGTTGTATCCATGCCGTCTAAGGTACCTTTCAGCTGTGCATACTCGAATACCATCGCTTCTAACGGAGTGTTGCCGGTACGCTCGCCAATACCAAACAACGACGTATTCACGCCCGCACATCCGTACAGCCATGCTGTAGTAGAATTTGCTACCGCTTTATAAAAGTCGTTGTGTCCGTGCCATTCGATCAGCGCATGCGGAACGCCCGCATGTGTATGAATCGCATAGATGATACCTTGCACGCTTCTGGGTATTACTGCCCCCGCATAGTTTACACCATATCCCATCGTATCGCAAGCCCGTATTTTAATAGGAATATTATATTCCTCCATCAATTTCATGAGTTCCACACAAAACGGCACTACAAAGCCGTAAATATCAGCCCTCGTAATATCCTCTAAATGGCATCTGGGGCTGATTCCCTCCTCCAGACACTCTCGGATAACACTTAAGTAATGTTCCATTGCCTGTCTTCTCGTCATCTTGAGCTTTAAGAAAATATGATAATCTGAGCAGCTTACGAGAATCCCCGTCTCCTTCATTCCTATTTCCTTTACCAGCTTAAAGTCTTCCTTACTCGCCCGTATCCAGCTGGTTACCTCGGGGAATTGATATCCCCGCTCCATACATTTGTAAACAGCATCTCTATCCTTCTTGCTATATAAGAAAAATTCGCTGGCACGAATCAATCCGTTAGGGCCGCCGAGCTTGTGGAGGTAGTCATAAATTGTTACAATTTGCTCCGTCGTATAGGGCGCTCTGGATTGCTGTCCATCACGAAATGTTGTATCCGTAATCCATATTTCTTTGGGTACATTATGCGGTACGATTCTGTCGTTGAACGGAATCTTGGGGATTTCCGAATAAGGGAACATGTTGCGGAAGACATTGGGCTTTTCCACGTCATCCAAAATATACATATGCTCCTCTATTTGAAGAAGATTATTTTTTTCATTCATCGTCACAGGACGGTTTTCAAATGTGCTGTTATTTTCTCTCATAGTACCTCCATTCTGCCCTAACATACGGCAAGCCGCTTCCTCTTTGAAACGCTAGGTATTATTGTATACAATCATACGATTCATGTCAATATATAAATTGTATTAAAGTGAGAGCATTCTTCCTACATTTACCATTCCCCAGCCCTGCTTCGTCCAAGGTTCATGTAAATCCGTAGCGCTGTAATTGATTTTTCTCTTTACCTGCTCATTGGTCAGGAAAGGATATTTCTGCAAAAGCAAGGCTGCTGCCCCCGAAACGATAGGGGTGGCCATAGATGTTCCGCTTTTTTTCGTATAAGCGTTCTTATACCCCCGAAACGTGGAGCGGCAGGCTACGTTGCAGGATATGATGTCCGTGCCGGGAGCGACTACATCCGGTTTCTTTACCGCATAGGGTGACGGCCCTCTGCCCGAATAATCTTCGCACAGCGAGCTCTTCCCGCTGAAGAACCCTCCTTCGTGACATCCCACCGTTATTACTTTTTTGCTGGCGCCAAGCGGCGATATTGTCATAGGTTCCGGTCCCATATTGCCTGCGGCGCAGACCACCACGATTCCGCTGTCCCAGGCCGCATCTACTGTGTGGATCAGTTCGTTCATTCTGCTTTTATCGTCGATATGCCCTATTCCGATGGAAATATTAAGCACTCTTATTTTATATCTCTCCCTATTATCCAGTACCCACTCTATTCCCTTCCTCATATTATCTATATTACCGTCACCATTCTCATCTAATACTTTCCCTACGATCAGACGGCAATAAGGAGCAATCCCTTTATACATTCCGCCGGAAGCTTTTCCGCTTCCTCCGATACTGCCGATAACGTGGGTTCCATGACCGCTGTCGTCATAAGCAGTCCTTCCCCCGTGAAGAAAATCATAAAAAGCCTCTACTCTGCCTTCTAAATCCGGATGACTGCCTACTCCGGTATCCAGCACCGCCACCCTTATATCATCTACCTCACCATTTCTTCCAATATTGCAGGATGCTACGAGCTCATCCGTACAGCCCACTTGCTGTCTGACTCTAAACATAAAACGCTCCCGGCTTTTTAATTAATTTATGCCGGGAGTCGTTATTCGTTACTTTTTGTCAGAAGATATTCCAAGCTGCAAGCCCTCACCCTGTCCTGCAGGTCCTGCCATTCTGGTATTCTCTTTCAATTAAAAAATCCATATACGGTAAAACGCTGAGCACTGAACTGTACGCAGGTTGCACCGTTTATTGTTACCAAACGGAAATCCACCTTTTCTAACTGCCCATCCTCATCCAAGCATGCGACCTGAAGAGCATCCTGCGCTACTCCCATGGGCTTGGGAATAGTTACCGTCATTTGCTGTTTTCCCGTCTTGCTGATAGGAATCAGCGTCTCCGCATCGTACAGCGCGAGGTCGTAAACCTGCAGGCTTACAATCTTGCCGCCCGACACCGCCTTTTTATATGCAGCGCTTATGGTACTTCCGGCGCCGGCATTATCACTGATATTTAAAACATAATTTGCATTGATTCCTGATAGCTGCGCTGTTGCTGCCGGTGTCCCTGATAAAGTAGCGCTATTTACTTCCACAGATACTGTCCCTTGTCCTGATACCTCCGCTTTGCTGCCTGAAACATACTCTACAGCTTCTCTCGGATTGGATATTTTATAGCGCTTACCATATACCGTTACCTCACTTGGAATCGTATTGTCATTCACATCCTCTTGGCGCATGACGATAAACTTAATTCTTAACCGTCCCTGCGTGCCATCTTCTGCAGCCTTCTCAACACTGCAGACAAGTCCCCGGAATCCACCATCATAGTCCAAAGCGGTACCTCTCACTGCCTCAGGCGTCACGCTGTCATTTACAATAGCAACATTCACGCCTTTTAGCACGGAGTCTCTATCCTCTTCATTTATCAATCTGGTTGCCGTTTTCTCATAAGATACGCCAGGTATGCTCTTTCCTAAGAAAACAGCGACCTCGCTTCCATCCTCTTTTATCGTATCGGTTATATCATAGGCCTTTAAACCTATTTTCTCCACAGAGGCGGGAATCTTTATGGTACTGATCGGACATCCAGAAAATGCCCTGTCCTTTATTTCCTTTAAATTATCGCCGCCGGATATGACGGTAAGATTACTGCATCCGGCAAAAGCGTCCTCTCCCACAATGGTACAAGTATCTGGCAGGGTAACCGCCGTTATCTCGGTGTGTCCTTTAAATACTTCCGCACCGATCTGCTTTACCCCTTCCGGCACTTCCACCTTATCGCCGACTCCGCCATAAGCAATCAAAATACCGTCTCCAACTACTGTGAACGGATCTCTTCTATTGACCAGGCAATCCTCCATCCACTTCGTCTTATCGAAAGCCGAAGGTTCTATCGTCGTTACCGTGTCCGGAATGGACACGGAAGCCAGATTATCCGCATGGTAAAACGCTCCGTATCCGATAGTCGTAACACCCTCAGGTATCGTAACATAGGTTAGTCCCGTCCTTGCAAAGGAGAAATCTCCTATTTCCTCTATCGTCCCCGGCATCTCATATTCCGTCAAAGCTGTGTTGCCATAATATGCCTGAGCCGCAATTTTCTTACCGTTTACAATCGTATACTTGGAATAGCCGCCGGAAGTCTGTCCGTCTCCCATCACCTCTGAGGATGCGGCACTGCTCTGTTCATCTTCCGTCTGCACATTTCCAGACAGCACCTTGGAACGGCTGTTATCTATAAACACTACCGCATTGCCGCCCACAATTGTACTTTGTCCCAATGTAGTCCCGGTATCTGAATTATCCGAGCTGTCAGCTCCATCCTGCCCTCTTTCATCTGAGGTCTTAGTCACCTCCTGATACTCGCTTTGGGCCACCTGGGATTTATCGCGCTTAGCTTCATATTCCGCCGCATAGGAACCTTCTTCTGCAGTAATGACAAGCTTCGGACAACCATCGAAAGCCGTCTCATGTATGGAGGAAACGGATACCGGTATTTCGATGCCGCCCAAGTTAATACAATCCGAAAAAGCCTTAATTCCTATAGCGGTAACAGAATACGGGAACAAGACTTTTTCCAGATTCTGACAATTGGCAAATGCATAATCCGGTATCTTCTTAACATTACTTCCTATTTCTACTTTTTTGAGATTCATACATCCCCAAAAAGCATTATTCTTAATTTCCTTCACTGTGGAAGGCATCTTATAGGTTTCCTGCGCATATCCCGGAATCATGGCGTACGCAATGGTCTTATCCTTACTGTAAATCACACCGGAATCGTAGGAAAACTCTGTATTATCCTTACTCAGCTTAATTTCGCTAAGAGCCGTACAATTCACGAATACCCCATTGCCGAGAGTATCTAACTTCTTTCCTATCGTTACAGATTTCAGACTGCTGCATCCGCTGAACGCTCCGTTGCCGATTTTCGTAACAGTATCGGGTATAACTACATTTTCCAACGAACTGCATCCGCTGAACGCATTATAATCAATACTTTCCACATATCCCGGAATCTCGATCTTTTTAAGTTCCGTATGTCCCGAAAAAGCTTCTTTTCCAATGTGTTTCACCGATACCGGAATAGACACGGCACTAGCCGTACCCGTATAATTTACCAGCGTATCACCCTTCATCTGGAAATCGGAAGCTGATGATGATTCTGCTTCCACCTGAAGCAGGGGAAGCCGGAGTGCTGCTATTGCAACAAGGAGCAACACGCCAAAAAGAATCTTACATTTTTTATTCATAGGTCCCCCTGCGATTAAGCCGTTTTTACTTTTGGCTGTACTTTATCCTTCTTCGCAAATAAAATAACAGAAATGCATGCAAGTCCTATTGCAAGGAACCACTTCGGATGAATCGGATCCCCTGTCTTAGGTGTCGCATCGATCAGACCTTCCGTAAGGTTCGCTTTATCTACATAAATCGTGTACGGTGAAAAATGCGTTGCCGTAAACTGAATACAAGGTACTCCGTCAATCGTCGTGAACTTCGCTCCTAATTCCTCCAGCTGAGAATTAACCACGCTTGCAGCTTTGTTGTTGCCGGCATACTGAACCAGTTCGTCCGGCAGAGGCAGCGTAATATCTACAGTTATTCCGCTCACATCCGTTATCTTAGTCTGCCCCGTAGAATCGTACAAGCTGATATCCATCGGCCAATAAGCAATATTACTGAGATCGCCGTATTTCGCCTCCAAAGCCGCTATAACAGCCGCCGTCGCCTGTGCGTCCTCCGTTATCCTGATTACATAGTTGTCCGAAGAACCGTTCACATTTGCCGACGCCAGATCCGTATTGGATATTCCGCTCTTTGTCACATCCACGCTTGTCGTCGAATTGCGAAGCGTATTTCTCGAATTGCTCGATACGGAAGAGGAACTTCCCGTTTTTAGGTTAGCAGTAATTGCCACATTATTTGCCGGCATTGTAAACGATGTGGATATCGCATTAGCATTTACAAATCCTACTCCTGCCGAAGAACTCGTCCACTTATCAAACACTTGACCGTCCGCAGTCGCATATGCATTGATATTAACAATCGTACCCGGCGTATAGTCGCCGCTTCCGCTTCCTCCGTTAACTACAACCGTGTATTTTGTACTGTTACCTGAAACGGAGTTGTCGCTGTTGCTACCCGAGCCGTTGCTTCCGTTGCTGCCATTATTACCATTGTTTCCATTATTGCCATTGTTTCCATTATTGCCATTGTTTCCATTATCTCCGTCAGAATCACTTCCCGAAGTAAACATCGCAACAACATCCAAGTCTTTCGTTACCTTCTGCCATGCCGTTGCAGGGGACCATCCGCTGAAGGTATATCCCGTCTTAGTAGGATGTGCAGGTTCAATCGCACTTTCCCCTGCCGTCACCTGCTGAGGCTTTCCTATCATGGTCGTCATTTCCGAATCAGCCCAGAATGTTACCGTGTAGGTTCCCTCAACCTTATCCGTATAAGTAGCATAAATATCTACTGCCGCCGTGATATTGGTATAAGCTCTGTCCCAACCGGTAAATACCTTTCCGTCTACCACCATCTTATCTGCTGAAGGAGGCACCGCATCCTTGCCTTCCACTACTTGCTGTGTATAATCGCTCATCAGCTCTTTGTTATAATTAAAGAATCTTACTGTATAAGTGGTAGCATCATTTTTCGTATACTTCGCATACACTTCAACATCCTTTGTAACCGCTTTATAAATATCAGTCGGGAACCAGTAAGCGAAAGTATAGCCTTCGTGTACCGGCGGTGTCGGAGGCGTCGCATCGGTTCCGTGAAGCACTCTCAGTTCATCAATAATGACCGGATTTATTTCATCAAATGCGTCAAAAAACATAACCGACCATTTAGTCTTTAATTCATCGGTCTCTTTTGTCGTTATATAGGAATAATCCTTTGCGTAATATGCCGCAAAGCTGTCATCCAGACAAACCATCAGAAGCGGATCATGATCATCATAAGATTTAAAGGTTTTTCCGTTATCCGCAGTATTCGAAAACGCATCCGGAGCAATTCTTATCACACTACTCGGAACCACAATATTCCTGAGAAAACTATTCCAAAAAGCTCCGGCATTGACTTCTTTCGCCGTGTCAGGCAAAGTCACCTTATATAAGCTGTCGGTTTCAGCAAAAGCTTTTTCCGCTACACTTACAAGTGAGGAAGTCCCTAAGTTCACCTCGCCTATATAATCACAGTCCATAAACGCTTCACTGGCGATTTCCTTTACACTTGCCAGTTCCTCCGGACCTACCATGGTTGCCCCTACTACTTTTCCCCGTGTTTCAAGACATTCTACGATCTTCGTATTAGCTCCGTTCGTTTTTCCGAAAATAATACCGTTTGCGCTTGTGAAATTCTCACTTCCAGGGAACGAAACGCTCGTAAGCCCTTCTTTTCCATTACCCGCTATACATCCTCTAAACGGTCTTTTTCCGAGTGTCGTTACCGATGAGGAAATTTCCACATTCCTTAATCCGGTATCGTTATCGAATGCATAATCACCGACACTCGTACCTCCGCCCATATAAAAGCTCTCCAGTCCCGTACAGCCTGCAAACCCATATGCCGGAAGCGCATCTATTGTATTCGTGGTTATCGATTTTACCTTTACATTGGCAGAGCTCGTGCTGCCTAACGCAGTACCGCTTTCATCTTTTCCAGAAAACAGCCCCGACTGAATCGATTCGATTCCGGCCGGCAACACAATATTTAATGCAGAATTAACAATCTCCATCTGATATTCTGTCGGCTTTGTCGTTGAGGTTCCGGCATTGTAGGCTTCATATGTCGAAACCGCGCTTTTTGCTTCCGTCACATAGGTAGACGTCATATATGGGAAAGAGTTTATCGTATATGTTTTCAATTCATCATATAACGGATAATCGATCAATTCATTTTTGTCTGTATTCGGATTATAACGAACGGTCAGGTTGCTCGGCCAGCCACTATAAAATGTAATCCATGTCTTCGGCTGTGTCCCATAGTTAATGGTTGTTGTCGGTGTCATCGCATATTTGAAGGGCAATGAATTATTATCTATCACTCCTGTAAAAGTCAGTTCCGGAACAGCGGCTAATTCATCGGTTTTTGCGTCTTTACAAGCTGCTGTATGTGTACTTACTCCTTTTTGAGTGGAAAAAGCATCCGTTCCTATTGAAGTTAAATTAATCGGCTCCTGAAAAATAACATCTTTCAAATTATGACATGCCAAAAACGCTTCATTTCCTATTTCCGTTACAGAAGAAGGAATAATAATTTTCTTCAAATCACAGTTTCCCTCAAAACTTCTATCCCCAATACGTTGGATAAAATATGGACCAATTCTGCTCGGAACAACTAAATCATTAACGACTCCTGTTTGATCAAAATAAATCAACTCATTCTTAGAATTAACCTGCCAGGTAGTGGTGCCTCCACTTTCTGCTTTAATTACTTTCTCATAAATATCTTCATTTAAATATTTAAATGCTATTTCATATGCTTTAGTAATCGTATGAATCGGAGAAGCATCTAACGCCTCAAAATAGAAATCCTCTCCTACTGTGGAAAGAAAAGCCTTAATATCAGTCTTGTCATCAATGAATTGAACTGTAGTATTTTTGGCTGTGATAGATTTCAAGCCCTTACAGCCGTCAAATAACTTTATACTCAATTTTTCCGTATAGTCCTGAGGAAAAGAAACACTCTGTAAAGATTCACATCCATTAAATACCTTATCACCAATATATTTTAACAGGGTATTTCGTCCTGTATCGAAATCAATAGTCTTCATACTCCTGCAATTTTCAAAGCTGGAATCACCCAACGCTTCCAGTCCGGTAGGCACAGTAAAAGTAGTCAATCCCACACAGTTATAAAAAGCATGATGTCCAATTGCATCTAAGTTCGAATTAATGTCAATATTGCACGTCAATAAGTTCTTACATTCCGCAAAAGCCCCATTTCCGATAGTATCTAATCCATTTCCTAATTTCACAGTTCCCAAACCAGTGCAATTGTAAAAAGCATAATCGCCGATTCCCATCAGATTTTTACCTACCGTCAAAGATACGATATTCTTATTTCCAGCAAAGACACCGCCGGATGGATTGCTGGAAGTTACATAATCACCGACCACCCATTCCGGAGGGTTGGGATTAGTTTCGGTGGCAGCCGGACCAGCTTTTACCTTCTGATTTCCGATATAAGCAACCACCGCATTATGTATTCTTTGATGTTCTTCACTGGTGGCTTGTTTATAATCAGTTCCCTCCAGATAATACAACTCATCTTCCGCAAATATTCCCTCCCAGCTTGATCGCGTGGAGTAATAGCAAGGCTTATAACTGATCAAATCTTCTGTAACTGGATTTTCATAGTCAATCGTCTTTACCCGTACGTTAGCCTCCGTGTCCGGATTACCTGATACAAGCGTATAAGTACCTGCTGCCGCGGCCTTATAAACACTGGATTGAATAACCATTTCCTCTGATTGATGATATATAACATTTCCCTCAGAATCTGTCTTGTTCACCTTTGTTGTTACCTGATAAAACAAAAATTCATTATTTCTGCTTACCGCACAGGCTTCCCCAACCGTCGTATTCGTTGTGTATTTCCGATATGCATCTACCGTATCGGGTATTGTAAGTGCATTATTTTCTAGATTTCCGATATTCGTATATCCCAAAATTACCGCCACTTCATCAGCACTGGTCTTCGTGGGCTCCATATATGCGAAATGGAATTTGCCATCACCCGTCGTATATATGGTAGCATCCGACTTCACATATGGAACCTTGCTTTTATAACCTGTAACTCCACTCGGCGCAGTTTCCCATACTTCCAAGCCTGTGGTCTGATTTAATACTGTAATTTTGGTAGGTGTATCATCTACTGCCGCCTCCGCCGGCGTCACCGGAATCGTCGTCACAATGATCGCCGAAACCATAAACAGACATCCCAGTGTCTTCCTAAGCTGCCTCCGTAATTTTAAATTCTTCTTCTTTGTATCCTTACCCTTAGCCATCGCTACTCTCCTCCGCCGTAAAACGATTT
>JAEWPN010000100.1 GCA_023399455.1 Bacillota bacterium
CTGTAAAGAATTCTTATTGAAAGCATTTTATTTGAAATTTATATTTTTAAAGAAAAAATGTGAAAAAATGATAAAAAAAATAAAAAATCTATTTACTTTTTAGGAAATGTGTAGTATACTTACTATCATGGGAAGGTAATAAATGGTAATTTGCTTATATGTGAAGTATATTTTTCGATACTAATCTGTGATGTGTAAAAGGGGATGTTTATATAGGACTAGTATCGGATTGTATGTTTTGTATAAGCTAATTATAAGTTCCGTAGGAAATGAAAAGTTTCCTACGGAATTTTTTATATAATAGGAAAATGTTCCTATTACATAAATATGGCTGCACACCTTTGTTCTAGTGTACCCTACCATCGTTTGACAAGGTCTTACTCGCCCTGAGCCATGAAATTTCCCTGATTTTCTGCGTTGTCCTCAATCGGCGTACGTCCAGTACGCCTCAATCGTCCGCCTTGAAAATTAGGAAAATTTATATGGTCAGGGTCGAAGAGTCGGAAAGAGACAAATTTTCGTTTCTGCAAGGCACTTGACTAACGCGTACTGGACGTACGCGGAACAAAAGTAACGCAGTAGAAACAAAAATTTGTCCTTATCCGACCGTGTGTGACCTCGTCAAACGATGGTAATATAAGTTAAGCATTAATGGAAATTCCACTATTTTTTCCCCGGAGTTTCATTAATGCTTCTTGCAAGCTCTTGATTACCCCGGGTTATTTTTTTGCGTATTCCGCCGATACTTTTCAATACGGATGTGACGTGCTGTTCTTCAGAAGCTGGCCTCGGAGATGTCTTGTGTTTCCGACGCTGCAATGGCTTGTGAGAAGCTGCAGCAGATGTTTGTACATGCGCCATTGTGCGTATTTGTGAGGAAGATTCAACAGCCGCTGCCGAGGCTTTTGCTGCAACAGCTTCTATTTCTATCCGCATCGCCTCACTCTCGTTTCGAAGTTTCCCCATTTCCTCGGAAAGCATCGCGATTTGCGACAAAAGCTCCCTTTTCTCATTGGCTGCATTTTGCAAAGCTTCGTTATTCTTAATAATCTTATTTTCCAAAAGACTTACTTTAACATTTTCTTCAGACGCGATATTTTTTATTCGAGTTTTCAGATCGATAATGGCAGCGTTTAAACTTTCGTTTTCTTCGCGAAGAGCATTCAGAGTTATATCGGTCTGAGATACGTTATAGCCAAATAAGCTTTTTTTCATGATTATTCATTCCTTTATTTTAGGGTTTTATCCAGGGCGTGTCTGAAAACTCATTGCACCGTTCTAAACTTCCCACTTTGCGGTATACTGCGTCATAATTCTTGGGAACATATCCCGCTACGCCCCCAAATCATTCCTTGCCTCCCACAAAGGGGAACATTCAGCCCAGCACAAGCAGTTTTCAGACACGCCCTAGGGTCAAAAGGTATTTTGCCCTGATATCATAATATTAGCCTAAGCAGATTATGTTGTCAATGTCGGACGGATTTTGACATTTTTCGAGCCGGAGCATACGCGAAGAGCGTATTTTTATATACTAAAATTGGGATTTTTACTTGAATCCATACATGCGATGTATTATAGTTATATTCAAGATTCAATTCGTTTTTATCAAAAGCGGGAGAAAAGATTATAGTATGAGCAGCATATTGATCGTAGGCGGTTACGGTACCTTTACGGAGGAATTGATCAACAAATTCTATAAAGAGAAATGGCAAATCTACACGCTGACAAATAGCCGGAGGCTTGTAAAGCCCGCACATGTATTTGAGCAGTATACCTTCGCCTATGACAGCGGCAGCGTGGAAGAGGTCATAACGAGCTGCCGTCCGGATGCGATTTTGTTCACAGGGGCTTATGACCCGCTTTATCGGTGGGAGGATGAGCACGTGCAGGAGGAATCTCTGAATTACATTGCCGGACTGAGCAATCTTCTTATGTCCGCAGTGGCCTTTGGAGTGCGGCATTTTGTATATGTGTCCTCAGATAGGGTGTATGAGGATGAATATGCGGTGGATATCAGGGAGGAGATGCCGGTTTCACCTAATAGCTTTCAGGGGATGACGATTTCCCAAGGAGAGAACCTGGCGATGCACTTTAATGCGACGACGCAGATGGAAGTGACGATCCTGCGCATTGCCCGTATGTACGGGATTCCTGTGAACCGAGAGTCTTGCACCGATATTTATTCCAGGATGTGCATGAAGGCGTTAGTATCAGGCAGACTGTCTGTGAACGCGAAGCGGGTGCTGTCTGCGCTGTATGTGAAGGACGGCGTGGAAGCGGTGTATCTTTTGATCGATGCGCCGGAAAGAAAGCACAGACTTTACCATGTTTCTTCCATGGAGGAAGTAACCGAAGACGAGGTTGCTGAGATCATCCGGGAAAAATATTCTCATCCTGTGGAAATCGTGGACCGCACGATAGGTCTGCGCCAGCGGGTTATTTTATCCAACGAAAGATTTTGCTCGGAATTCCCCTTTCAGGTAAGGAACGGGTACGAAGAAATGATTCCTATGATTATCGCTCACATGAAGCGCCATAAGAATCTTTTTTTACATAATGACGAACAATATGAGGGCAAGAGGTTTCAGGACCGGATGTTCCGTCTGCTGAAAAAGGCGGTTCCGTTTTTGGAGACCGTAATCTTTTTCTTTCCGGTTTATTTTTTGAACATCCAAGCAGAGGGCGGCTCTTATTTGGGACAGATTAATTTCTACTTGTTATATGTACTTCTTTTTGCGGTGGTACACGGCAGGCAGCAGGCAATTTTCTCCGCCTTGCTCAGCGTAATCGGCTACTGCTCCGGGCAGATGTATACGACTTCTGGATTTTCCTTATTAATAGATATCAATACTTACATATGGACTGCACAGATTTTTATTGTGGGCCTGACAGTGGGACATTTGAAGGATAAGTTCCGCGAGACGGAGGAGGACAAGAACGAGCGGATCGACTTTCTCTCGGACAGGCTGAGCGATATTACTGTAATCAATTCCAGCAATACGAGGATCAAGAATTATTTTGCGGAAAAATTGATCAGCAGTGCGGAAGGTGTCGGACGTATTTACGAAATCACCTCAAGGCTCGAACGGGCCAAGACGGGAGAGGTGCTGTTTTCTGCTCTCGATACTCTATCCGAGATCATGGAGACGAGAGACGTTTCGATTTATCTCGTTTCCAACGAGAACTATTGCCGCCTGGCCTCGGCTTCCAGCGAGAAGGCCCGTTCCCTGGGCAAATCGTTGGCAATAGCCGACTATGGGGCAATGTTTGACGTGATGATGAGGAAACAGGTTTATATCAACCGGTCGTTAGACACCGAGCTTCCCATGATGGGAAGCGCACTTTTTGACGATAAAGGCATTATGAGAATCGTTGTGCTGCTCTGGAATATTCCCTATGAGCAGATGACTTTGTATCAGGCGAACCTTCTGACGGTGGTGGGTGCCCTCGTATATTCCATGGTAGTCCGCGATGCAGATTATATGGATGCGCTGGCATACCGCAGATTTCTTCCCGGAACGGGTATCCTTCAGGAGGAGGCATTCGAGTCGATGTTAGATATTTATCGGAATGCGGGAGAGAAGGGGTATGCGCAGTCCAGCGTTCTCTATATTCAATCAGAAGGCATGCCGCTTACGGAGCTAAGCAGTAAGATTCGTTTGCTGCTGCGCGACACGGATTATGCGGGAGTGGTAGCGGGAGGCGGTATAGCGGTGCTTCTGACCAATACGAATAAGAACGAGGCGGCATATGTAAAGGCACGCCTGGAAGAAAATGGGATCGTTACTTATCAGGAGCAGAAAATATGACAGGGATTGGACCGGTTATGGCAATTTGCATAGGAAATGTACTCGTGGCATTAGGTATATTCTTCTGGGCCTGCTTCCAGAAAAAGGGCAGGCGCAGCACAGGATTCTTAATCGCATGGTTCATTTTTATCGTTCCTTTCTTCGGACTATTGTATCTGCTGCTCAGCCGTTTTATTAGTTTTTTGAATCGCAGGAAGAACGTGGATATGAGCGATGTAAGCTTCAGTCAGGAGAGAGAGAAGCTTGTTCTGCCTCCGGATCTGGAGACGGAGATGAATTATGTTCCTATTCAGGATGCCATGGCGGTTTCGGATACTTTAAGCCTTCGCCGCCTGATTCTGGATGCGCTTAGAAACGATGCGAAGAGAACTGTGGCCAGTATTGCGGTAGCCATGAACAGCAAGGATACGGAGACTTCCCATTATGCGGCATCAGTTATTCTCGATGCGTTGTCGGAGTTTCGTTCCACCGCTCAGAATATGATCGAGCATACCCAGAAGCTTCCGGAGGACGTGGAGATGAACCTGCTTACCTTCGACTATATCCATGAGGTGCTGAAGATGAAGATTATGACGAATATGGAGCAGGAAGCTTATATTTACACACTGGATAATGTTGCGGAGAATCTTTTTACCCATAATCTTTGGTATATGAGTGCGACTCATTATCTTTGGATGACAGATTGGTTTATTAGCCTTAAGGACTATAATATGGCGGATAAGTGGGTATCCAGAGCCGGACAGTACAGACCTAATGTGCTGGATACTTTTAAGGCGAGACTGCATTTATATTATAATCAGCGCAATCAGACAGCTTTTTTCGAATGTCTGGATGAGCTTGGCGATAGTGATGTGGCAGTGGATGAAGAGATTCTGAATCTGTTTCGATTGTACGGTAACCAGAAGGATAGGAGCTTATGATTTCAAAAGGAAATTATTTTGTAATTTTCATATTGTTGTTTATGGTCTTTGTCATGTTCATGTTTGCAGGTGTTTCGTCCAATGTACTGTCGGCTACATCGGAAAATACCAGAGCTGAAGATAAGGCCGAGGTCAGCTATGAGGACAGAGAGGTCTTTCCTGCGCAGCAGAAGCGGAGTGTTGCCATCCTCACATCATACGGTGAAAATGCAGTTTCCAGGCTTCTTGAGGAATGGTGTGTTTATAATAAATATCCCTATCAGCTTTATACCTCGTGGGTGCCGGAGGAGGAAATAGGTGCCTATGATTTGCTGCTGTTCGGAGATTATGAGCTGACGGCTAAGAACAGCGATATTCTATACTCCTATGCGAAGCTGGGCAAGACTATGATTTTTACAAAGCTTCCGGTTTATGATGAGATTGCTGGAGATTCGCGGTTTGCCGCCTTTTTTGGCATCAAAGAGGGAGTAGAGGGAGAAATGAAGGCGGACGGAATCAAGATATTTTCTAATTTCATGCTGAATAAGGAGAGAGTGTATAAAGAAGGTGATTACTTCGGGGAGGAGGATGACACTCAGATTGAAGTACCGTATTATTCACTGACGTCGGGTTATGAAGTGTATGCGGTAGGTGTCCTGGAGAACCAGAAGGAGCTTGGCATCGAGGTTAAGGATTTGCCGCCTCTTCTTTGGAAGACTACCACTGAGAAGTCTTTCATTTTCTCGGTGAACAGCGATATCTTTGATGGAATGCCCCTGCTCGGTATCCTTACCGGCTTCATGGCACAGGAGGGAGACGTATTTCTTTATCCCATAGTAAATGCCCAGACGATTTCGGTGCTGAATTATCCGTATTTTTCCGGCGAAAACGATGAGACGATGCAGAAGTTATACAGCCGCAGCTCCGAGGCGGTAGCCAGAGATCTGCTTTGGTCTAACATTGTCCAGATATTGAAAAATTACGGCAGTTCCTATAGCTTTTTTGCTTCTTCGAAATTGGATTACGGGTCGGACGAAGTGGAACGCGCAGATTATCTTAATTTTTACCTGCGGGAGATAAGCAAGCTTCCGGGTGATATGGGATTGTCCTTCGGCCATGTGTCGGATACGGGCCTGAATGAGATACAAAAGGATAACCAGCAGTTTTTGGAGAAAAACCTGCCGGAATACGGCTTTACGGCTTTATACGCGGCGGACTTTAAGCCTGAGGAAATGACAGAGAATTCGAAATACGAGAATCTGAAGGATATAAGGCTGATTATGTCGGGATATGAGGAAGGGGATTCCCTGATAGATTTTCTGGACGGCGGCATTCTCTCTGTGAAATTCAATCTGGATGGTTACCAGCATGAGACAATGGACGACCTGCGCATGATTTGTGTAGAAAATGCTCTGGGAATGTGTAACATGGAGGTGGATATCGGACGGGTATTTTATCCTGAAAGCGACGAGGACGAATGGAACAATCTAAGCCTGAAATGGTCCAGGGGCGATACGTATTTCAAGGATTTTTCCAAGCTGGATACGGTATCCTTGTATGAGATGGAAAAGCGTATCAGACGCTTTATGGCGCTTGATTATGTTTATGAGCGGGACGAAGAGGGCATAATGGTTCGGATGAAGAATTTCGAAGAAGAGGCTTACTTCGTGCTCTGTACCTATAATAACAGCGTGCAATCTGCAGAGAATGCCGATGTGGAGCAACTTTCCGATACGGCTTACCTGATAAGGGCTTTGGCTCCGGAGATAAGGATTCGTTTATCGGAGGAAAATGTCCTGGAAAAGCCGGAAAATAACAGGACGGTTCCCAGTAACCCGCAGTAAGACTGGCAGGAGGATTGGATATGATTGTATGCATGATAGCGGAGGGGTGTTATCCTTATGTTGTCGGCGGTGTATCCAGTTGGATACACAGCATCATTCGGTTGTTTCCGAATATAGAATTTAAATTGATTACAATAGTTGCCGACCGTAGTGTAAGCGGCAAATTCGCCTATAAGCTTCCGGATAATCTGACGGAGATTCACGAGGTGTATCTTCAGGACGTGGACTGGATAGGACATCATAAGGCGGGGAAGAAACGGCTTCATCTAAGCGATGAGGAGGCCGAGGCTCTGCGCAGCCTGGTAATCGGCGAGGATGTAGACTGGATGAGAGTGTTTTCTATGTTTAATAAGAGGAAAATCTCCATTAACCATATATTGATGAGTCCGGAATTTCTTGAGATTACGAAAGAATATTATTCCATGAAATTCTCAGACATAACCTTTTCGGACTTTCTATGGACGCTGCGCTCTATCTATCTGCCGCTTTTTTTCGCATTAAAATGTAAGCCGCCCAAGGCTGACATTTATCATTGCGTGGCTACGGGCTATGCCGGAATCATCGGCAGCAAGGCGTTCTCCATGTATCCTGATTCTAAGCTGCTCATCAGCGAACACGGTATTTATACGAGGGAGAGGGAAGAGGAGATTATTAAGGCAAAATGGGTACAGGGAGTGTACAAGACTATTTGGATCGAGCAGTTTCGCAAGATGTCCAAATGTGCTTATCACTATGCGGATTTGGTGACCGCACTTTTCGAGCATGCGCGCACTTTGCAGATAGAGCTGGGATGTCCTGCAGGCAAGGCTATCGTGACGCCTAACGGCATCGATGCGGAGCGGTTTGCGGCAGTTTCGGGGAAGGATCCGGAGGATCCTTATATCAATGTGGGTGCGATTCTTCGTGTGACACCAATTAAGGATGTAAAGACGATGATTAATGCGTTTTATTACGCACACGAGAAAGAACCCCGGCTGAAGCTTTGGATTATGGGACCTGACGATGAGAATCCTGAATACGCACAGGACTGCAAAGATCTGGTAAAGGCTTTGCAGGCGGAAAACATTGAATTTACAGGAAGTATTCAGACGACGGATTATATCGGACGGATGGATATGACGATTCTTACCAGCATCAGCGAAGGCCAGCCGCTTACGATTCTTGAGGGTTTTGCGGCGAAGAAACCTTGCATCGCCACTAACGTAGGTAACTGCTACGGCTTAGTTTACGGAGAAGACGATTCTTTCGGTGAGGCAGGTATTGTTGTGCCCGTTATGAATATTTCCGAAATTACCCGTGCGATCTTAAGGCTGGCCGAACATCCCGAGATGGCTCGCCGGATGGGAGAGAATGGATATAACCGTCTGATGAACAAATATAAAAGTGTCTATATGGAGGAAGCATACCGTAAGATATACCGAACGCTTGGTTCGGCGGAATATACGGAAGAGATCTTCGTACCTAACCCATAGCGGGGAGCTTCATAGGTTACAACGGAAAGGGAGGCATAGCATATGGCCGGTCTTGGCATTCAGTTAAATAAAATATTCGATAAACGGTCGGTAGCCGCCGCCCTTTACGGGATAGGCTTTAGCTTTGTATACACGATTGCACCTATGCTGGTGGTCATCGGTTGTCTGTTTGCGATGTATAAGGTGCTGGGATTCGATACGGTAGGGTATCTGGAAAGAGAGACGTTTTCCAGCAGCATTCTCTATATATTCATCTTTTCCCTTCTGACCTCCGCCCCTTTTAACTCTGTGCTGTCGAAATTCCAGACGGATAAGATATATGAGCAGAGATATGAGGATATCAGACCTTGTATTTATGTGGGAACGATTACAAACCTGACCTTTTCCTCCATGGTGGCGATTCCGTTCTATATTTATGAAACCATAGTGGGCGGCGTTCCGGTATATTATGTGTTTACTACTTATATGGGATTTCTTGGGTTGTCACTGACCTTTTCCACGATGGTGTATAACTCGATTTTAAAGCAGTATAAGAAAATATCCTTATACTTTATATGCTGCATGGGGGTAAGTTTTATTCTGTCCGCGATTTTCCGTTTTGGACTTGGATTTTCTATTACGTATAGTATGCTGCTTTCGCTGACTATTGGCTTTCTGCTCATTGCATCCCTGGAGCTTGCCAATGTGCTACAATACTTTCCGGCCAATAGCCGAAACTATAAAGCTGTGCTTCATTATTACAGAATATACTGGAAACTGATCGTTTCTAATTTTCTTTATACTCTGGGGTTGTTCATTCATAATTTCGTATTCTGGACCCAGCCGTGGCACATGGTCGTCCGTAATACCTACGTAAGCAATCAGCCTTATGATATGGCATCCTGTCTGGCCATGTTCACCAATATTTCTGCCAGTGTGCTGTTCATCTCCAGAGTGGAAATGCATTTCCACGAGAGATATAAGGATTATACGGAGGCTGTTATCGGCGGCAAACTGGATAGTATCGAGAAGGCGAAGAAGCGGATGTTTAGAGGGCTTTCCTCGCAGCTTCTCTCCCTTGTGCATATTCAGTTCATCGTGTCAGTCATTGTCTATCTGGTTGCAATCGTGGTACTTCCCTTTATGGGATTCTCGGGGATGGTTATGGAGATATATCCTCAGCTTGCCGTGGGATATTTCATTTCCTATCTGATGTATTCAGAGCTTTTGTTCCTGTATTACTTCGATGATCTGACAGGAGCAATGATAAACGGCATTATATTTGCGGGAGTAGCGCTTATAGGCTCTATATTTTCCGCAAGGCTGCCTGCTATCTGGTATGGGGCGGGATTTACGGCGGCGGCGTTTGCAGCGTTTACCTTTTCCTATTTCAGGCTCCGCTCCGTGGAGAAAAACCTGGATAATCACATCTTCTGCCGGGGAACAGTGCTGAAGCAAGTGAATTCGGATATGCCGGAGGCGGATGTTTATAATATATATAGAGGGAAAACGGATTTGAAAAAATCAAAGGTACGATGACAAGGAGGGCACATATGTCTATTACACTTCGAATTTTTGTATGTTTTACGGGTATTGTTTTGATTTATATGGCGCGAAAGGCCAGTATCGTTCGTAAGATGACGGAGAAACAGAGTTTGTTCTGGATTATCGGGGGATTTATCATCATTTTATTTGGACTGATTCCCCAGTTGGTTTATTTTATTTCGGATTTGTTTTCGGTAGAATATCCGCCTTCTATTATATTCGCACTGGCTATCGTTCTGGCGGCCTATGGAATATTCAATTGTTATAATTCAATAGCGGAGCTGTCCTCCCGGGTGCAGGAGCTGGCGATGCAGGTTTCCCTGCTGAATGAGGAAAATAGTCACTTGAAGGTACTGATAGAAAGGGATGGGGAGCTGGTGCAGCTGCAAGGAGTTATCAAAGAGCATGCGGATATGGAGGAGCCAACGATTTCTGAGGAACCGGTGGATTCCATTATGGAGCAAACAAAATGAAAAAGCGCATATTGTTTATTATCAATACGATGGGCCGGGCCGGAGCGGAGACTGCTTTGATCGAGCTTCTTAAAAAGCTCGATTCTTCGAAAAAGTATGAGCTTTTTCTCTACACTGTCATTCCCTGCGGAGAACTGTTCGACAAGGTACCTGAGGATGTTCGTATTTTGAATAAGCGGATAGGAAACGGTTCTGTTCTTTCTTTTAAAGGTCATGCGCATGCTGCTGCAAGCGTGCTGTGTTCGTTTTTCTATAAACTTACCGGTTTTCGTTTGCTTCCCGATATGCTTCGCAATATCCGAATGCAGAAAAAGGAAGGAAGAAAACTGCAATATGACAAGCTTTTTTGGCGGCTGTTAGCCGAGGGGCGTCCCATGATAGCAGGCGATTACGATTTGGCGGTGGCCTACATAGAAGGAGCGTCGGCCTATTGTCTTGCAGATCGGGTAAATGCGAAACACAAAGCTGCCTTTATCCACATCGATTATGAAAAAGCTGGCTATACTTTAGATATGGATATGGACTGCTATAAGAAGGCGGAAAAAATCTTTGTCGTTTCCGAAGAGGTAGGCGAGAAGTTTTGTAAGGTCTATCCTCAGTACCGGAATAAGATTCGGCTGTTTCGCAATCTTCTGGATATCCGGGGGATTAGGAAAAAGGCGCAGGAGAATGAGGGATTTACGGATGAATTTCAGGGAATCCGCCTTGTCACCGTAGGACGGCTTCATTACCAGAAGGGCTATGATATTGCAATAGAAGCGTTAGCCAAACTGCGGGCGCAGGGCTGTGACGCTTGCTGGTATGTGATAGGAGAGGGTATGGAGAGAAAGGCCTTGGAGCAGTTGATCCGTAAGTTCAAGCTGGAGGATTTTTTTTTCCTCCTTGGAGTAAGGGAGAATCCCTATCCTTATATAAAGCAGGCGGATATTTATGTCCATGCTACCCGTTATGAAGGAAAGAGCATTGCCATAGAGGAAGCGCAGATTTTGGGAAAGGCCATTGTTGCGTCGGACTGTACCGGCAACAGAGAGCAAATCAAGAACGGTTACGACGGTATGCTTCTGCCTTTGGATGCGGATAAGCTGGCGAGAGGACTGAAAACTGTGATTGACGATTCAGCGCTTAGAATAAGCTATGAACAGCATGTACTTGAGAAAAAACTGGAATTCCCCGAGGATTTGGAAGAACTGCTTTCTATGCTTGAGGAAAAATGAGGGAGACAGTTAAGCTGTATGGCGAAGCTGTAACGAAGGAGGATTTCTTTATGAATAACGTATTGATTATTGTTCCCGCATTTAACGAGGAAGAGAATATGACGGCTCTGTTCGACCAGCTTTGTAAGCCGGAGATACGCAGCTTCGCGGATATTCTTGTGATCAACGATGCATCCAAGGATATGACGGGGAATATCGCAAAGTCGTACCGTGTATCCCTGGTTACCCACGTATTTAATCTGGGATACGGCTCGGCGCTTCAGGTAGGATATAAATATGCGGTGCGCCGGGGCTATGAATATGTCATCCAGCTGGATGCGGACGGACAACACAATATTTCAAATATCTCCCATATCTATCAATGCCTGACTACGCCGAACGAAAACGGAAGCCTGCCGGATATTGTCATAGGCTCGCGGTTTGTGGAAGGAAGCGAATCCTTTCATATTTCCGGTATAAAGAGATTGTCCATCAATATGTTTTCATGGTTGATTAAAAAGATGACCGGCAAGAAGATTACGGACCCCACCTCCGGGTTACAGGGATTAAATAGAAAAGCTTTCACTTATTATTCTATTTACGGCAACTTTGATTATTTTTATCCAGATGCAAATATGATAATACAGATGCTTTTGTTGGGATACAAAGTGGAAGAGACTACCGCCGTCATGCACGAGAGGACGGCAGGAGTGAGTATGCACACCGGACTTTTGAAGCAGTTGACCTATATGATGATCATGCCTCTTAGCATCTGGACGGTTTCCATTCGTGTAAGAAGAGGATTACAGAAGTAAATGATGCAGAAGGGAATTCTTTTATGGAATATAAGGGTAGGATTACAAAATTGAAATGGATTCCGCTTCCCCGAACGGAAAAGGCGGAGGCTTTATACAATCCATATTGCGGATTTTATTCCATCTACCGTTTTTTTGCTGACAGCAGGACGGAGGCCGTAGAGGGGGTGCCTATTGAAGAGGTGCGGGCGGAGCCCTCGAAACAGCTTTGCCTTGTGGAAATCAATCTTCTGCCTTTTAACGAGACGGAGTTGCCGGAAGAAGCTTTGGAAATTGTACGCATGATCTTTGAACGTTTTATCAAGCTGAAAAAGCAAATGGTGGTACGCTTTTTATATGATTGGGAAGGAAAGGGGATATTGAGCGAGCCGAAGGATATTGCCGTTATTATGAAACATATGAGCCAGCTCGAGCCGCTGCTGAAGGAATATACGAAGCATATTTACATCCTTCAGGGCCTTTTTATCGGAAGCTGGGGGGAGATGCATAATTCCCGTTACTTAAGCGAGCGGCACATCGCCAGATTAGCCAGACATCTGTACGAATGCTCCGGAGAAAATACCCAGATTGCACTGAGGTGCCCGAACTTTTGGCGAATGCTTTTCAAGACCTGCCGGCCATTAGAAAGGGCTGTTGCTTTCACGGATATTCAGAAGGCGCGGTTTTCCTTATTTAATGACGGCATCATGGCTTCTGACACGGATTTTGGAACCTATGGAAATGTGGGTATGAAGGATTCCAAATCCTACAGCGAAAAGTGGACACGAAAGGATGAGCTGGAATTCCAGAACCAGTTGTGCCGATACGTCGCCAACGGAGGAGAGGTAATTAACGAATGCCCGGGCAACGACGCAGGTCCTGCGCTGGAGGTGCTTAGAAAGATGAGGATCTCCTATCTTCACAGCGATTATGACGAGAAAGTACTGAATAAATGGAAGGCTTCCAAGTCAGGTGTAAACGAGACGCTATGGAAGGAGAAGACGGCTTTCGAATACATAGAAGCTCATTTGGGATACCGGTTTACGGTAGTAGAAGCGTCCCTGTCCATTGCTCCGGATAAAAGCGGAAGATTTAAGGCCTCTGTTAAGATAGTCAACCGGGGCTTCGCGCCCTGTTATCATAAATATGAGGTGAAGTTTGTAATTCGCGACGCTTCGTTTTCTGAGATATACGAATACGGGGTGGATACGGACACCCGTATGTGGATGCCGGAAGAGCCGGTGGAACTGGAAGCGTTGATTTCTACGGAGCAATTTGGCTTAAGCAGTTATATTTTATGTATAGGAATTTATGACCCGCAGGCGGACAGTCCGATTCAGCTGGCTGATACCTTCTCGTCGGCTGATCATATGGGAAATTATAATCTTGGCAATTTTACGGTGATTTCTTAGGGTGCGCAGTTTTTGTGTAAGGGTAAAGGAAAAGTTATGTCGGATTTATTATTGAATGTTATCTTAATTGCAAGAAGAAATACTTCGTTAAGCTTTGTCCGGGCTTTGCAAAGTGTTCTCTGCCAGACCTATGTTCCCATTAAGGTGCTGGTGGTGGATGCCAATGAGCCCGATAGCTTATACAGTCTGGGGATGCAGGAAGATTTGATCGATTTTCCGGAGGTAGAGTATGTGAGGCTGGACCCATCTCTTTCGATTGCCGCTATCCGTAATCAGATGCTTGGGAATGCGGAGGGAGAGTATATCGCATACTTGAGCAGCAATGATATATGGCGGCTGGATAAAGTTGCATTACAGATCGGCGGGCTGGAAGATTCGCCGGAGGCAGCGGCGTCTTGCAGCGGTGGAATACTCATGGACGAGCGGGGACCGGAGTTGGAAGTAGAGCCTTTGATGGAACACCCGGAGGAGGATTCCTCTCTATGGCTGCTAGACAATCCGGCGAGGAGTCCGGGTCAGGTCATCTACAGAAGGGCGGCGGTGCTGGAAGAGGGCGGATTTGACGAACAGTTTGTCAACTTTTGCGACGGCGATATGCTGTTTCGGCTAAGCCGCAGAAAAAGGATTCTGTTTCCTGCCGATTCCTTGTGCGAATGCAGGATTACGTCTGACGACGAAGCCTATGACTGGAATGATTTTAAGGATGGACAGAAGATTCTGTATAAATATACGGAGATTTTCCTGGTGAATAAGCGCATGACACAGAATTTTTATGGGCGTATGCTCTTTCTTGCAAGAGTCAACTATATGTGGCTGAACTATTTCATCTATATTTATATGTACTTCATCAAGTCGCCGCTGCGTTCTGTCTGGATGCTTTTCAAGAAGGCTGCAAAAAGCGTTTATTATATGATGAAATGGAATAAGCGTGCCTTCCGGATGCTGGCCGGAAAGCTTCGTTTGAATCGGGATATACATATGATTCAAAACGGGAAGCTGGAAAAGGTAAAAGCGCTGAAGGCTCCCTGCGAGCCGGAGAAGGATGAACAAATACCGCTTGAGTTTTCTTCTGCCCGTGAATATAATGAGAAGAAGTCTCTTCATTTTTGTTTTGACAAAAAGCTTAATAGTATTGTCATCCCGGAATATGTGACGGTAATTAAGAAAGGCATGTTCTATGGCTGTGATAATCTGGTCAGCGTGGAAATACCTAATACAGTACTGGAAATTCAAGCCTACGCCTTTCATAAATGCAGGAACCTGCGCTATGTCACCTTCAAAGAAGGAAGCCGCCTCGGCAAAATCGGAGATTATGCTTTTGCGGGCTGCCGCCTGTTAAAAACGATGAGTCTGCCCTCCAATATCGTGCAAATCGGCAAATACGCTTTTGCCGAATGCTGTTCCTTAAGGCAGCTATCCTTTACCTACCTGCATCGCGGAGAGGAAAGGACCAACAATTTATATCCTACCGCGCTAGGCACGCTTCCCCGCTATGTGTTTTTGGGTTGTACCAGTCTGCTGTCGGTGGAATTCGGTGTGAACAGCATATTGGAGACAATAGAAAACGGGGTCTTCCTGGGCTGCCGGAGACTGCAGAATGTGGTTCTGACCGGAGGGGTGAAATATATAGGAAGCTATGCCTTCGCCTACTGCAAGGAGCTGGAGACAGTGGCGATTCCGCAGATCGATGCGCTGAAAGCCATAGGAAAGTGTGCTTTTATGCACTGCGAGACCTTGGATTATTTTCTGTTTCCTAACCAAATCGAGAGGATTCCTATGCGGGCCTTTTACGGCTGCCGGAATTTAAAGCTCGTCAAGATTCCTAAGAAAGTGCTTTCCATTAACCATCAGGCTTTTGCGAAATGTAGCTCGCTTACCAATGCAATTATAATGTCAGGAGATACCTCTATCTCGCCTACGGCCTTCGACAGGCATACGCAGGTGCGGATTCCCGAAATCGAAGGGAACGAGGCTGCTTCTGCCGGCTAAAGGATGTTATCAATGGGTTCACAAGTGAAGAAAAATTATATATACAATGTAATATACAGGCTTTCCATCTGCATTCTGCCGTTGGTTGTCACGCCTTATGTGGCACGTGTGCTGGGAGCGGAGCAGGTGGGGCTTTATGCCTTTTCCAGTACGGTGGCCTGCTATTTTATTATGTTCGGCAAGCTGGGGCTGGATAATTATGGAAACCGGAGTATCGCATCCTGCAGGGATGATATAGAGAAGAGAAGCAGAGTGTTTTGGGGAATCTATACCATGCAGGTGTTTACCTCCATTATTTCCATTCTCATTTTTCTCCTTCTCATCGTGACTGTTTTTAAAGCGGATAGTGTTGTGTACTGGATGCAGCTTATGTATGTGGGCTCCATACTCTTTGACGTCAGCTGGTTCTTTTACGGCATGGAGCGGTTTCGTATTACGATGATTCGGAGTTTGATTTCCAGAACGCTCATTATTGCAGGTGTTTTTATATTCGTGCATTCGGAAAAGGATTTGTGGGTCTATACCTGCGTGATGAGTGCCTGCTTTTTGCTGGAGCAGATCCAGCTCGTTCCGTTTTTATTCCGGCAGATAAAATGGGTGCGCCTGAAGAAGGAGGATATCGTCTGCCATATCGTGCCGAACTTAAAGCTGTTCGTCCCCTTATTAGCCCTTAGCAGCTACCATTGGATGGACAAAATCATGCTGGGTGTTATGACGAAAAGTACGGCCATCGTAGCGTTTTATACTTATGCAGAGAATATCATCAATCTGCCGAAGGGGATAATGTCCGCGCTGGATACTGTGATGCTTCCGAGAATTTCCAATCTGGTGGCGAACGAGCGGATCGAGGAGGGCCTACGGAAGATGAGGAATGCCATCCGGTTTAACAGCTTCGTGAGCTGTGCGCTGTGCTTCGGAATCGCCGGAGTCTCCCCGGTATTCATTCCGTGGTTTTTCGGAGAAGAGTATGTGCCGGCAATCGTGCTGACGATGGAGCTTGCGATGGTCATGATACCGATGAGTCTGGCCGAGATGGTGCAGACCCAATATTTGATTCCGTTCAAGCGGGAAAATATTTATATCCGTTCGGTAACGCTGGGAGCGGTTACAGATATCGTTCTCAACCTGCTGCTGATTCCGCCTTACGGCGCTTCCGGCGCGGTGATTGGAACCTTATGTGCGGAGATATTGGTCTGTGTTTACCAGATGCACTATATTAAGGATGTCTATCGGCTCAGCCAGCTCATTAAGATGCTTTTGCCATTTATGGTCTGCGGAGGAGCCGAGTTTGCGGTGACTTATTCCATGTGCGGATTGAATATAAATCCGTTTTTGCTGCTTCCCATGCAGATTCTTGCGGGAGGTGCGGTATATCTGCTCGGCTGCGGAATCTACGTGATATTTATAAGCAGGGAGTACCGGAATGTGAGGGATATTATTAAAGGAGGGGATGCGGAAGGTGATAGTCGATACTAATGCCTATATATTGTCTATGATACTCGTTTTGCTAAGCTGTGCGGTCAGAGATTTTCTGATTCCGCTTTTCGTATGGAGAAATCATCTTAAGAACAAAAGCTATGCATACCGTTTCTGGTTCTGTGTGATTACGCAGGCCAGCCTTCAGATTAATCTCGTACTTCTTCTTGGCTTTTTGGATATATGCAACAGGGGAACGGTAATCGGCTGCAATATTGTCATTTATCTTCTGATTCTCTGGAACTTTTCCGACAAAAAGTTCTTCCGACGCATTAAGGAATGGTCTGACTCTTTCTGGGAGGCATATAAAAATAACAGACTGCTCATCTACCTTCTGCATGAGATCGCAGGATGGTGGAAGAAACTTATAAGAATGATAGGCGGCTGGATGGTTTGGCGCTATATGCTGAGGCACTGGCTGGAAACTCTTCTTATGGCAGGATTGATCGTATATAATATATGGTTCCTGACGCACAATGTTATGCTTTATCATTGCTATCAATTCTCCGATATACCGGTACATCAGTCTTGGATTTACGAGCTGGAGCAGGGGAACTTGTTTTCTGATGGAATATATCCTTTCGGAATGCATGCCATGACATACATCATACGCGTGCTGTTTGGACTGAATCTGCGCGAAATACTGCTCTATGCAGGAGCCTACCAGACGGTTCTGCTCTTCGTCGGGCTGTTTCTTCTGGCGAAAGAAATCTTCCATGGGAAATACACGCCGGTTACGGTAGTTGTGATTATCAGCTTTATGCTGAATCAAGGCCGTTATGCTGCTTCTCTTCCGCAGGAGGCGGGGATGTATGCGGTAGTAGGGATCGCTTATTTCATGATCAGGTATTTACACGAGGATAGGAAGAAGTTCGTAATTGAAGGGGATTCCCGCCTTCGCAGAATATTCCGTGCAGGTTCCTATATTAATCGAAGGTATATCCGGTCGGAGGAGATTCTCCTAATGCTCTGCGTAGGTTTGGTCATCGCATACCATTTTTACACGGCGATTGCGGCGATTTTTCTCGTGGCGGCGATAGGCATCGGCTATATTCCCAGGATATTTAAAAAGCAATATTTTATTCCCTTATTATTTTGCGGCATTATGGGGGCGTTCATCGCGGTTCTTCCCATGGGAGCTTGTCTGGCGAAGGGAATCCCGTTTCAGGAATCCATGGCCTGGGCTACCAGTGTTATGACCGGAGAGGAATGGGTGGGAAGCGACCCTGATTACCAGTCGGAGCTGGCGGAAGCATTGGATAGGGATGACATAGGCGGTTCCCTGGATACTGATGAGGAGGCGGAGGAGGAAACAGAAAAGGTCAGGGTAGATTATTCTGTCATGACACCGGTAGAAATTCTCCGGTTTTATTTCAATGCGCTGATCAACTTCGGTATTCTTGCAATGTTCGGGTATGATGCGATTCGGCTTATGTTTATTTGTATGCTCCTTGGTGCTGTCTGTGGGGTACTCTTAATGCTGTATGGCAGGACGAGATGTTATGGGCACGATTATATGGCGATGATCATTAACATGATTATCCTCTGTACATTGGGAGCGGCACAGCAGTTAGGGCTGATGGAACTGATTGCGGCGGCGAGAGCCTCTACCTTTGCCGAGCCCTTCATCGGCTTCATCTATATGCTGCCTGTGGATTTTGCATTCCGTGTTTTGGGGGGGGGGAAGAATAAGTATTACCGGGCTGTTTTAAATGCGCTTTCGGCCGCAGTCTGTATAGGAACGGCTTATATGATCGTTACCTTGGGCTGGTACCATTCCTTCTTCGATGTCAATCAGGCGTATTATAACGAGTCGGAATATCTGCTTAGGAACATAAAGAAGTCCTATGAAAAGAATACCTTTACCAT
>JAEWPN010000143.1 GCA_023399455.1 Bacillota bacterium
TTAAGAACCTTATCAACAGTACCTCTGGATACATTTGCCAACTCTGCTATTTGCTTTATAGTAACAGGCATAATAATACTCCCCTCCAGTAAAATCATATTTATTATTGTTTTATATTATCATGATAACAAAAGAATGTCCAGATAAAAGAGCACGAGCACAAAAAGATAAAAAGCAACAAAAATTCATTATGCAATATAAACAAAAAAAATATAAAAATATGTTATATATTAATAATTGATGCATTTTAAATTTAGTGTTACAATGCAAATACAAAAATGTGCTCGAGCACAAAATGTAAGGAGAAAAATAATTATGAAAATTGGAACAGGTTATGCATATTGGGGAAATGATTGGAATTGCGATTATATACAGGTCACAAATAAAGTGGCGGATATTGGTTTTGATATTTTAGAAATAGGAGCAGATCATTTATACCATATGTCCGATGAGGAAATCGAACGGCTCAAAGAAACAGGAAGACAAAGAAATATAGAATTTACTACAAACAGCGGACCATCAAGAGAAAATGATTTAGCGTCACCTGATAAAGCAGTCAGAGAGCATGGTATTGATTATTTTATAAAAGTAATGCAAAACATGAAAAAATTAGGATCTAAAATATTGGTAGGAGCTATATATTCTTTTTGGCCGTCCGATTTCGCTTATACAGATAAAGCGGCAGCATGGAAACACAGTATTGAAGCTTTAAAAGTACTGAGTAAAACGGCAGAGGAATTAAATATTGAAATAGCTTTAGAAGTTCTTAACAGAAATGAAAGTTATATATTAAATGAATGTAAAGAGGCTATGGAGTACGTTGAAAAAATTGGGAGCAGAAGTATTACGGTTTTATTAGATACTTACCATATGAATATTGAAGAAGATGATATGTACGAGGCACTCCGTAAAGCAGGAAAATTACTTGGACATGTTCATGTAGGAGAAAATAACAGGAAGCTACCGGGAATGAATAGCAGTATTGACTGGAAGAAAATTGGAAGGGCTTTAAAAGATATTAATTATGAAAAAGCGGTAGTAATGGAACCCTTTCTTTTGACTGGTGGAGAAGTAGGCCGCGATATTCGTGTATGGCGCGATTTGAGCAATGGTGCTGACAGTGAGCAAATGGATAAATACATTAGTGAATCTTTGAAGTTTTTAAAAGGCTGTTTTGCGGGGTAAGGAGAAAATATGACAGAAGTACTGATAATGGGCGAAATGCTCGTAGAAATAATGAGAACAGAAGAAGATGCTCAATTATATACGACAGATATATTTAGAGGACCATATCCAAGCGGCGCACCTGCAATTTTTATAGATACTGTTGCAAGGCTGGGGCACAAGACGGCCATTATAGGCGGTGTCGGAAAAGATGATTTCGGAAAGAATATCTTAGACCGGTTAAAAAATGACGGAGTGGACTGCAGTTATGTGCTGGAAAGCGAAGAAAGAGCAACAGGAGTGGCGTTTGTGACCTATTTTAATGATGGTTCCAGGAAGTTTATATTCCATATGGGCAATACTCCGGCAGTGGAAGCAAAATCTCCGGATGTAGGCGATTTTAAAGATGTGAAATATATGCATATTATGGGATGCTCCCTTATGGCAAACAAAAGCTTTGCACAGGAAATACTAAAGACTATGAGGATGCTGGTGGCAAACGGAACCAAAATTTCCTTTGATCCAAATATTAGAAAAGAATTGTTTTCTGATGATTCTGTTTATGAAGTGGTAAATGAAGTTATAAAAAATACAAATGTATTTATGCCTGGAGTTGAGGAGCTGTTGTCTATAACTGGTGAGGCCAGTGTGGAATCGGCCGTTAGAGTGTGCTTTGAAAATCCAAAGCTGGAGATTTTGGCACTGAAAAATGGCTCTAAGGGAAGTATTATTTATACAAGAGATCAAGTGGTCGAAATGGGTGTTTATAAAATTGAACAGAAAGATGCCACAGGAGCGGGTGACTGCTTTGACGGAGGATTTATTGCAGGATTGATAGAAGGAAGAGATATATCGGAGGCTGCGAAGATGGGAGCTGCTGCCGGAGCATTAAATGCCGCCGCATTTGGACCTATGGAAGGAAATATTAGTCAGGAAACAGTTTGGAAAATGATTAATGAAAATTAGGAGAGCAGCCATGAAAGACTCAATAAGATATATGATAGAAAGGCGCAGCGCAGGAGTGCCGTGTGGTATCGCTTCTTTTTGTACGGCCAATGAATTAGTGATCGAAGCTGTTTTGGAGCAGGCAAAAAGGAACGGCGATGTGGCATTGATTGAAGCCACTGCTAATCAGGTGAATCAATTTGGAGGATATACAGGAATGAAACCAATTGATTTCAAAAGATTTGTTTATCAAATAGCAGATAAAATATATTTTCCCGAAGAAAATATTATTTTAGGCGGTGATCATCTTGGTCCCCTTATATGGACCGGCGAAAATGAAGGCGCGGCTATGGAAAAATCAAAAGAGCTTGTCAGACAGTTTGTGAAAGCGGGTTATAAAAAAATACATTTGGATACAAGTATGCGTCTTGCCAGTGATTCTATTGATGAGAAGCTATCCGATGAAGTAATCGCCCGCAGAGGCGCTGAACTATATAAGGTATGCGAAGAAGCATATCAGGAGTTGTTGAAAGAAAATCCTTCGGAGGCCAGACCTGTTTATATCATTGGCAGTGAGGTCCCGATACCGGGAGGCGCACAGGAAGAGGAAGAAAGTATCACTGTCACCAAGCCTCAGGACGTGGAAAATACTCTGGAAGTTTATAGGAAAGAGTTTGAAAAAGCCGGGATTGACAAAGCGTTTGAAAATGTGATTGGAATTGTTGTCCAGCCGGGTGTGGAATTCGGAGATGCGGAAATCTTTCACTATGACAGGTACAATGCCAAAGAACTCTGTGATTCTGTTAAAAAATACGAAGGTATCGTATTGGAAGGACATTCTACTGATTATCAGTCTCCTCAGAACCTGCGAATGATGGTAGAAGACGGTATCGCTATATTAAAAGTTGGGCCGGCACTTACTTTTGCACTCAGAGAAGGGTTGTTTGCTTTAAGCCGTATAGAAGAAGAATTAATAACGAGAGAAAAACGGGCCAATTTTATTGATGTATTGGAAGATGTTATGGTGAGTAATCCGGAAAATTGGAAGAAGCACTATCATGGATCTGAGAAGGAACTGCAAATAAAAAGAAAGTATAGTTTTTCTGATAGATGCCGCTACTATTTTGCTCAGCCTGAAATTATAAAAAGTATGGAAAAGTTATTTGATAACCTTGATAGCGTCGAGATACCTCTTAGTTTATTGCAGCAGTATATGCCGCTGCAATATATAAAGGTCAGAGATAAAAAACTCAATATGAAGGCACGTGAACTGGCAAAGGATAATATAAAGATGTTGATTGAGGATTATAACTATGCAGTGAGACCAGGTCATATTATCGGCGGCATATTTGTATAGGGAAGGAGAAAAAAGATGGAGCAATATCGTTTGGAAGTGAAAAATTTACACAAAAGATTTCCAGGAGTATACGCGGTAAAAGGTGTAAGCTTTCAAATAAAGCCCGGCGAAGTACATGCTCTTGTCGGTGAAAATGGAGCCGGGAAATCCACGCTCATGAAAATGATAACTGGAGAATATATTCCGGATGAAGGAGAAGTCTATCATAATGGGAAACTATTGAAAAATAGATCTATGTCAGACTCTCAAAAAGAAGGAATTGCGATGATTCATCAGGAACTCGCTCCGTTGCCGGATATGAGTATAGCACAAAACATTTTTTTGGGACAGGAAAAAATGAAAGGCCGGTTTTTAAATGACAAATTAATGAATAAAGAAGCCGCAGAAATATTAAAAGAATACGGTATGCTTTATGATCCTAAAACGAAGGTCGGCAAATTGAGCGTAGCTCAAATTCAAATGCTGGAGATTATAAAATCTGTCAGGAAGAATGCGGATATCATAATCATGGATGAGCCTACATCGTCGTTATCTGATGAAGAATCCCTGAAATTGTTTCAGATTATCGAAGATTTGAAAAAGAAAAATGTTGCTATTATTTATATTTCTCACCGCTTGGATGAGATATTAAGGCTTTCGGATCAAATTACGGTCCTTCGCGATGGAGAATATATCGAAACAGTGTCCGCAGAAGGTGTAACCAAAGATGAATTAGTGGAAATGATGGTCGGCAGGACACTGGATAAGATTTATCCCAAGGAAGATGTAAAAATGGGAGATGTGTTGTTTCAAGTAAAAAATCTTACATCAAAAGGCGTATTTGAAAACGTTAGTTTTGAGGTGCGTTCCGGAGAAATTTTAGGGATATCGGGATTAATGGGTGCGGGACGCAGTGAAATTATGAATGCCATATTCGGTATTGACAGATATGACAGCGGAGAAATCATTTTAGAAGGCAAAAGTTTGAAGATCAAATCTCCTAAGGATGCCATCAATAATAAAATAGCTATGGTCAGTGAAGATAGAAAACTTTATGGATTAGTATTATGCCGTTCCATAAAGGAAAATGTTTCCCTTCCAAATCTGGATACCCAATATAAAGCTCCTTTTATTAATGAAAAAAAAGAAAAGGATACGGTGAAGGAATACGAACAGTCGCTTGCCATAAAATGTGCGGACATCAACGTTAATGTAGGAACACTGAGCGGAGGCAATCAACAAAAGGTAGTTCTGGCGAAGTGGCTGCTATCAGATCCTAAGGTATTAATCTTAGACGAACCCACAAGGGGCATTGATGTAGGAGCCAAATTTGAAATATATAAAATAATGGTAGAATTGGCGAAAAGAGGAATTGCTATTATTATGATCTCTTCGGAATTGCCGGAGGTAATGGGAATGAGTGACCGTATACTGGTAGTTTCTAACGGTAAAGTTACCGGCTGTTTTTCAAAAGAAGACGTTGATTCGGGGAAAATCACACAGAAAAACTTGTTAAGCAGCGCATTACAGGAAGTATAGGAGGATGGAAAATTGAAAAAGGAACAGAAATTATCTAACATAGATTTTGCTCAAAAATATGGGATTCTGTTGGTGCTGCTAATCATGTGGTTGATTTTACTGTGTGTTTCTCCAACATTTAGAACAATGGATAATGCAGTAAATATTCTGAGGCAGGTATCTGTAAACGGTATAATAGCTATCGGTATGACCTTTGTGATTATGACCGGAGGTATTGACTTGACAGTAGGGTCTTTAATTGCCGTATCCGGTGTTGTGGCAGGAAGTATTCTGGTCGCTAATCCTAATGGGGTGATAGTGGCCATACTCGCAGCGTTGCTGGCATGCGGTCTATTTGGTGCCATGAATGGATTCTTTGTAGCACATATGAAAGTCCCTGCCTTTGTTGCAACATTAGCAGGAATGACGATAGCCAGAGGATTTGCATATGTATATTCGGACGGTAAGCCTTACACATTGGCCTCGGAAGGATTCAGCTATATTGGGAAAGGCAGTGTACCGATTATTATCTTTCTGATCATTGCATTTTTGTCTCACATTTTGTTAAGCAAGATGAAATTCGGCCGATACATTTATGCCACCGGAGGCAATATCAAAGCAGCTGGCGCCTCGGGTGTTAATGTAAAGAAAGTATTGCTCAAAGTATATATATTAGGTGGTGTTTTAGCAGGTATTGCAGGAATCGTATTAGCATCCAGAACGAACTCCGGGCAGCCGGCAGTGGGTGTCGCTTACGAAACGGATGCAATTGCTGCCGCGGTAATCGGGGGAACTAGCATGACAGGAGGCGTTGGCACTATTGGAGGCACATTAATTGGTATCTTGATTATCGGGACGTTAAATAATGGCTTAAATCTCCTGGATGTATCCTCTTACTACCAACAGATCATCAAAGGGTTGATTATTCTTGGGGCTGTATGCTTTGATATCCGTTCCAAGGATTCATCAAAATAAATTATAGTAAGTACAAAAAGAAAGGGAAGAACTATGAAAATGAAAAAGGTATTGGCAGTGGTAATGGCGGGCATGATGGTATTGGGACTCGCAGCCTGCGGAGGAAGCAGCGCGGGAACAGAACAGCAGAATATTCAGGAAAGTGCTGGAGAGGTAACAGAAGAAGTAACAGAAGAAGTAACGGAAGAAGCAACGGAAGAGGCATCGCAGGAGGCAGGAGGAATAGCGCTGAAAGTCGGAGTATTGATGAAAACGATGTCCGATACTTATTCTAATAAACTTGGGACTACAATTGAAAGCTACATGGAATCTGACTACCCGGATTCAACTTTGTACTTAATGGATGGACAGGCTGATATTGCGAAGCAGATTTCTCAGGCAGAAGATTTAATTGCAAAACAGGTCGACGTTATTGTTCTGAATCCTCAAGATGCGGATGGTTCCGCACAGGTATTGGATCTGGCAGCTGCAGCAGGCATCCCTGTTGTGGAAGTGAATACGGAAACGACAAGAACGGATTATGCGGCATTTGTAGGCTCTGAAGACATTGAAGCCGGTGAAATAATGGGCAGATTTGTTTCCAAACAATTAGGCGGCGAAGGAAAGATTGCCATCTTGGAAGGCGAAATGGGACAAAGCGCTCAGATTAAGAGATATGAAGGCCTTCAAAATACAATACTTAGTGAAGAGGGAATTGAATGTGTGGCAACTCTCTCTGCCAATTGGTCAAGAAGTACAGCAATGTCTACCACGGAAGACTGGTTAGGAAAATATCAGGATTTAAAAGCGATTATATGTGAAAATGATGACATGGCTATGGGCGCATTGCAGGCATGTGAATCACAGGGCAGGGAAATGATCATCATTGGAACAGACGGAATTCCGGATGCGCTTCAGGCGGTAAAAGACGGACGTTTAAGTGCTTCGGTTCTTCAGGATGCAAAGGGACAGGCGACAGCGGCTATAGACGTGGCGGTTAAAGTTGCCAGCGGAGAAGAAGTGGAAAGCAGATATAAAGTTGATTTTCAGCTTATTACAATCGATAACGTCGATGATTTTCTTACAGAATAACTTTGTAGAATATCATTAAGTATAAGAAAAAAGTAAACGGGAGAGAAATCACTTTGTTTACTTTTCTCTTTTGTATATAGGGAAGCAATTTGAGAACTGAGAATATACAAACAAGATTTTGTACCTGCGGCGATAACATGCAGGACATGAGAAAGGAACGGTTATTAATATGGCATTAGTAAGTTCATTAGAACTGTTAAGAAAAGCACAGAAAGAGAAATATGCGGTTGGAGCATTCAATGCGGAAAATATGGAGATGGTTCAGGCAATTGTAGAGGCGGCAGTAGAAATGAGAGCGCCGGTTATTATTCAAACGACCCCTTCTACGGTAGCATACGCAAGTCTTGCCATGTTTCGTGCGATGGTATTTGCGGCGGCGAATGAGGCAGATGTACCAATCGCTCTTCATTTGGATCATGGCGATAGCTTAGAGCTGTGCCGAGAAGCAGTGGGAGCTAAATATACATCTGTTATGTATGATGGCTCTAAATTAAGTTTTGAAGAAAATATTAATATAACAAAAAATGTTGCAGATTTCTGCAGAGCTTCTGCAATCCAGATCGAAGCCGAACTCGGTACTGTGGGCGGCAAAGAAGACAGTCATGAGGTTAAGAGCGAAGATGCTCTGTATACAAACCCAATGCAGGCTAAGGAATTTGCAGAGAGAACAGGTGTAGATTCTCTGGCCATAGCGATAGGGACAGCGCATGGATTTTATAAGGGAGAACCTAAACTGGATTTTGAAAGATTAGAGGAAATACATAGGGTGGTCTCTGTTCCGCTGGTGCTGCATGGGGCATCCGGTGTACCGGATGAGGCTGTAAAAAAGTCAATTGGATTTGGAATTTGTAAAGTCAATTTCGCTACGGAGCTTAGAGTTGCTTTTACGAAAGGTGTAAATGCAATTCTTTTAAATGATAATAAGGTATATGACCCCAAAAAATATAATAAGCAGGGGAAAGAAGAAGTAAAAAAGCTTGTTGTAAATAAGATAAAACTGTGTGGCAGTAATAATAAATATTAATTGAGTAAAAATATCGGACTTGAGTTGTCATACACGGAAATCGATTTTCAAATTCCATAAGAAGCGGCGCCGCTTATCCTTGCAGATGAGCCGGTTGCCGCTGTTTTTGCAGTGACTTGATTTTTTTGATATTATTCTTTTGAAGAAAATTATTATCCATAAATTTGAATAAAAATTAATTTATTTGCAAATAAGGTACAAATGAGGTATAAATATGATAGGAATATGATAAAAATATGAAAATTATTATACTTTTACTTTCTTATTGGGAGGAGTATAATGGAAAATAGAATAGCAATAAAAAAAGAACGAAATGATATGCTTTTATGTGGAAGCCACTTCTATTAAAAAGAGTATATGGATATAGAGGAGTTTCTTATGACAAAAGAGGAAAAAAAGCTGGCGCGGAGATATGTGATTGGAGTCCTTTTATTAGCGGCGGCTCTGGCAATATTGATTTATTATTTGTTCTTTTATAGGGAGGATAGTTCCTTTGCTGTTAAGGACTATCCTTCTGTTAAGCATGTGCTCTTTATCAGCTCCTACAGCGAGAGCTTCGAGACTCTGGACTCGCAGAAGGCGGGGATCGGGAAGGCGTTTTCAGGCAGCAATATTCAGCTCGATATCGAATATATGGATATGAAGAGATTTAATAATAAGGAGAATGAGGATTTATTTTATCAAAGCCTTAAGTACAAGCTGAATAATTTTGAGAGATACGATGTGATCCTGCTTGGAGATGATGCCGCTTTAGAATTTGCGGAGACCTATCAGCAGGAGCTGTTCGCGGGAATCCCTATGGTATTCTTTTGTATCAACAATGCGGAGAATGCGATAAGGGCAGGGGAGAATCCTTATATTACCGGCGCAGTGGAAGAACTGTATCTGAAAGATACCCTCGATCTGGCGATTAAGTTCCAGCCTGAGGCGACGAAGATGGTCGCTATTTACGACAGCACGCTGACAGGGCAAGGGGATGAAAAACGGTTTTACTCTGTGAAAGATGATTTTCCCGGATATGAATTTTCGGGAATTAATTCCTCCGAATATACGCTGGAGGGATTCGGAGAAGAACTGGATAAGATTTCTGAGGACAGTATTGTTATATATATGAGCCGTTTTGAAGACGTGAACGGTAACCTATATACCATACCGGAAAGTGTGCAGTATATTGTGGAGCATACCAGGGTGCCCATATATCGGGTTTCCGTTGCCGGAGTCGGAGAGGGACTGATTGGCGGTAAGATGGTTTCTTATGAGAAGTCGGGTTATTTAGCCGGCTCCATAGTGCTGGATATTCTGAACGGGGCGGACGCTGCTGATATTCCTGTGGTAACCAAAGGCGAGGGCCAGTATTGTTTCGACTATCAGGTTTTGAAAAAGTATGACATCGATTTTTCTCTTATACCTAAGGATGCCGTTGTTGTGAACAAGTCCCAGACAGTTTTTGAAAAGTATAAAGAGATACTTGTTCCCGTGCTTCTACTTCTTGCGGTTTGCCTGTGCATATTGTTTATTTTGATCGTGGATAATATAAAGCGCCGCCGCCTGATGAGGGAAATACAGAAATCTCACGGAGAATTACAGGAGACCTACGATAAATTAATTATTACCGAAGAGAAGCTAAAGCAACAATATGAAGAAAATAAGAACTACATAAAATACCTCGAGACGAAGGAGGAATACATCCTCTATCAGGCAGAACACGATTATCTGACGGACCTTCCCAACAGACGTGCCGCAATGGAAATGCTGAATAGGCTGATTGCGGCAAAGGAGGAATGCACAGTCATCGTCATGGATATCGACGATTTCAAGGAGACTAACGATGCTTATGGACACGCCTGCGGCGATGAGATTTTAAGGGAGACCGCCAGACGCCTGCTTAAACTTACGGACGATAGACTTTTTTATGCCTCGCGGCTGGGCGGAGATGAATTCATGCTGATCATAAAGGCGGATCAGATGAAGCAGGACAAAGAATTAATATGTCAGATCAAGCAGGATTTTGCAATGCCTATTGTTTTCGATGAAAAGAAGCATTATATAAGGATAAGCGTTGGAATCGCTTGTTTTAAAGGCGATGCGGCGGATGCCAGCGAATTAGTCTCCAATGCCGACTACGCGATGTATGCCTCTAAGAAACTGGGAACGAATGAATGGATTTATTATGATGCCGGCATGAAGGATGAAGCGCTCAAGCGAAAGAATATTAAGAATATCCTAAGTGAAGCTTGCAGAAACGACGGCTTCTATGTTCTGTATCAGCCTCAGGTCGATGCGGTCACCGGTATGCTGGATGGCTATGAGGCCCTGGCGAGACTGAAGGATCATGCGATTTCTCCCGCTCAGTTTATCGCGATAGCCGAGGAGTCGGAAATTATCATACTGCTGGGGCGCATCGTGACGAAGAAGGTAATCCAGCAGATGGTGACGTGGAGAGAGCACGGCATGGAGCTAAGGCCGGTGGCAATTAACTTTTCCAGCAAACAGCTTCAGGACAGAGGTTACGTCAGTTATTTGAAAGACTTGCTGGAAGAGAACAATATCTCATCTAATTTGATAGAAATCGAGATTACAGAAAGTATTTTCCTTAATAATAACGAAAAGGCTATGAAGCTATTCGAAGATTTTTCTTCTATTGGTGTCAGACTGGCGCTGGATGATTTTGGTACGGGATATTCATCCATTAACTATTTGACATATATACCGGTGGAAAAGATAAAGCTGGATAAGTCTCTGGTCGATATTTTCTTAACGGAGGGAAAAGACGCTTTTATTGAAAATATCATACGTCTGGCTCATTGTCTCGGTTTGAAGATCACGGTAGAAGGAATAGAAGAAAAGCATCAGAGGGATAGAGTAAGGGATCTGGAAGGGGATTATATTCAAGGCTATTATTTCAGCAAGCCGATCAGTGGGGAAGATGTGGAGCTTTTGAAAAATCCCATTAAGTAAGAAGCATGTAAAAATTGAGAAAAAATATCATAGACTACTCTTAACCGATATTGATTATTGTTTAGAAATGTGTTATTACATTAAATAACAAAGAAATGTCTGACAATATCAAATCGGAAGAGAGGGGCTTTTGCGGTCATTGTACTTTCTTTGCATACAAAAGAAAGAGAGAAAGTCTATGAAATTCTTTAAAATCGATACCATAAATAAAAAAATCTGTATTTTTATCATTGCCATCGTTCTCGTCGCGTTGGCAGGTGTCTCCTCCATCAATTATGTCATTGCCAAGGGAGAACTCACCCGCTCCAATCAGATTATTCTGAAAAATGTGATAGAGTCTTGCTTGTTTGAAATCAACAAAAATTACCATTATTCTACGGAAGAAAGCGGCTGGATGACACAGGAGGAGGCTCAGGCAACTTCCATAGATGCTATTAGTGAGATGCACGGCGGCACTTCGGATACGTTATCCTCCGGGACGACTGCAGATTCTGATGCGGTATCCGGCGCAACCACGGCCTCGGATGCAGACGGAGAAGTAGATGCGGTATCCTCAGCTACTGAAAATACACAATATAAATATCATACCTTGGATTTAGGGGAGGGAGGATATTTCTTCGTAGTCAATTCTGCCGGAGACGTAATTTTCCATCCTTTTTTAAGCGGTAATATCATGGATTTAACGTCAAAGGACGGAAGGGCTATTATACAGGAGATAATTCAGACGGCAAAAAGCGGCGGCGGAATGCTGGAATATGAGCTGAGTGGAGACGTAAGCAGCATCTCCGGGGAAAAAACGGTGTATACGCAGTACTTTCCATACTGGGACTGGACGATTACGGCAGTAATCTATAACGGCGACTTATTCAGAGGTACGCAGATTATCCGGGACTACAATATGGCGGCTCTGGCGATTATACTGGTGCTGTCTCTGAGCGCAGGAATACTCCTTACCCGAAAAATAACCCGGCCTATTAAAGTGATTTCCGGAATTCTGCATAAAGTATCTCAAGGCGATCTGACTGTAGAGAAAATCAACATAAGGACGAAGGACGAAACCAAGCTCCTCGCAGATTCCGTTAATGTTCTGACCGATAAGCTGAACCTTATTGTGAAATCTATCATTTCTTCTGCAGAAGTGATGAATCAGTTTTCCGGTGAGCTGAAAGAATCTGCGGATAGTGTGGTGCATATGACGGAGGAGGTTTCCAAGTCCATAAACCAGATGACTGAACTTAGTGAGGTCCAGACGCAAAATACCGTAAAGAGCGTGGAAAATGTCAATCTGCTGGGGGATGACATCAAAGAGACGGCTGCTGCCAGTGAGAAGATGGAGAAAGCAACTGAAGAGACGATGAAGCTAAAGGAGCATGGACTTGCTTCTGTAAAGGAGTTGAAGCAAGCCAGTGATGAGAATAATGCCAACTCTAAGAAAATGGAACAGGTCATCGGACAAATATACGAGCATTCCGAGAGAATAGGAGAAATCGTAAACATTATTTCCGGTGTGGCAGACCAAACTAATCTTCTGGCTTTAAATGCGAATATAGAGGCAGCGAGAGCGGGAGAAGCGGGGAAAGGTTTTGCCGTGGTTGCAGGAGAGGTCCGTATCCTCGCCACGGAGACGGCTAAGGCTGCGGAGAGTATCAAGGCCAAGGTGGATGAAATGATGCAGCAGTCCGGTAAGGCGGTGAATTTTGTCGAAATAAACAGGCAGGGTGTCGAAAATATTAACGGCACGGTGTCCACGGCGGAAGATGTCTTCAATAAGATATCCGAAGAATTGCAGGATTTGATGGGAGATATCGGGAGAATCGCGCGGCGCAGCTATGAGACGAACCAGAAAAAGGATTATATACTGGATATGCTAGGCAGCATTGCCCAGACTGCTGAGGAAAATGTCTCCGCCATGGAGGAAATCTCTTCCTCTGCAGAAGAGCAGACGATGACGGTGAATGAAATAACCAATAACATTTCAAGACTGAATGAAATGGCGGAAGAATTGAACGAGTTAATTAATACTTTCCAAACGAAATAAAATCACACAAAAACGGGGAAGGAATTCATTAGGATTCCTTCCCCGAAGTCATATTATCTTAATTTGTATTGTCGATCGACTGAATATCACCGACCTGTTCTTCCAGACTATCATACCTCTGGCTCAGAATGATAATATCGATACGCCTATTCTTCGCCCGGCCTTCTGCTGTAGAATTATCTGCCACCGGCTTGAATTCCGCATATCCTACGGCAACCATCTTCTCCGGCAATATGCCTCCGCTGTCGCGGAACAGCTTCACGACACTGGTCGCTCTGGCTGCAGACAATTCCCAGTTGGAAGGATAAACGGCCGTATTGATAGGACGGTTGTCCGTATGTCCTTCGATACGGATATAATTATCAAGCGTATTGATAGTGCTTGCTATTTTAAGCAAAGTATCTTCATTCTCCTTCTTGATTTGCGCGCTTCCGGAATCGAAGAGAATCGCATTATCTAGGCTGATGACAAGTCCTCTCTCGTCGATACGTGAGGAAATTGAAGTATCGATATTCTCCTGCTGGAACAGATCTTCAAGCTCTGCCTGAACCTCCTCCAGATTATTGACTTCCTGCTGTCCGAGTAGCTCATACAGAGCTTCTCTTGCATCTTCGCTGTTCGAAATCCCATCCGTAGTGCCTTCGCCGACACTTTCACTGTCTGCGTCTCCGGTAGAAGGTTCCGTAATGGGAGCGCCGGGATAAAGATTGATAATTGATTTGCCGTCATTGGATAGTATACCGTCTCCGCCGCTCTCCACAATGTTCTGACGAAAGGCTTCTGCCAGCGCTTCCGATTTTCCCTGATCCATCTTACTTGCAGCAAACAAAACTATGAAAATGGCCAATAACAAAGTCATCAAGTCGGAATAAGGGAGGAGCCATGCTTCCCCGGCTTCTTCCTCATGATGTTTTTTCTTTCCTTTTCTTGCCATATGAATAACCCTTTCTTATGATCTGCGTACTTCCTGCCGCAGGACATTAATATTGTTTCAGACTTTCAAGAACCTCGTTTTGCTTTGACCCAGGAAGTGTGGAAAGAAGTTTCTCCTGAACCATCAAAGGAGAATCACCCTTCTGAATAGATAATAACCCTTCGATAACCATGCTTTTTAACAGCACCTCTTCCTGACTCTTGATCTTCAGCTTCTTAGCGAAGGGATGCCATAAAACATAACCGGTAAAAATACCGAGGATTGTCGCGATAAATGCTGCTGCGATAGCTTCAGCCACGGCGCCTGTATCGTCGATGTTGGCCATAGCAGCAATCAGTCCGAACACGGCACCTAAAACTCCCAGAGTAGGAGCATATGTACCGGCAGATGTAAAGATACCGGCATTTGTCTCATGCCTTGCCTCCATCGCTTCGATCTCACCGGCCCTGTTTTCCAGAGATAATAAACCTTCCATTTCGCTTCGTTGGACAGAGCAACCATTTGCTTTAAGGGTCGAAAAGGCAACAGACGGTGGCATTTCTCCTTCGGGAACATATGATAATGAAGAATAGTGTCGCTTTGTTGGAAGGAGAAATGAGGATGTGTGGTATCGGAGGATTTTTTGATTCTAAAAATGATTATACGCTCCGCCGGGAATATTACAGGAAGGTTCTGGAGGGAATGAACTACATACAAAAACACCGAGGACCCGACGAGGAGGGAATTTTTCTGGATTCCCACATAGGAATGGCCCATGTGCGTCTTTCCATCATAGACCTTGAAGGAGGAAAACAGCCCCTTCATTATACAGTAGACGGGTATACATGGACAATTGTATATAACGGAGAGCTTTATAATACCGGGGAGCTTAGGAGCGACCTGACCGCAAAGGGCTGGGTGTTTCAATCAAAAAGTGACACGGAGGTCATTCTTGTCAGCTACTTGGAATATGGACCGGAATTTGTAAAAAAGCTAAACGGTATATTTGCCTTTGCTATATGGGAGCCCGTCGCCGGACAGCTCTATTTATATAGAGACAGAAGCGGAGTAAAACCGCTTTTTTATAAAAAGGAAGAAACAGGAATTATTTTCTCCTCTGAGATAAAAGGAATCTTATCCTATCCGGGGGTAAAACCGGTCATAGACAAAAATGGAATGAACGAAATCTTTGGCATAGGTCCTGCCAAAACCTATGGTGTCGGGGTCTTCGCGGGAATCGACGAGGTGCTTCCCGGACACTACATCCGCGTTGATAAGGACGGCCTGACGCAAAAATGCTATTGGTCCTTAGTTAGCTTGCCCCACGAGGACAGCTATGAGAGGACGGTAGAAAAGACAGCGGAGCTGGTAACTGACGCTATAAGACGGCAAATGGTTTCGGATGTTCCGATCTGTACCTTTCTTTCGGGGGGATTAGACAGCAGCCTGGTGTCGGCGGTGTGTGCGGGTGAGTTGAAGAAAAATGGAAAGCAGTTGAACACCTTTTCCTTTGATTTCGTAGGTAACGGAGAGAATTTTGAGGCTTCTTCTTTTCAGCCCACACAAGACCGCCCCTATGCGGAGCGCATGGTAAGATATCTGGATACAAAACATAGGTTTTTGGAATGCACCACCCTGGGTCAAACGGAGCTTTTGAAGCAGTCCGTGGATGCCAGAGATCTTCCCGCCATGGCGGACGTGGATTCCTCTCTGCATTATTTCTGCTCACAGGTGAGCAAATACAATAAGGTAGCACTTACCGGAGAATGTGCGGATGAAATCTTCGGCGGCTACCCATGGTTTCATAAGGAGGAATGCTTCAAGGCTCATACCTTTCCATGGACGATGAATCTGGAGGCGAGAAAGGTCCTCCTTAAAGATGAATTTATTGAATATTTAAATATGGATGAATACGTGTCTGAGACTTACGAAAAATCTGTGGCCGAAACGCCCAGGCTTATGGAGGACTCGGAGGAAGAAGCAAGGCGGCGTGAAATTGCTTATCTCAATCAGAAGTGGTTCATGCAGACCCTTCTCGACCGCATGGATCGTTCCAGCATGTATTCCGGTCTCGAGGCAAGAGTTCCCTTTGCGGATCATCGGATAATAGAATATGTATGGAATATTCCTTGGGGCATGAAATCCCGCGGCAAAGTAGTGAAAAGCCTTCTGCGAGAGTGCGGAAGGGGATATTTGCCGGATGAGATATTATACCGCAGGAAATCGCCCTATCCCAAGACCTATGACAAACAATACGAGCGGCTGCTAGAGGAAGAGTTGACAAAAATCGTACAGGACAGTTCATCGCCGGTATTAGAGTTCATCGATCCTGAGAAGCTTAAGAAGTTTCTCCTGGCCCCTTCGGATTACGGGAAGCCATGGTACGGGCAATTGATGGCAGGGCCGCAGATGCTGGCATATATGTATCAGATTAATTATTGGATGGAGAAATACCACGTTATATTAAGTTGGTAAGGAAAGGAGAGGAAGTCTGATGGGAACGACAGTAGTCATCGGTGGAGACAGGCGGCTTTCGTTTTTGGCGGAGGGACTGACCGGGTATTTTGAAAAGGTCATTCTGTATGCGGGAACGGAAGATGAAGGCGAGAAGAGTGGTATGAATAAATATATTAATATAGAAGCTTGCGGTGCGGATTCTGTTGCGGAGGTGATGAGGACGGCGGATATAATCATCGGACCGGTACCTTTTTCCAAAGACGGAGTGCATGTTTTTTCAGAAGGGAAGGAGAAGGTCCGGATAGAGGATTTCTACAGAGGACTTCGGGAAAAGCAAGTTTTGTTCGGCGGAAATATTCCGGTTGAAGTTATAAGCGAGGCAGAAAAAAAAGGTGTATTTTGCAGGGATTTCTTACAGATAGAAGAAGTGGAGACAGAGAACGCCCTGACTACCGCGGAGGGAGCGGTGGCAGAGGCCATCGGGCTTAGCCTGAATAATATCCATTCCGGTAAGTGTATGGTGTTGGGATACGGGAAATGCGGGAAAGCAATTGCAAGACTTCTAAAGGCGTGGGGAATCGATACGACAATTGCGGCGAGGAGTGAAACCGCATTAGCGCAGGCGGGAGAGGAAGGGTACGGTACCGTACTTCTAAAGGATATGTCAGATGTGATCTCCGGCATGTTATTTATCTTCAACACGATACCGGCTATGGTACTTAAGGAGAAGGAAATCGCCGTTCTTAAAGAGGATGCGGTTATTGTCGATATCGCATCGTCCCCTGGAGGGACGGATTTTGCAGCTTGCGAGCGCGCTGGAATAAAGACAGTGCTGTCGCTTGGCATTCCAGGAAGATATTCTCCGAAGACCAGCGCGGAAATCTTGTTAAGAGCAATTCTTAAGGAAAGGGAAAAGATGGTGGAACTATGAAATTAAAGGAAAAAAATATCGGATTTGCTATTACAGGATCCTTTTGTACATTCGATAAAATATTAAAGGAAGTGGAAAATGTAAAAAAAGAAGGCGCGAATGTCGTCCCGATACTTTCCTTTCATGCCGCTTCCATGGATACCCGTTTCGGCAAGGCGTCGGATTTTAAGGAAAAGCTTAGGAACATTACCGGAAATGAGCCTATTGTTACCATTGAGAAAGCGGAGCCCTTGGGGCCCGGAAACCTTCTGGATATCCTTATTGTGGCACCGTGTACCGGTAATACTCTCGCCAAGCTGGCAGGAGGAATCACGGATACGCCAGTTTTGATGGCGGCCAAATCCCATATGAGAAATAATAAGCCCCTGGTAATCTCTATCTCCACCAACGATGCGCTGGGTCTGAATTTTTCCAATATCGGAGTGCTGATGAATGCGAAAGGAATTTATTTCGTACCTTTTGGGCAGGATAATCCCGAACAAAAGCCTAAGTCTATGATCGCGCAGACGGAGCTGATCGTCCCCACGCTGGAAGATGCAATGGAGGGAAAACAAATTCAAATGAATTTTGGCAAATAAAATTTGTTTTCCTCTAAAGTTATTAAAAAAAAAACCGATACTAATAATAAGAAAACAGTAAAATAACACGAAAGGAGGAGTGAGCAATGCGTATAGAAGCTTATTCACAGGTTCAGCAGATATATAAGAAGGAAAAAGTTGATAAAAGCCAGAAGACAGTGAGTGCAAGCGTATCCGATCAGCTTTCTATTTCTAGCGTTGGAAAAGATTATCATACTGCGAAACAAGCGATAGCGGGCATTGCAGATGTCAGAGAAGAATTAACTGCTCCTCTCAAAAAGAGTATTCAAGCAGGTACTTACGAGGTGAGCACGGAGAAATTTGCTGATAAGCTGTTGCAGAAATGTGAAGAAATGAGGTAGTCCTGTGGCAAGTTTAATGGAGAACCTGATAGATATATTAGGTAAATTGTGCGATGAGTATGAAAACTTGCTGGGGCTATCCCAAAATAAGACTCCGGTTATCATAGCCGGTGATTTGAAAGAGCTATCAAAAATCACGGATGAAGAACAAATCGTTGTAAGCAGAATTAATCATTTGGATCATGACAGACAGGAAGTGATCCGTGATATTGCCAACGTAGTAAACAGGGATGTTGAAGATTTGAAGCTTGCTAACATTATTCAAATGCTTGAACCGAGACCGGTGGAGAGCCAGAAACTGGCGGAAGTCTATGACAGGCTGAAGGACATCGTGCACAAGGTGCAGAGGGTGAATTCCCAGAATAGAGAATTGCTGTCCAGCGCACTGGAGATGGTAGAGTTCGAGATAAATATGGTCCAGGCAATGAAGGCGGCTCCTGCAACTGCCAATTACAACAAAGGCGCGTATAATGCCGGAAGTGTAATCGGAGTAGACAGAAGCGAATTCGATACAAAACAATAATCCCTTAGAGAGGTAATATCATATGTCATTATTTGGAAGCTTATACGTCGGTGCATCCGGATTACAAACAAGTCAAAACGCGCTCAATACGACGGCGCATAATATGGCTAACGTTGATACCACAGGATATACGAGACAACAGATCCTGCTCGGTACAAGAAGCTATAATATTCTCTCGGTCAACGCCTCCGCTGTTGCATACCAGCAGACCGGTCTGGGCGTGCTTTATTCCCAAACAAGACAAGTAAGAGATGAATTCCTGGATAAGACATATCGCAAGGAATCCGGGCGCAGTGCGTTCTACGAGACGAACACGCAGGTCATCGAAGAAATGGAGGACTTGTTCGGAGAGTTTCAGGGTGTAGAGTTCTCGGAGGCTTTGGAGAACCTTTGGACTGCTATCGAAGAGCTGGCGAAGGATCCCTGCAAGCTTACCAACCAGAACCTGTTCGTGACGCGATCCAAGGAATTCATTCAAAGAGCGCAGCTCGTTTATAATGGACTCAGCGAGCAGCAGGACAACCTGAATACACAGGTGAAGACTAACGTAAATACCATTAACGATTACGGTCAGCAGCTGGTCGATATCAACAAACAAATATTGAAAATAGAGACCGGAGGCACTGAGAATGCCAACGATTTAAGAGATAAAAGAAACCAGATACTGGACGAGCTGGCAAAGCTTGGAAACATCAGTTACTCGGAGGATTTATACGGTGTAGTGACCGTGAAGTTCGAAGGCATCGATTTCGTGAGGGCGGATTCGGTGAATAAAATCGAGCTGTATCAGGATAATACTACAGGATTCTATACCCCTTACTGGTCACAGCTTGCCAACTATAAAACGGTAAATGGAGAAAAGGTTCTGGATCTCGACGCGGCCAGAATATATGACCCGACTCAGACAATATCTTCCGATTTGAATACGGATATAGGCTCCACAAGAGCGCTGCTGCTTGCAAGAGGTGAAAAACGTGCCACTTACCACGATATGGAAGACGGAGAATATTACAATACCAATATATCCCAGTCTTTGCTCATGAATATACAGGCTGAGTTCGACCAGCTGATAAATAAAATTACCACTGTAATCAATGATGTACTCAAAGAGGCGGCAGAGAGCGAGCCGGACACCGATTACATGAAGGATGAAAATGGGAATCCCTATCAGCTGTTTGAGATGATTGCGAATGATGCAACGGTAGGCTTTACCATCGGTAATATTATCATAAATGAGGATCTTGTTGCGGAGCCGGCCCTGCTTTCCTTCCGTCTGCAGAATGGAGAAGAAGATGCGGATACCACCCAGAAGCTTTTGGATGTGCTTTCCGAGGAGTCATATACACTCAATCCGAACCTGAAGACAAAGACTAACCTCATAAAATACTATTCCAGTTTGATTTCTCAGGTAAGCAACACGGGTGAAGCGAACAAGGAAATAGCAGCGGCACAGGCGGGTACGGTAAATGAGACGTTTAACTCGAGAGAACAGGTTTTAGGGGTATCCTCCGACGAAGAGATGGAATTCATGATTAAATTCCAGAATGCGTATAACGCATCCAGCAGATACATAAACGTTATTGATGAAATGATGGAACATATTTTGAACACATTGGGAAGGTAAGGTGAGCTAAGATGCCATCACAATTTTTTGGACTGACAATCGCATCCTCGGGATTACGGGCAGCAAATGCGGCTCTTAATACATCGGCAAATAACATTTCCAACGTAAATACGGAAGGCTACAGCAGGCAGACTGTGACGCAGGAGGCAGCGAACGCCCTTCGCGTGTTCGCAACATACGGCTGTGCCGGAGCGGGCGTTGATACGGTAGCTATCGAGCGTATGCGGGACAGCTATTATGATACAAGGTTTCGGAGCAATAACACCACACTCGGTGAGTATGATGTTAAGAAATATTACACGGATACCCTGCAGCAATATCTGGACGATGACGGAACCTCGGGCTTCGGTACGATTTACGACTCGTTTTGGGCAGCATTACAGTCTATTACCACCAATTCCAGCAGCACGGAGAGTAAGGCTCAATTCATAGCGGCGGCGGAAAGCATGGCGGATTATTTTAATAATACGGCGGGCAATTTAAAGGAGCTGCAAAAGGATATTAACTCCGAAATCAAGATAAGAGTCGACAGAATTAATGCTATCGCCACAGAAATCGCCACACTGAACAAGCAGATCAACGTTATCGAGATGACAGGAGCTGCGGCCAACGAGCTGCGCGACAAGAGGGATCTGATGCTGGACGAGCTGGCGGAAATCGTAGATATCGAGACGAAAGAGATTGCTGTTACCGATGCGAATAACCCCGACAGAGAGACCGGCGGAACGCGTTTTATGGTGTATATAGCAGGTGGGCAGACGTTAGTAGACGGCAATGAATACAATACGCTCGAATGTGTTTCCAGAGCGGAAAATGAGAAAATAAACATGACGGATGCGGATGGATTGTATGACATTTACTGGGATAACGGCAATGAATTCAATCTGAATAACGCATCGATGGGCGGAGCCTTAAAGGGCCTTGTGGCCATGCGCGACGGCAATAATAGTCAGGCGTTTTCCGGCACGGTTACCAATGTGGGAAGAACTGCTGACGGTTCAAATGCACAAGTGCAGATTAAGGTGACACAAGAATATCTGACGGATATGAATAAGTGCAACCTTTCCGATACGGGAGGAAGCATTGTTATCGGAAATACAGTTTATTACTATCAGTCATGGACCTTCGATGCGTCTACTTCTACCTATACGCTGAAGATGGATGACGCGAAGTGCGATACGATAATCGACGCTTCCAAAACTGCCAAGAAAGCAGAAATAGGCACTGATATCAGTTATCAGGGAATTCCTTATTATCTGTCCCAATTGAACGAATTCGTCCGCGCGTTTGCCGCCAAGGTAAACGAAGTTTTTACCAGTGGCTATAATACGAACGACGCACTGGGAGCCATGCTTTTCACAGGGGCTAAGGCGGTAACGGGAAGCAATAAAAGCGATACTCAATATGGAGAAGGGGACTTTACGGACGATGACGGGTATTATGAGCTGACGGCGTTTAATTTTCAGGTAAACAAAGAGCTGGTGGCGAATGCAGACTTACTTGGAACGAGAAGCAGCGCAGATGTGGGCGTGGAGGAATGCGGCAAAATCGATGAGCTGATTTCGATACTGAAGGATAAGACCAAGTTCAGCTTCCGTAATTCTACAGCGAGTGAATTCCTGCAATGTCTGCTTTCTGATGTAGCTTTGAATGCCGGCAATGCGAAAACATTTTACGATACATATTATGGAATCGCGGTAACGATCGAAAATCAGAGAACCTCCATATCAGGTGTGGATGAAGACGAGGAAGCGACGAACATGGTGAGATTCCAGAACGCGTATACGCTTTCTTCCAAGATGATGCAGGTATTGACGGAAATATACGACCGCTTGATTCTTGAAACCGGTGTGTGATGAAGGGAGGATTGAATCCGATATGAGAATGACAAATAAAATCATGCAGAATAATTCGCTGTATAATATCAATAATAATAAGGTGCTTCAGGACAAGCTGAGCACCCAGATGTCCACACAGAAGAAGATAACGAGACCCTCCGACGATCCGGTTATCGCCATCCGTGCATTGAGACTTCGCAGTGATGTAGCTCAGATCAAGCAGTATTATGAAAAAAATGCACCGGATGCGGAAAGCTGGCTGAAGGTCACTGCGGATGCGCTGAATACGACGACCTCTGTGATTGAGGATATGATTGAGCAGTGTACAACGGGAAGCAATAAGGATTTTGGTGTAGAGCAGCTGGATATTATAGTGACTCAGCTGAAATCCTTAAAAAGTGAGTTCTATGCCACAGGAAATGTAGACTATGCGGGACGCTATGTATTCACAGGGTATCGTACGGACACGACCTTGACCTATACGGAGAATAAGACCGAGAATTACCAGATTACAGAACAGCTTGATATTTCCGATCTCGATACGATTAATTATACGCACATCGGTGACTTAAAGGGAATTTCTTCGTTGAATTATGATCCGACGGGCGGAGCCATTGCGGATACAACGATAACAAATAGCGATATTTACCGGATAAGGCTGTCTTATGATAATTTGAAGGACGCAGATCCTTTGGTAACGAAATACGATGCGGTCACAGAGACGTATGTGGAGGTATTTCCTTCTATTACCAAGATGTCGTCAACAGCAACCCCTAATCCATATGATTATATTGTTGGTAACCCCGGTGCGGTGGTATTGGTGCCGGAAACGGGGGAGCTTCTGATCGGGACAAAAGCGTATGACGAGTATATTACAGGGACAGTAGATTCCGGTCAGGAAATACGGGTAACCTATGAGAAGGATTCCTGGAAGGAGGGTGATTTGCGCCCTCAGCATTATTTTGCCTGTACCTATACGAATGCGGAAACCGGTACCACGATAGACTACAATGAAGGTTATCTGACTGACGAAGGGGCGTCGCAGATTATTCAGTACGACGTCGGATATAATCAGAAGATTCGTATCAATACCACTGCTGATGAGGTTTTCACTTTGGATGTGGACAGAAATATCGACGATCTGGAAAGTGCGTTAGCAGCTTTGAAGGAGATCGAAGAGGCGAGGTCGAATCTCGATAAAATGCTGGATGGTATGGCCGAAGGAGAAACCGGATATGATAATTTAAAAGCTACCGCAGATGCGGCAGATAAAGCTTATACATATATCCGTGAAAATATGCAGAAAATGTTTGAGAGTCTGATTACTAAGGTGAAAGGGACACTGGATAATACCAGCGTTGCTATTACGGATAATGGTACGAGAGGAAGCCGGCTCGATTTAATAACGAACCGCCTGATGACTCAGAAGACCACGTTCCAGACGCTGCAGTCCGCCAATGAAGACGCAGATATTACCGAGGTGACGATACAGCTGACGAGTATGAACTACTCTTATCAGTCGGCGCTTCTTGCGACCAGTAAGATTTTACAGAATTCCCTGATGAATTATATTTAAAGCATTTGTAACGTGTAAGGAGAAGGTATGATAATAGAAACTAAAGCATTTGGTGAGATTACGATTGATACAGAGAAGATTATTACATTCCCGAAAGGAATCGTGGGTTTTCCCGAATTAACAGAGTTTACGATGATTCATGATGAAGAAACGGGAGCGGGCTCGATTCATTGGCTTCAGTCTTTGCAGGAGCCGGCATTTGCAATGCCGGTTATGGATCCGCTGATTGTAAAACCGGATTATAACCCGGAGGTAGAGGAGGAATGGATTAAGCCCCTCGGCGACCTCATACCGGAAGAATTATTAGTGCTCGTGACCGTGACTGTGCCTCGGGATCTGACGCAAATTACTGTGAATCTCAGAGGTCCCATCGTTATTAACGCGAGAGAAAGAAAAGCGTGTCAGGTAATTATAGAGGGAGATGAATATAAGGTTAAATATCCTATTTACGACATCCTTCAGGCAAAGAAAGCGGGTGAATAGATGCTGGCCTTATCCAGGAAGAAAAATGAAGCTTTAATCATTAACAACAATATCGAGATTACTATCCTAGAAATCAAGGGTGAGCAGGTAAAGATAGGAATCACGGCACCTAAGGAGGTACCTATATACCGTAAAGAAGTATATGTGCAGATACAAGAGGAAAATAAAGCGTCCGTTGATGTGGAGAGCATGGATGCATTAAAGAAATTTCTGGTCTAATTGTATGAAATCGGAAAGGTACGCTTTGTCTTCTCCGGTTTTGATAAAAGGGAGTTACTTCAGTACTTTGGAGTACCCCCTTTTTTATACGCAGTCAGTTTCCAAAGTGACGGAAAAAATTACCTGGGAGGTTCCATGCAGAACTTTAACCGTTTATTAAGCAGTGCGGCAAGATAACAGAATGCACTGTTAGACATGAGCATCCCATCGCACATACTCATCAGTTCCAAGTCGATATAGCTGCTGTCTTGGGTATTGCCCTCTATAAATACTATATTTGGGGAAAGCGTTAATCCCATAGAGTCTGAATTTGAACGGCACCATGATATATCATCGGAAAAAACAAAAAAAGTGGCACCCGGGTAGTTCTTTGTTAAAGTTCTCATTGATTGAAGATAATAGGTATCCGACAGTGCCCAGCCGATATCCACATAATCGCCACGGCGTATATGAACGCCAATTGACAGTGTAGATAAGATGTGGGATGCATAGGCTTTATTTTTTTCATCGGTTATGTCCGGCATGGCTAATTCCCTCTCCAGTATATTACGGTAGGTTCGAAACCATTTTGTGTTAATCCAATAGCCATGATAATAAATCACCTCACCTGGGAGCTTTGTTATTTCCGGGTGGAATTCATTAGCAGATATTTGGAATATTTTTCCGTCGAAAGGATTGTGCTCTTTATAATTAGTTGTTTCTGCAACCATTTGTACGTCGAATCCCAGATTTTTAAAAGATTGGGCGATACTGCTTCCCTCTTTTTTATTCTTGATAAATTCATTCCAGACATCGGAATCGAAATTCCTACTTAAAAGATTAGCCTGTATGTTAAATACTTTTTCCAGTTCGTATCCGTTATGAACATTATTAACAAAAAAGAAAGAATCGTCAATTAACCACGGTTCTTCCGAAGGATTATATAATTCTGCAAAGCGTACAAATATATATTGAAATACCTGATTGGCCAGACCGCCGTTTAAATATTGTATTTTCATGGAATCTCCTTTGGTTCATAACAAGATATGATTACTTTTACTATATCATAATGGCAAAACATAGGGAAATAATTATTGATTCAAAAAAGAAAATATTTGTGGTATTAGAAAAAAGGGTAAATTATTGCAAAATTCATCCGATATAATTAATAAGTACAAGGAATAAGCTTTCCTGGGAATTTAAAGGGTGTTATATAACACGATTATCACACGGAGGTGATTACAATGGCAATGGAACCATTAGGAAGTATCAGGAATATTCAGACACAAGTAACACAGAAGCCGGTTGTAGAAAACACGGAGGTTTCCGCTCCCGAGGCAGCAGCAAATGTAAGCATGGCTGCAGCACCCGCTGTCAAAGCAGAAAATAAAGATGCACAAAATACAAGTGCAGATAGCAGAGAAACGCGTCAGGCAGAAAACGATAAAATTAAGAAAGCTGTAGAACAGCTCAATAAGAAGATGCCGCATTCCGAAGCTGTATTCGGTATTCATGATGAGACGAACAGAGTAATGATCAAGATCGTGGATAGGGATACGAAGGAAGTGATCAGAGAATACCCGCCGGAGGAGACTTTGGATATGATTGCGAAGGTGTGGGAATTGGCAGGCATTTTGGTGGATGAGAAGAGATAGGAGGAAGTTGATATGCCTATAAGAATTACAGGTATGAACTCTGGGTTGGATACAGAGTCTATTATTTCAGAGTTAATGAAGGCCCAGCAGACCAAGGTCGACAACGTGAAGAAGCAGCAGACTAAGCTGCAATGGAAGCAGGATGCGTGGAAAGAGCTGAATACGAAGGTGTATTCTTTCTTTAATACCACCCTTAGCAATATGCGTTTTTCGACAGATTACAGCAAGAAGACGACGGATGTGTCCAATTCGTCTTATGTCAGTGTTGTAACGGGCAACAGTGCTATGAATGCAACGCAGAAGATGACCATCGATCAGTCGGCGGCATCAGGCTATCTGACAGGCGGAAAGCTGGATGGAAGCTATACGAGTAAAAGCAAGCTGGCGGACCTGGGCATTGAGGTGGGAAGTTCTTTCAACGTTACGACGAATGGAAAAACCACGAATATAGAAGTGACCGAAGGTATGACGATAAACGGCCTTTTGACAAAACTGCAGAGTGCAGGAGTGGATGCGAACTTCGATGAAAAGAACCAGAGGTTTTATATAAGCGCTAAGAAAAGCGGTGCGGATAATGATTTTACTATTACCGCCTCAAATACGGCAGGGGTAGATGCCCTGACCAAACTGAAGCTCCTTTCCGGGGATGAACTTAAATCGGAATATGAGAAATATGCAAATATGACGGAGGAGGAAAAGCAGTCGGCTATTGAAACCGAAGTGGCAAAACGTCTGGCTTCCTATTTAAGCCAACAGACGAGCCTGACGGAATCGATAAGTGATCAGGAAACAGCAATCGAAGCATTAAAAGATAGTTACAGTGCGATGTATGAAGGAGAATCGATAGACAGTATTAGTTCCAGCGACTTAGAAGATCAGATATCCGTTATAAAGGCACGTATCGAAGAAATAGGAGAACCGGAAGAAGGCTCTGCGGATGCTGAGGAACTCCAGGAGAAGATGGCGGAACTAGCCGCACTTCAAACGAAAAAGGACTATGTGGATGAATATGAGAATGCCAAGACTAAGCTCGCATCCACGCAAGCTTCGTTGGACACGGTAAACTCCTATATTACTGATGGCGGTGACAGCGGAAAGATAACAACAGAAGTTACTGCTGATATCGAAGCGGAAATACAGACGGCTAAAGACGCATTGGCTGGTGGTATAACAGATAGCGGTATCGTACGGATAACCGGTAAGGATGCTAAGATTTCATTGAATGGAGTGGAATATACTTCTACCAGTAATGTGTTCGAAATAAACGGGCTTACGATAACGGTAATGGGCGGAGAAGGCGAAGAAGTAACCTTAACGACCAGACAGGATACCGAGGGTATTTATGATATGATCAAAAGCTTTATCAAAGAATATAATTCTTTGATAAATGAAATGGATAAGCTTTATAACGCAGATTCCACAAAAGGCTATGAGCCGCTTACGGACGATGAAAAGGATGAAATGTCTGACTCCGAAATTGAAGCATGGGAAACGAAGATTAAGGATTCTATTTTGCGAGGTGATTCCAATCTCTCTTCCGTTGCGTCCAGCTTGAAGAATATCATGCTTGCAGGTGCGGAAGTAAATGGCACGAAGATGTATCTGTCGAGCTTTGGAATATCCACGCTGGGATATTTTAGTTCGGCTGAGAATGAGAGAAATGCTTATCATATCGATGGCGATTCGGATGACAGCAGCACCGGCACGAATGAAGATAAACTGAAAGCGGCAATTGCGGCAGATCCGGATTCTGTTATCACGTTCTTTTCCCAGCTGTCACAGAACCTCTATTCCAACCTGAACAGCTTGACGGCCCGAACAGACTTAAGAAGCTTCGGCTCGATTTATGATGACAAAAAGATGCAGGAGGATTATAATAACTATACGACCAAGATTAGTGATTTGGAGGACAAGCTTCAAGCTATGGAGGATAGATATTATAATCAGTTCGCAGCTATGGAGACAGCTTTGGCTAAACTTCAATCCAATCAAAGTGCCGTAACAAGTTTATTAGGAGGTTGATAGGAAATGGCGCTGCAAAGTGGATATGCACAGTACAATAATAATCAGATTCTGACTGCCTCGCCCGCTGAACTTACGCTTATGCTTTATAATGGTGCAATTAAGTTCTGTAATGTCGCAATTGCGGCGATAGAGAAGAAGGATATGGAGAAAGCTCATATCAATATTGTGAAGGCGGAGAAGATAGTTGAATATCTCAGAGTCACTTTGGATATGAAATATTCAGTGGCCGAGGATTTTGATAATATATATGATTATTTGGACAGACGTCTGGTAGAAGCGAATGTGAAAAAGGATACTGCGATACTTGAGGAGATATGCGAGCATCTTCGCTCGGTGCGGGATACGTGGAAAGAAGTAATGCGCCTGAATAGGGAAAAGGGAGTCGTATGATAGAAAATTATCTTCAAGTTCTTGAGCAGAGCTTACATAAAAAAGCGGATATATTGTCCCTAATACAGGAAATCAATCAGAAGCAGGAGCAGATTCTGAAGGAAGAAGGTTCTACGGAGGATTTCGATGTTACAATTGACAAGAAAGGTAAGCTCATTGAAGAACTAACGAAGCTGGATGAAGGCTTTGAGACCCTGTATCAGCATATCAGGGAGCAACTGTCTGCCGGCAAAGAGCAGTATAAGAATCAAATCATCAAATTGCAGCAGTTAATTATAAAAGTAACGGAGAAGAGCGTTGCTATTCAGACGCAGGAAGCCAGGAATAACAAGCTTGCCAAAGATTATTTTACTATAGGAAGAAAGAATCTGCAGAGAAATAGGACAGCTTCCAAGGCAGCATTGGATTATTATAAGAATATGAACAATTCTCAGGTTGTGCAGCCCCAGTTTATGGACAAAAAAAAATAAAAAAATATATAATCAGCTATAAAGTATCTCAGGTTTGAGCCGATATATATTACAAGTAAAATGATTACTTACGAAAATTAATGTTTACAGAGGAAGCGTACGGTCCGAAGAAAACATTACAAAAAAACAAGTGGCAGGGAAGCCACTACATATTCAAGGAGGAATATACTATGGTAGTACAACACAATCTTACAGCGATGAACGCTAGCAGAAATTTAGGTATCACGACAAGTGCACAGGCAAAACAGACAGAGAAATTATCTTCCGGTTACAGAATCAACCGCGCAGCGGATGATGCAGCAGGTCTTTCCATTTCCGAGAAAATGAGACGTCAGATCAGAGGTCTTACACAGGCTTCCACGAACGCTCAGGATGGTATCTCTATGGTTCAGACAGCAGAAGGTGCTTTGAACGAAGTTACCGATATGCTTCAGAGAATGAATGAGCTTACTGTAAAAGCTTCTAACGGTACTTACACAACTACTCAGAAGGCATACGTTTCTGACGAAATCAATCAGTTGACCTCTGAAATCAACAGAGTAGCTACGACTACAAGATTTAACGATCAGGTATTGTTAACTGGCGGATTCTCTTCCACTGCAATGACTCTTCAGATTGGTAACGAGAATGGCGAAACGATGGATGTTACCATTGACGCTATGTATGCTACAGATATTGCCACAGAGCTTACCGGTTCGATTGATTGGTCGGATTCTTCCAATGATCCGACAGATTTGATTGATGCGATTAAGTCAGGGCTTGAGAATGTTGCATCTCAGCGTTCAGCACTCGGTGCTATCCAGAACCGTCTTGAGCACACGATTAACAACTTGGATAACGTTGTTGAGAACACAACATCAGCTGAATCCCGTGTACGTGATACGGATATGGCTAAAGAGATGGTTTCTTACTCCAATAACCAGATTCTTGCACAGGCAGGCCAGGCTATGCTTGCACAGGCTAATCAGGTTAATCAGGGCGTATTATCCTTACTTCAGTAAGAAGTCATATCGCACTAGAACGATTTATAAAAGGGCTGATTCTATCAGCCCTTTTTTTCTAAAAAATTTTTGGTGGAAATTGTTATGAAAATTTTAATGTTAGATTGGGATAGCTTCGCTCAGGAATATATTATCGAGGCGTTTCAAAAAGCGGGATATCAGGTGGAAGTGTTCCCGTGGCCATTTGGAAGGCAGAATATGCGCAATAATAAAGCGCTTAAAATAGAATTGGAAAAGAAATTGCGTGGTGAATCTTACGCATTTGTCTTTTCCTTAAATTTTTTTCCTGTGGCGTCAGAGGCTTGTTTTTGCTGCGGAAAAAAGTATATTTCATGGGTATATGACTCTCCGTATTTGCTGTTGTATTCTGAACATATTAAATATGAGACCACGACGGTATATGTTTTTGATAAGACGTTGTGCAGAAAGCTGAATGCTGATGGCGTTAACAATGTATATTATATGCCTATGGCGGCGCCTGCAGAGCACTATGATAATATGGATAGCGGCGAGGGAAGACACTTTCAGGCGGATGTTTCCTTTGTAGGCTCGCTGTATACGGAGGAAAATCAGGATTTTTATAAGAAATTCGAAGGGATTAATATCTATACAAGAGGATATCTGGAAGCGATCATTCAGGCTCAAAAAAATGTTTACGGGGCATTTATGCTGGAAGATTTGCTGAACGAAGCAGTGACGAATGAGTTAAGGCGCATTTGTCCTATTATAAAAGGTGAGGATGAATGGGAATCGGATCGATGGGTATATGCCAATTACTTTTTGGCGAGAAGACTTACTGGAATACAGAGGGAAGAGATATTAAACCTTATTTCAAATGAACATGAGGTGAAGTTATATACACCGGCGCAGACACCTGAGCTAATAAAGGTTCAAAACTGCGGACCGGTAGAATATGTAAGCCAAATGCCATATGTTTTTAAAAACTCTAAAATTAATTTAAATATGACACTTAGGAGCATTCATTCGGGAATTCCACTAAGGGCGATGGATATTATGGGCTGCGGAGGTTTCCTGCTTACCAATTATCAGGAGGATTTTTTGGATTTTTTTGAACCGGATGTTGACTATGTTTATTATACGGACAATGAAGATTTATTGAATAAAATAGATTATTATCTCTCTCATGATGCACAGCGCGGGCAGATAGCCAGAAACGGCCACGATAAGGTGCTGCTCGGACACACTTATGACAGACGCATTGGAGAGATTCTCGATAGAATAAAAGGAGAACATATTTAGCATGCGTATATTGTGGATGGATTGGGATTCCCTGGGAAGGGAAGGGATCTATAATGAATTCAAGAGGCGTGGCTATGAGGTGGAACACTTTATACTGAACCGAACGGAAGATATGAGATTGAACCGGGAATATGCGGAGAAGATGATTCGCTTTATGGCAGGGGAAAATTTTGATCTTGTATTTTCCTATAATTATTTTCCGGTGGTTTCTATAGCCTGCAATGCCTGTAGGGTGAAGTATGTCTCATGGGTGTATGACAGTCCGGTAGTGGCGTTATATTCCAATACGATTGTTTTTCCCTATAATTATGTCTTTATATTTGACAAAGCTGCATATCTGGACTTGTTAAAGCTTGGCATCAATACGGTGTATTATCTCCCGATGGCTACGGACATCAAGACATATGACGGCTACGAGATGGATCAGAGCATTTACGATGTTTATGCCGCACCTATCTCCTTTGTCGGTTCTACCTATAGCGAGAAGAAGCACCGATTGTATAACCGGCTGCAGAATGTAGACGACTATACCAGAGGCTATCTGGAGGGGATTGTTCAAGCGCAGAAGAAGCTATATGGAGAGCTGATACTGGAAGAGCTGTTGACGCCGGACATCATGGAGGAAATAGAAACGGTGCAGCGATGGACGATGAACGAAGACGGTTTCGAGCGTCCTGCATGGGTTTTCGCCCAGTATTATTTAGCGAGACGGGTGACCACGCTGGAACGGCGGGAGATTCTTCAAATGTTGTCGGAAAAGTACCGCATGGTTTTATATACGAATGAAAAGACGCCGCATTTGCCAAAGGTAGAGAATAGAGGACCTGCCGGACGGCTTAGGGAATCCGTATATATTTATCGCTGCTCTGAAATCAACTTGAATATGTCGCTTCGAAGCATCGTCTCGGGAATGCCCTACAGAATATTCGAAATCATGGGAAGCGGAGGGTTTCTTTTGTCCAATTATCAGGAGGATTTTCTGGAATACTTTGTGCCGGGAGAAGACTTTGATTATTATACCAGCTATGAAGACTTGATGGAAAAGGTGGAATATTATTTATCTCATAAGAAAGAACGGAAGGAAATCGCCCGCAACGGATATGAGAAGATAAAAAAATATCATTCCTTTGAAAAGCGACTGGATTTGATTCTGGATATTATAAAAGAAGAAAGAAAATATTAAGTAATGGGGCTGTAAAATGGGTATATTAGGTGTTAATAATAAGGTACTTAGCATTATTGAAAAGACAAGAAACGCCTTGGAGACAGGGGAAATGGCTGTGGAAAATTTCCCCATGGAGGAGGTTTCGAGTTTATTGGAAAACACGCTGGGACAATCTTTTTGGTCCTGTATTACGAGTGAGAAAAAAGACGGCTATGAAAAAATACCTGCTGTATATATGAGACTGTTTCGCTATCTGGTCGAACAAAAGGACTTGCAGGGGTGTGCAGGCTTGCTCGAAGTGTTTGAGATGCAATATAGAAGCATATATGATGCCTTGGGAAAATATGAAGTGTATCAGGAAATGATTAGAGAGATGGGAGACGCATGGTCCAAACAGCAGTATATACTTCATGAAGAAAGACAAGGGCATTGGGAAGGGCATGAAGAACCGTTAGCGGGTGTGCGGGGGGTTGTTTACACCTGTCTGTTCAATAAAGAAAGACAGGTAAAGGAGCCGGTATATAAAAATGCTTTTTGGGATTATATATGCTTTACAGACCAAGAGGACAAATGGGGGGAAAAGGAGGGGGTCTGGCAGTTTCGCAAGGCGGTGAATCCCCAAAATTGGAAACCCGGTTCACTTACGATCTATTATATGATAAATTCTCATAAGCTATTTCCGGATTATGATTTCAGCATATGGATAGCGCCCGAAATGCACATTGTGGGTGAATTGGAGCAGTGGTATGAGGTATATGGTAAGAATTCCTCTTTTCTGGCATTCCCGGATTATAAAAACGACAATGTCTACGACCTCATTTTTACATCGATGAATAACGATGATATGAACATTGCGGGCAGACAGAAATTTTATAATTATCGAAAGGAAGGCTATCCGGAACATTACGGGCTGATAGATACGCGGTGTATATTTCGAAATCACAGGGATGAATTATTATGTCAGGTGCTGGATGACTGGTGGGAAGGCACGGCAAAAGACTTAATATACGGTAAGTATTGCTTTAACTATGCTGCATGGAAGAGAAATTTCAGATTTGCACTCTGCAATCAATTTATTGAGAAAAATTATTATATTACCAACACGGAACTGGAACTGGGAAAAGAGTAATATAAAGAAAATTTGAGAGGGAGCAAATGTGACGGAGGTAATCTGCTACACAAAGCATTTATTAGCCGGAGAAGAATGTACTTTATCATTTATGGATATTTTATTGGATGATACGTGGGCGGAAGGAGATATTCGATATCCCGAATTCCTTTGTGCCGAAATAGGCTGTAAAAACACAGTCCTTCAGGAAAAGAAGGATTATGAATTTCTGTTGAGGATTGCGAAATGCTATCCGGTTAAAGCAATCGGGACAGGCACTGAAGAATATTCTTACATTTTACCGGAGGACAATTGGGAATCTTTTCGGACAGATTGCTATGTAACGGGGAAATATCAAAAGGAACTGTTGGACTCAGGATACTTTGATCCGGTAGTAGAGGCTCTTCTCGAGCGGGCGGCGGCATCACAATATTGGGAAAGTGGTGCTGCGTGGCTTGAGAAGATGATCGGGCATGCTCCGGAATATTATATGATAGATGACAATACACGTCCTATATTAGTTTATAAGACAAACGGTATTGCCTATAATTTACTAAATATATTTGCGGAAGAACTGGCGCATTCGTTGATCTCGTCCGGGCAAAGAGTCGAAGTATTTGATGTGCAGGAGGAGGGAACGCAGGCGCTCACTCGCTTTATCGGGATGCGGTTTAAGGCGGTTATAGGGATACAGAGCTATTTATTCATGGTCATGATGCTGGATGAGGTTACGCTGATCCATGATTTAATTACTGGTCCTAAATATAATATGATATTGGATCATCCGGCATTTTTGAAGGAAGCGTTCTCCAGCGTTCCTAAGGATTATCATTTACTCCTTCACGACAGGAATTATCTTGTGTACGTTGACCGGTATTTCAAGAATATTGGCAGAAGCTATCATTTTTCTCCTGCCGGAGTGATGCCTGATAAATTGTATGACGGCAAAAAGAAGTATAATATTTCCTTTATCGGAACTTATCATGATTACAGGGAGCGTTTGAGCGTGATTAAGGGATATGGTCGTAAGAACAGATTCTTTGCGGCACGTTACATGCGTATTATGAGAAGAAAACCTAATTTGACGGCAGAAAGTGCTTTTCAAAAGATGCTGGATTATTATGGGCTACAAGTGAGCGACGAAGTGTTCTGTGATTCGTTTAACGAATTCAGACAAGTGAGCTATTGTATTATGCTGCATTATAGGGAAAAAGTAATCAGGACCTTGCTGGATGGAGGAATTCGAATTGATGTTTTCGGAGATACATGGAAAGAATCCCCTTTTATTAAGCATGAGAATTTCATACATCACCCGTCGGTCAATGTGGAGAAAAGCTTGGAAGTAATGCAGCGGTCTAAGCTTTCCCTTAATATTATGTCGTGGCATAAGGACGGCTTTACGGAAAGAACCGCTCATGCATTGCTGTGCCATTCCGTGTTATTATCCGACAAGAGCACTTATTTGATGGAGAATTTCACAAATGGAGAAGAATTAATTCTCTTTGATCTGGAAAGATTGGAAGAATTGCCCCAGCTTGTTAAGTCTTTATTGGCTGACGGTGCAAAGCTTGAGAAAATTGCACAGCGAGGATTTGAAAAAGCGCTTCAGGAGCATTTGTGGAAACACAGAGGAGAAGAACTGCTTTCTATAATAGAAGGAAATGAACAGTAAAAAGAGAATGGTGGGCGCGAACATATGTTAGAAGTATTGTTTCTGGAAAGTGATAATTTGAGAAAAGAATATATCATAAGCAGTCTAAAAACATGTGATTGCAGTATAACGTCGTGCTCTTTAGAGGATGAGAAGAAAACACTGGAAGATATTTTAAAAGAAAAAACATACCATTTTGTTTTTTCCATAGATTATATTTCGTCTGTTGCAGTGGTATGCGACAAATCAGGTACCAAATATGTTTCCTGGGTATATGATCATGCGGCATTACTGCAGGATTTGGGAAATATTGGTGTTTATACAAATTATGTATTTATAAACGAATATTCTTTGTATGAAAAATTTGTTAATAACGGACTGAAAACTATTTATTTCCTTCCGTTTACCTTGCCGGATGATAAGAGAATGTATGAGCAATATATTTGCTTCATGTATACGATGTTGTTTAAACCAGGAGAATTGGAAATATTCGACGCGATACAATGCCTGGAAGAGACGAGGAAGAGAAACGGCAACCGTTATTGGGTCAGCATGATGAATGAATGCTTTAAAGAATATGGCGATATAAAAGAATCTTATGTAGATGAGATATACCATTTGTTAGCAAGCGAGAAGGAGTCTTTTTTTTCGTTAAAAGACCAACTGACATTTTATATCGATGGACTTCTTAGACAAAAGGATAAGGATATCAGCTGGGAAGTTTTTACATGGTATAAGAGAAATTTCACTTCTGAATTGCTGGGAATTTTTTGGGAGTTTTACTGTTTAGCTATTTATGTAAATATATCCATAGAAGAACTGCATAGAGATACGAAAAGAAATCAATCAAGCCTTCTTCAATATGATAGCATGAATGAAATGTGCGGTGTTTTTTTGCAGACGGTTTTTTATCTTAGGCGGATTGAATATAACATAGTATTGGGAGAGGAAAGAGAGATCTTTACTTATATCGATGAAATGGGATTATCTGAGATAGCATTAAAACATATAGTGGAAAAGTCTCAAATACTTAATAAAGAAAAAGTAAAAATGGAGCTGCAGAAATTAAGGAGAAAATATAGAAATGAATGAAAAGAAAATCTGTTTTATTATTTGTGCAAATGATGATCTTTTTTTTCCTGAATGCTGCAGGTATATCGGGTGCTTGGAAAAGCCGGACGATATGGAAATTGAGCTTATCGAAGTGAGAGATGCGGTATCCATGACCTCTGGATATAATGAAGGGATGGAAAGCAGCGATGCAAAATATAAGATTTACCTGCATCAGGATGTATTTATTAGAAACAAGTATTTTATTTTTGACATATTGGAAATATTTAAGGAAGATGACAGAATCGGTTTAATCGGCCTGGTAGGAAGTCCGACGCTGCCTGCGAATGCAGTGATGTGGTATGGAAAGCGAATTGTTTTTGAGACAGAGGAGGTTCCATTTGAGGAATATAGATATCGAATGAAAGAGGATGGATATTGGGAAGTGGAGGCAGTCGACGGGCTGCTTATGGCCACCCAGTATGATATTCCATGGAGAGAGGATATATTTGATGGCTGGGACTATTATGATATATCTCAATGCTTTGAGATGAAAAGGGCGGGATATCTTGTAGTAGTTCCTCAGCAAAGAGATGTATGGTATATTCATGATGACAAGGTAGTGATTAGTTTATGGAATCACGATAAATATAGGCAGCGTTTTTTGGAAGAATATGGCACTGATATGAAGGCAAATACTACTATGTAGTTTAAGGATATACGCTATTATTGCGTGAGACTGCTGATTCTATGAAGGGCCGGAGCATAGTTGCCGCATTTCTCATAATATTTCAATGCTTCCGGAATATGGCTCATGCACTCATAGATAACACCTACATTATAGAATGCTTTATAGCTGTTAACGCCTTCTACAGCGTGATTTGGGATGGAAGCCGCATGAAGAAAAGCATCGATAGCTTTTTCGAACATGATGCTGTTCATATAAATGAGTCCCATTAGAAAGACGAAATCAGCCCGTTTGGAAAAAATATCATATACGCCTTCTAATTGTAAGGCGGTTTCGTAGCGTTCGAGATATAGCAAGGAATAACCATACGATTCCACAAGTGTTTGTACGAAATCCTCTCGTTCATCCACATCCAAAGATAAAGCCTTTTCGAAATACGGCAGAGCCTTTTTGTAGTCGGCAATTCCAAAGTGGGATTGTCCCATTTGGAAGTACAGGTAAGGATCGGAGCTATTAACGTCCAGCGCCCGCTGCAGCATGGCAATATTGCGTGCCGCTTTTACGGCTCTGGTCTCAATGGTATTATAACCCACATGTTGAAAGCGAATTGGAAGGGAAACAAAGGATAAGGCGTTCCCCTCTCTGGAAACGAGCTGCTCGTGAATAGAGCCTTGATAATAAGTGTAATCCTTATGGAAAAAACGGGCTACGCGGTCACAAATAATATCGGGATTGCCCTCTGGCAAATCGCCAGTTAATGCCGTGGAAAGATTATGAAGCTCTATAAGTCCTACTTGCTTTGGTGAGACAAGGTTTGGAAGTGTCAAAACAGTTTCTGCTGTTAAGGATGGGACCTCCAAATATTCATCGCAGTCGATAACCAGTATGTAGGAGTTGTGAGCTTTGGATATGGAATAATTTCTGGCGGCACTGAAGTCATTGATCCAGTTAAAGTGGAATACATTCGGAGTATAAGTGCGCGCAATATCGACGGTCCTGTCGATAGAGCCGGTATCTACAACAACGATTTCCCAATCAAATTTAATAAGGCGACTCAGACATTCGCCGATATACTGTTCTTCATTCTTGGCAATGATACATACGGATATTGGCAGCATGATATTTCCTCCGGCAATTAGTTTATATAAAATACTAATATTTTTTAAAAATAACTAGATTTATTATAGCATGAAGAACAGGAATAAAAAAGAGCGGTATACAAGAGGAAAGAAAAGAGTAAAACGAATACAAAGGATTTAATGCGTTCATATGTGTTATAATATTTTTGACAAAAAAGCCGATATATAAAGTAAGCTTAAAAAGAATAATATAAAGGCATGGAAAGTCGTAAATAGGTTGCATGGAGGCACGAGATAAGAAAAGGCTAATAGCCATTCATGTAATATACGTGGATGGCTTATTTTGAATAATTAGTAAAAAGGTGATAAAATTATGAATATTGCTCTTATTTTAGCAGGAGGTGTCGATCCCCGATTTGAGATGGACGTGCCTAAGCAGTTTGTCAATGTGTTTAATAGGCCCATTATCGTGTATACTTTAGAGATTTTTCAAAATCATCCTGAAATTGACGAAATTATAATTACCTGTTTGAACGGTTGGCAGGAGATGGTAAAAGTGTATGCAAAGCAATTCAATATTACCAAACTGACAAAGATCATTCAGGGAGGTAGGGATGCGCAGGAATCTACTTATCAAGGATTGATGGCCATGCAGGAAAAGATGGGCAGAGGCGATATTGTTGTCGTCCATGATGCGATAAGACCCATGGTTTCTGACGAATTGATTTCTTCCAGTATACAGCTATGCAAGAAAAAAGGTATGGGCATTGCGGCGATATATACTATGGATACTATCATGCGTTCGGAAAATGGGCTGGAAGGGGAAGAGAGCATTAATCGATACGAAATTATGAAGGTACAGACACCCCAGGCATTTGATTATGATTATATTTGGGCGCTTCATAATGAAGCATTGCAAAAAAACTGTGTTGGAGCATGGGATAACAGTACTATGATTACAAAGATGGGGCAGAAGGTATACTTTTCAGAAGGTTCGGAATTAAACCTGAAAATTAATACGCTTGAGGATGTTGAGATATTTCGGGCTTTGTATTGTATGAAAAGAGACGAAGGATAGGTTGATGTAAATGAACATAGCAATATTGTTGGCTGGGGGTTATGGCGCCCGTACAGAGCAGGATATACCAAAGCAGTTTATAAACGTATATGATAAGCCCTTAATTATATATACGCTGGAGAATTTCGAAAGACATCCAGATATCGATGCGATTCTTGTGGTATGTTTGGAGGGCTGGCATGAAATATTACGCGCTTATGCCAGACAATATCATATTGATAAATTACGGTGGATTGTCAGCGGCGGTAACGACGGACAAGAATCTACTCGTAACGGAATCAAGGCATTGAAAGATGTATGTGATGCAGATGATATTATTGTGGTGCACGATTCTATCCGGCCATATCTTCCCGGGGAAGTGATTTCCGACGCTATTGTGAAGTGCAGAAAATATGGCTCGGGATTAAGTGCCATAAGGTGTCAGGAGACTATAGTCAGAACGGAAAACGGCATCTGCGGAGCGGATGGAATCGGCAGGCAGGAAATTATGCGTGTACAGACTCCTCAGGCATATCTTTATGGAAACGCGGCATGGGCTTACGAAGAAGCAGAAAAGCGAAATATAACGAATGAAGTATATATTAATACATTGATGCTCCGTTTAGGAGAAACAGTGTATTTTTCCTTGGGGACTGAAAAAAATATAAAGATAACGACTGTGGATGACTTGGAAATGTTTAAGGCGTTGTGCCGTATGGAGAGGGAAAGCTGGATTAAGGAATGAGAAGGCGGCAGGAAAGGGCTGGGTTTGATAGTTGTTGAATTGTAGAATTACCTTACCTATGTTATAATATTTCTACAGAATAAGCCGATATATAAATTAGGCCAATATACATAGCCATATAAAGATTGCATGGAAGCATAAGATAAAAAAGGCAATGAGTAAAGAATACTCACATGAACAAAGAACAATAGAGTAAAGCAACTCATAACAGCCACCCATGATGCTTATGCACGGGTGGCTGTTATGATGGAAACAGGGAAAAGGAAACTCTGAATAAGGAAAGGCCAAATTAAGATATGAGAAAATGGCAGCAGGAGAAACTCTTTGAGATAACAGGGAATTTGGATGAATTACATCGCTCCATTCAGAAATCCGTAATAAACAGCGATTATGAAACTTCTATGATGCTTTTGGCCGACTGTCAGGAAAGTGCAATCAATGTTGGAAATGTCATTGAGGAAATCGAAGGAAAAGGCTGTATTACGGTGAGATATCTTGAAGAATATTGTGAGATTCTTTATTCCATCAGTCAGCGGATCGGCCGCCCCGTAATTAATGAATCCGATCGGGAGACAGAGAGTGTTTTTCGGTTATTGTATAACGAGATAAAAAAAATAAAGAAAAGCATTACAGAGGATATTACAATCAGAAAAGAAGTAGTATTTCTTCCTTATAAGGCTTCCATGTGGGATTCGCTGGAAAGCATCTATCTGGCGGCTAAGGGAGATCCTGATTGCGATGCTTACTGCGTTCCGATTCCGTATTTTGATAAGAGCTCCGACGGAAGCTTTCGTGAGATGCACTATGAAGGAACGCAATACCCTATGGATATCGAAATAACCTCGTGGGAGACATATTCCTTCGAAGAGAGAAGGCCGGATGCTATCTATATTCATAATCCTTATGATGGGTGGAACATTGTGACCAGCGTACACCCAAGGTATTATGCAAGTAACCTTTGTAAGTTTACCGATTTGTTAGTATATGTTCCTTATTTTGTATTGAATGAAATCGAACCGGGCGATCAAAATGCGATAGAGTGCATGAAGCATTTCTGCGTTCTTCCAGGTACTATTTATTCGAATAAGGTGATTCTGCAATCAGAAAATATGCGTCAGATATATATTAAAGAGTTCGTGAAAGAATGGGAGGCACAAGGGCAGAAGATTGACAGGAGGATGCTGGAGGAACGATTTCTGGGAATTGGATCGCCGAAATTCGATAGAGCAGCGGATAGGAAAAAGGAAGATTTTGCAGTTCCTGAGGAATGGAAGAAGCTGATGATAAGTCCGGAAGGAAGCCTGAAAAAGATTATTTTATACAATACCAGTGTTGGGGCACTGCTTCAATATGGTGCGAAAATGATTGATAAAATGAAAAGTGTTTTTACTATTTTCAAAGGGATGGATGAAATAATATTATGGTGGCGTCCACACCCGTTGATAGAAGCAACCATATCTGCTATGCATCCGGATTTATGGAAACAGTATGAAATGTTGATAAGGCAATATAAAGAAGAAGACTGGGGGATTTATGATGATACTCCGGATGTTCACAGGGCAATAGTAATAAGCGATGCTTATTATGGGGATTGGAGTAGCCTGGTGACGATGTATCAGGGGACGGGAAAGCTAATAATGATACAGAATCCTACTATTTAAAGATGCAACTGATAAATGATAAGGAATGTAACATGAAAAAGGAAAAAATATACGTAACGCAATCTTCCATGCCTTCCTACGAAGAATACATAGAAGCAATTAAACCATTGTGGGAAAGCCGCTGGCTGACCAATATGGGACAGTATCATTATGAATTGGAGCAAAGACTGGGAGAATATCTTGGTGTGCCGGAGTTATCGTTGATGGTAAATGGGCATTTGGCGTTGGAATTGGCAATTCAGGCAATGGAATTTCCAGAAGGGGGAGAAGTCATTACTACTCCCTTTACTTTTATCTCCACAACACATGCAATAGTAAGAAATCGCTTGAATCCAGTTTTTTGTGATGTAAAGCTTAGCGACGGAACGATTGATGAAGCGAAGATAGAAGCATTGATTACGGAAAATACAGTTGCAATCGTGCCTGTGCATGTATATGGAAATGTGTGCAATGTAGAGGCAATTCAAAAAATAGCAGATCAGTATGGTCTAAAGGTAATATACGATGCCGCACATGCCTTCGGTGTGAAGTACAAAGGAGAAGGAATTGGGAGTTATGGTGATGCGTCCATATTCAGCTTTCATGCAACCAAGGTATTTCACACGATAGAAGGGGGAGCGGTTTCTTTTTCCGAACGGAAGCTTTATGATAAGTTGTATAATCTGAAGAACTTTGGTATTCGGGGGGAGGAACTCGTGATAGATGTCGGAGCAAATGCAAAAATGAATGAATTTTGTGCGATTATGGGGTTATGTAATCTGAACCATATAGAGGAATCATTCAGTGCAAGGAAGCTACGGCATGAGATATATGAAAAGAAATTGAAGGAAGTAACGGGGATAAGACTTTTTGATAAGAAGGAAGCAGTGGAATCAAATTATGCTTATTTCCCGATTTTGGTGGAGGATGGTTATAGAATAAACCGTGATAGTTTGTATAATTTATTGAGAGAAAACAATATTTTTACCAGGAAATATTTTTATCCATTAACATCAGAACAAGAGTGTTTTAATTCTAAATATAAAAATGTGAGTTTAGATAATGCAAGAGCGCTTTCAGATCGTGTATTAGTATTACCTTTATATGAGGCATTAAATTTAAGTGTGATAGAAGAGATTGTTGATAGAATTTGATAATAGGATTAGGAGAGAGATGCAAGTAGGAATCATGCAGCCGTACTTTTTTCCATACATAGGGTATTGGCAATTGTTAAATGCAGTGGATGAGTATATCGTATTTGATGATGTTAACTATATAAAACGTGGTTGGATTAATCGGAATAATATATTGCTTAATGGGCAGGGAAGGTTAATTAACCTCCATATTAAAGATGCCAGCCAGAACAGATTGATAAAGGATACACAAATAGCGCAGACGGTGGAGAATAATAGAAAATTGCTGGGAACAATTACACAAAGTTACCGTTATGCACCTTATTATGAAGATGTGTATGCGCTGATAGAAAGAATATTAAATGACAAATCTACCTGCGTATCTGATTATTTAGTGAATCAGTTAAAAGAAATATGTACTTATTTACATATCCGGACAAGAGTTGTTTTATCTTCCAATATAGAGAAAGATAGTGCGCTTAAAGGAGAAGAAAAAATAATAGATATCTGTAAGAAGAGAAAAGCTGATAAATATATTAATGCAATTGGTGGCAAGAGTTTGTATCATCCAGAAAAATTTAAGGAACAAGGAATAGAGTTAAAATTTCTTAAGACAAGAGAGATTGAGTATAAGCAGTTTGGAGAAACGTTTACACCTAATCTATCAATAATTGATGTAATGATGTTTAATGATGTAGATAGGACAAAAGAAATGTTGTGTGAGTTCGACTTGGAAGAGGGGACGTAAATGTATGGAAAATATCCGACAAATACCGTATTCAAGTATTGTAAAGCATTATGAAGAATGCTTTAAAGAGTATGGAGATAATAGCAAAGGGGTTGATTGGCCCAATAAACAGGACGCCTTGAAGCGATATCAGGTTATGTTAGAAGTGATGAAATTTGATACTAATTCTTTTAAAGCACCTCGACAACCATCTGTTTTGGACTTTGGCTGCGGACTTGGACATTTGTATGAGTATATAACACAGAACGCAATAGATGTTCATTATACAGGACTAGACGCATCATCTCTATTTGCGCAAACGTGTCGTGAGAAGTTTCCGCATATAGACTTTCTGGAGATGGATATATTAGATGGAGACGTTGTACCCGCTCATAAGTTTGATTATATCGTTATGAATGGTGTTTTGACAGAGAAGAAAGAATTATCTTATGATGAGATGTGGACATATTCAAAGAAGTTAATTCAAAAGGTATATCAGGTCTGTAATTATGGGGTGGCATTTAATGTTATGTCTAAGGATGTAGATTGGGAAAGGGATGATCTTTTTCATTTACCGGTAAATGAACTGAGTAAGTTTCTTACACAAGAGATTACAAGGGATTTCATTATTAGATATGATTATGGATTGTACGAATATACCACCTACTTATACAAGAAGGGAAGTAAATAATGAATGAGAGAGAAAGTAATTATATGGGGAACCGGAAAAGTTGCAGAAGTAGTATATTTTTATTTAAAGGAAGAGTATGATATTTGTGCTTTTTGTGTAGATGAAGAATATAAAGACAGGGAATATTTTTTTGATATCCCGGTTATCTGCTTTGAAAATATAGAGGAGAAATTTCCTCCGATAATATATAAAATGAGCGTTCCTATTAGCTATACCTCTATGAATAGAATAAGAACAGAGAAGTATTTACAAGCAAAAGCAAAAGGATATTCCTTTGTAACGTACATAAGCCCTAAAGCAACATATTATGGTACACCGGTAGGTGAGAATTGTATCATAATGGAAGACAATGTGATTCAGCCGTATTCTAGAATTGGTGATAATGTAATTATGTGGAGCGGTAATCATTTGGGACACCATTCGGAGATAAGGAATCACTGTTTTGTGGCTTCGCACGTGGTGATATCGGGAGCTACGACCATAGGGGAATCAACATTTATTGGTGTGAATGCTGCGATAAGAGATAATATTTCGATTGGCAAGTTCAATTTAATAGGGGCAGGTTCCTTGATTTTAGGTGACACAGAGGATTATGCGGTATATACAGGTAAAGAGGGAACGAAGAAGATCGATAAAAAGAGTATTGACATCAAGCATATGTGAGGATATAGAGAAATGAGTTGGATAAAAAAAGGAAGACTTTTGGAGATAGATGGTGATTCGGATTGGATGCACTCGCATGCGCAGTTACCGATTTATTATTCTTTAGATGAAACACATGCGAGAGTATATTTTAATGTTAGAGACAAGGAGGGAAGGTCACGCCCGACGTACGCAGTTTTTGATAAAAGAACATGGGAGAAGGTGGGTATTAATAGTGAGAAGCCCTTGTTAGAGTTGGGAGAGCCAGGTTCTTTTGATGATAGTGGTATTATGTGTTCGTCATTAGTACGTTCCGGAGATGATTTAT
>JAEWPN010000144.1 GCA_023399455.1 Bacillota bacterium
CGGGAGCAACAGGAGCAACCGGGGCGACAGGTCCTACGGGAGCGACAGGAGCAGACGGAGCAGCCGGAGCGACAGGCCCTACGGGAGCAACAGGAGCAACCGGGGCGACAGGTCCTACGGGAGCAACAGGAGCGACAGGAGCAACGGGTCCTACCGGGCCAACAGGTGCGGGAGCAATTATCCCATTTGCATCAGGTGGTCCAGTTACCTTAACTACTGTACTCGGAGGATTGCTTAATGCTTCCAGTGCAATTGGCTTTGGCACTAACCTTCCTGGTATTTCAGCAGCCAGCGGAACAATTAGTCTGCTTGGGCTGACGAACCTCGCGTTCTCCGTGCCCAGAGATGGAGTTATTACCTCTCTGGCTGGTTATTTAAGCATTAGTGCCGCTGTTAGCTTAATAGGTTCTACTGTTACAGTAACTGCCCAGTTATTCCAATCCCCCACACCTGATGATACTTTCGTCGCAGTACCGGGTGCAGTAGTCACGCTGGCACCTCCTCTCACTGGTTTAATATCTATCGGCGATATCACTAGCGGTATTACTTCGGGACTAAATATTCCTGTTACCGCAGGAACCAGATTACTCTTGGTATTCTCTGCAGCGGTTACGGCAGGACTTGATCTGGCTACTGTTATTGACGGTTATGCCAGTGCCGGTCTTGGAATTTCCTAGGAGAAGTTCATAAAAAGACCTTTGCAGCTGTATAGTTCCGAATTGACAACACTGCTTTGAATGAATCATATCATAGGAAACGGGACGTCTGTTCACAGACGTCTCGTTTTTCATATATGGAGATGAATGGGCTGCATGGTTTTTCAGGCGACGAAATGATTATTATAAAAAAATATTGCCAAAAAAAGAAAGGTACTATCGATATTTTTCTAAATATGATATGCTATCTTTTGTAATGAATGGATATAATAGGAAGCCGGCAGAACACGGTAAATTTGTATATCCTACAACCCAAAATAAAATAATGGAGGTATGCTGTGAAGAAGTATTTTAACCTATCCGCCTCAGAGACCGCGGAAGACCTACAAGTCGATCTGTCCACCGGCCTTTCCGGTAAGGAAGCCACAGAGCGAAGTCAGAAGTATGGGCAAAACCGCCTGGAAGGCGGCAAAGAAAAGTCCATTCTGGCAATGGCACTAGATCAGCTCAAAGATTTTTTAGTTCTGATTCTGATTGTTGCTGCAGTGATTTCGATTCTTCTTGGAGAGGAATTGGAAGGCATCGTTATTCTGGCAATTGTTGTACTCAACACATTTCTTGGTGTATATCAGGAAAATAAAGCCAGCAATGCGCTAAAGGCACTCAAAGAAATGGCAAGCCCGCATGCAAAAGCGCTGCGTGACGGTCAAGTCGTTGAGATTGCCTCTCACGAAGTGGTTCCCGGAGATGTGGTTATTTTGGAGGCAGGCGACTATATACCAGCCGATCTGCGTCTGGTGGAATCCATCAACCTGAAAATCGATGAAGCTGCCCTGACCGGAGAATCGGTCCCGGTAGAAAAAGATGCAAAAGCAGTTCTGCCCGAGGATGCGAGCCTGGGGGATCGCATTAACAGCGCTTACATGGGCACCGTAATCACATATGGACGAGGAAAAGGTGTTATCACCGACATCGGAATGAAGACCCAGATGGGAAATATAGCAGGTATGCTCAACAGCAGCAGCGATGAGGCTACTCCGCTTCAGAAGAAGCTGGACAGCCTTGGCAAGCTGCTGGGTATTGTTTGCCTGTCGATCTGCGGAATCATTTTCCTGCTCGGCCTTCTTCGGGGAATGGAACTTTTTGATATATTCATGACATCCGTATCCTTGGCAGTTGCGGCTATTCCGGAAGGTCTTACCGTAGTTGTTACCGTAGTTCTGGCTATGGGTATGCAGAGGATGGTAAAATGCAATGCGATAATCAAGCGTCTGAGCGCCGTTGAGACGTTAGGAAGCACCACTGTTATCTGTTCGGACAAGACGGGTACGCTGACCCAGAACAAGATGACTATCCAGCGGATTTACGACGGTAAAGAACTGTATGATGTAAGCGGTACGGGTTATAGTCCCGCGGGAGATATTCTCGATGCATCCGGCAATAAGAGGGCTGATGCGGTACAGAAGATCCTGGAATGCGTTTTGTTATGCAACGATGCGATTTATGACCCCGAGAAAGAATCTATCGTAGGCGATCCTACGGAAGGTGCGATGGTAGTACTCTCACACAAGGCAGGAATGGTAAAAGATCAGTGGGAGAAAAAATATCCCCGTCTTCAGGAGATCCCTTTCGACTCCGACAGAAAGCTTATGTCTACATTCCACAATATAGATGACAAGACGGTAATGTATACCAAAGGTGCTCCCGATGAACTGCTTCGCCGCTGTATTTCGATAGATTTGAACGGAACGGTGGAAGAACTGTCGGAAGAAAAGCGTCAGGAAATCCTTGCGGCAAATCAGGGCTTTGCAGAAGATGCGCTTCGTGTTATCGGAGCAGCGTACAAGCAGGTAGAGCAAGTGGATATTTCCTTCGAAGCGGAGAACGATTTGATCTTTGTAGGCCTCGTTGGAATGATCGACCCGCCCAGAGAAGAAGCAAAGGATGCGATCAATGTTTGTAAGAAAGCCGGCATTCAGGTAAAAATGATTACCGGAGACCATAAAATCACGGCTACCGCAATCGGCCGCCAGCTCGGCATTGTTGAAGAGGGTGCTGTTGCTGTGGAGGGGCGTGAGATTTCCGAGATGGACGATGAACAGCTTAGAGAGCGTGTGAGGACCGTCAATGTATTCGCCCGCGTTTCTCCGGAACATAAGGTACGTTTAGTAGATGCTGTCAGAGCTAACGGAGACATCGCAGCCATGACAGGCGACGGTGTTAATGATGCTCCGTCCTTGAAGCACGCCGATATCGGTGTTGCCATGGGTATTACCGGTACCGATGTATCCAAGGAAGCTGCAGATATGATTCTGACGGACGATAACTTTGCAAGTATCGTAAGAGCGGTTGCCGAAGGACGTACCATTTACAGCAACATCCGTAAGGTTGTAGGCTTTTTGCTCTCTTGTAACATCGGAGAAATTCTTGTTATTTTCATCGCTATGCTGGCAGGAATGCCCGTACCGCTTGTTGCGATACAGCTTCTTTCTATTAACTTAATTACGGATGCGTTCCCGGCGTTTGCTCTCGGAATGGAAAAAGAAGAACCCGGAGTGATGGACCGTCACCCCAGAGATCCATCCGAACCTATCGTGGACAAGAAGATGGCGATCGCCGTCGGAATTCAGAGTATCGCGCTGGCCATAGGTACGCTGGGAGCATTTTCTTACGGATACTTTGCGCATCAGGATCTCGATGTGGCACGTACCGCTTGCTTCCTCACCTTAGTTTTAGGCGAGCTGCTTCGTGCTTATTCTTCTCGCTCCGAGAAGGTGTCTATTTTCAAGATGCGTATTTTCGAGAACAGCTATCTCAATAAATGTGTTATCGCTTCCTTAGCCTTTTTGCTGGCAAGTATTTATATACCGGTGCTCAATCCGATCTTCGGAACTGTAACGCTTACATTTGACGAAATAATCGTTTCCTTAGTTCTGGCATTGGTTCCTATGCTCGGCGGCGAGTTAGCGAAGAAAATCACCAACAGATAAATCTTCTGATTTTAAAAGACGATACAGCTTATACCAATGTTATAGAGTTAAGATTACACTTAAAGAGCAGAGCGTGTAGAAATACATACTCTGCTCTTTTGCTTTTGCATTACTTATTGTTTTGGCTAACTCTGCTTTGGAGCTTCCATCCGCCTGCCTTTTTCCGTTTTTCCCATAGACTTGCATATCTTCCGTTGCGATTCACTAACTCTTCATGAGTTCCCCGTTCCACAATTTGTTTATTTTCTACCACCAAAATCTGATCGGCGTATTGAATGGTTGACAAGCGGTGCGCTATGATGACCAACGTTTTTTCCTGAATCAGCGCTCCGATTGCCTGCTGGATGTCCATTTCATTATCCGGGTCCACACTTGCGGTTGCTTCATCCAAAATAATGATAGGCGCATCCTTCAAAATTGCGCGCGCAATGGATACCCGCTGGCGTTCTCCGCCGGATAGCAGGCCGCCGTTTTCGCCGACTATTGTATTGTATCCCTCTGGCAGCGCCATAATAAAATCATGGCATTTTGCTTTTTTTGCGGCTTCTTTGATTTCATCCCGGGTGGCATCCGGTTTTCCAAAACGGATGTTATTTTCTACTGTATCATTAAACAAATGCACATCTTGAAAAACCACACTGATTTTAGATAATAAATCCGAGCTGTTCATCTGCCTGATATCGGTTCCGCCGATGCGGACACAGCCTCCGCTCACATCCCAGAAGCGCATGATTAAGTTGGCAATCGTTGTCTTTCCTCCCCCCGAGGGGCCTACCAATGCGGTGACGGTCTTTTCTTTCACGAAAAAACTGACATTCTCCAGAATTCGTTCCTGCTCATAAGAAAAGCTTACGTTATCGAACTCGATATGATAATGCTATTTCCTGTCCCAGGATATGGCGCTGGCTTTTTGTTTGCTCAAAAGACGATTCCGGCTGAGGTTTTGCCGAGGGCATTCATTTCAAATGACTTGTAAATGCATTTGGTTTGCATTTGAATATTATTATATGAGAGAAATCATACGAAATTAAGAAAGGAAAGACCTCATGATTTTAAGTGTATATCTTGTGTACCAATAAATTTTATCAACTAATTGCGAATGATACGCAAATGCATTGACAATACAAAAGCTTTACTTTATAATATCAAATTGAGAATCATTCGCAAATTAAATATTAAAGGAGATAGTAATTATGGCTAAATGTAGATACACAGGTAAATCAGTGATGTTTGGAAATAAGGTAAGTCACTCTAACAGAAAAACGAAGCATATGCAGAAAGTAAATATGAAACGCGTCAAAGCAATAGAAAATGGGACAATCAAAAAAGTCTGGGTTTCAACATCTGCTTTGAAATCAGGTTTAGTAAAAAGAGTTTAGGTAAAGGAGGAAAGAAAGTAAAACAATTTTTGAGTCTGCTATTAGATCCATTCTTTATGAAATGTACAACGACTGCAGGGAGGTAAAATAATGAGTGGTTTCGGAAAAAAGATAAAAAAGCCGGTGACGCTAATAACCGGCTATTTGGGCTCGGGAAAAACTACAGTTATGAATGAACTTTTAAGAAATGAAGTCAGTAAGAAAGTAGCATTGATCGTAAATGATATGGGAAGTATTAATCTGGATGCAGACTTGTTAAAAAAAGGCAGTATTTCCCGGATGGATACGACAATGATTGAGTTACAGAATGGTTGTATTTGCTGTACTTTACGGGATGAGTTCATGGAACAGATAGAGCAGCTTTCTAAAGAAGATGATATAGAGGCAATACTGGTGGAGGCTTCTGGTATCAGTGATCCGGCAGCCATTGCAGACGGATTTCTTGCCTATGAAGAGATGCATAAGAAATCATCCGTCTTTTTGAACACCATTGTTACTGTTGTTGACGCTGACAGGATTTATACGGAATTCTTAGCAGAAATAGAAGAGCTGCAGAATCAGATGGATGAAGAGTATGATCCGGATATTATAAACTTGGTCATAGATCAGATAGAGTTTTGTAATGTGATTATATTAAATAAATGTGATTTACTGAATAAGAAGCAATTAGAGAAAGTGAAGATGGTTATAAGGCAGCTGCAGCCGGAAGCGGAGATGATCGAAACAGTACATGGGAAAGTAGATGCAAAATTAATACTTAACAAAAAACGTTTTGATTATGCTAAGGTGAATAATTCTTCTGCCATCCAGAAAGCATTAGCCAGAGAGGCGAGAGCAGAAGAAGACGGACGAAAAGAATATGGTATTGAATCTTTTGTCTTTGAAGAACGTAGACCTTTTGAATATAATGCATTTATAAATTATATAGAGCAGGAGTATCCGGCAAGTATAATTCGTGCAAAAGGATATGTCTGGTTTGCTGATGATGATATCCATGTACAGCTTTTTGAACAGGCGGGAAGAAATGCATCTGTTACGGAAGTGTCAAACTGGATTGCAGCATTTAGCGCGGAAGAACAAAAAGAGGTATTTGAAGAGTATCCGGAAACCTTAGATGACTGGGATGAGGCCTATGGGGACAGAATGAATCAGATTGTATTTATAGGAAGAGAATATGATGAGGCTGAAATAAGAAGGCAGCTTAACCGTTGTATCGCAGGTTGATTGAGTTCAGCAAGGAGGAAGAAATGAAAACGAATATTGTGCCTATTACTTTATTGACAGGATATCTTGGAGCAGGAAAAACAACGTTACTCAATCATATATTGAAAAATCAGGAAGGATATAAAGTAGCAGTTATTGTCAATGATATTGGAGAGGTAAACATTGATGCAGATCTTATTGAAAAAGGCGGCAGTGTAACACAGAAGGATGACAGTTTGATCTCTTTATCCAATGGTTGCATTTGCTGTACCCTAAAAGTAGACCTAATCAGGCAGATAATGAGCCTCATAAAAATGAAACGATTTGATTATATATTGATTGAAGCGAGTGGAATATGTGAACCATTACCGATTGCCCAGACCATTACATTGTTGGACGGTTCTCTGGAAAACTCAAAGCTGCCTGAAGTTTGCTGTCTGGACAATATTGTAACTGTTGTAGATGCGAAGAGGTTGGTTGACGAATTTATCAGCGGGCAGAGTTTATTGAAGGAAAACATGGATGAAGAAGATATAGAAAATCTTCTTATACAACAGATAGAATTCTGCAATTTAATTGTTCTTAATAAAATTGATGATATATCAGAGGAAGAAAAGAATATGGTAATTAGGGTGATCCGCACACTGCAGCCGGAAGCGGAGATAATTGAAACCAATTATGCAAAAGTAGATATTGGGAAGGTGATTAATACACATAAATTTGATTTTGAAGAAGCCAGTATGTCAGCTGGTTGGGTACTGGAACTGACGAAGGAAGATGAGGAACCGGAAACAGAGGAGTATGGAATTGGTACATTTGTTTATAAAAGAACACGTCCATTTATCCAGGAAAAATTTGAAAATTTTGTAAATTATAAATTTCATTCCAATATAATCCGGTGTAAGGGGATCGTCTGGTTTGAGAATCTGAGAAAGGAAGCATATATATTTGAGCAGTCCGGCCGGCAAAAGACAGCCGCCATGTCCGGTAAATGGATCGCATCAGCACCGAGGGAACAACAAAAACGATATTTGCGAGAGAATCCTGATATAGAATGGGATGAGAGATACGGTGACAGATGCATTAAATTAGTTTTTATCGGACAAAAAATGGACAAGGAAAAAATAACAAAAGAGTTGGATGAATGCCTGGGTGAGTAAAATAAAAGGAAGCGGTGGGTTATGAAAGAGAAACTTACAAAAGAGTATCGATCCTATATTGATCATCCTGAAAGATATGGTTATGAGCAGCTGACAGAATTGATAGATAAGCTTTCCGAGGAACATAGAAAATACGGAGAAAAATGGTTTTCTCCCAATCATAATCTGGAGATTTACCTGTATGAATATTGGGTGAATCAGGAGGAATACGAATGTACTTCTTATCAGCTGAATGTTTTGTACAAGCAGCAAGGAGTTGCCGAGGAAAAAAGAGGGATGTTTGAAAAAGCAGAACAATCTTTTCTGAGTGCTTTGGAATGGAATCCTGTAGACATAGAAATTTATTTAAATTTATGTGAGAACTATGTTAAAAGAATGGAATGGTTTGTTTTAAAAGAAATTGTCCGGAAGATGTATCATTACTGTTATACATGTGTTGATCTGTCAAGATATTACCGGTATTTAGGACGTTATTTTCTTGAAATCTATCAGCCGGAAATATCAGCCTGTTTATACCGATACAGTAATTACTGGTATCAAACGAAGACTGCGGATAAAGAACTGGATTTCTTAAAAGCAGCAACAGCAGGTGTGTTTGCCGATCATACTTTGGAAGAAGATAAAAAACTATTATTGGAACACGATATACCATTGCGGCCGGAAGCGGAGACTCTGGCGCTATGCTATCATGCAGCAAAAGAAGAAAAAGATTGTGAAATCCAAAAATTATATTTTTCTATGCTGTATCAGGTAACAGGAGATGTGGAAATAGAAAAAATCTTAATCAATAGAAAGGATAAACGTAATCCGAAACTTCTTCTGCCGGAGTAATTTGTGTTACAGAAATTTGTGGTTCCTCATATTGTTCCCCGTCATACTCATATTGACCGACATGAAGGGTACCCTCAACGGTTACCCAGGAACCTTCTTCTAATTCAGAAACATTGTCATATTCACAAGTAAGTCCCACAGGTACTAAATCTGCGACGCAGCATGACATCATCAGACGCGCAGGGACAAATTCATCATCATTATAATATTCGGGATTTTTAAAGACATATCCGGTTATATCAATAGTATATCCTGTATATTTCTCTATATTTATGTATATTTCTGTAAGCCACATGCTAAAGTCATCGTTTGATACAATAATTTTTTTGTTCGCAGTATCCAACCCTGGAAGAACAACGGAAGCTTGTTCCTCCGGTATCGCGGATTGTGCGTCGGCGACAGCAGTATCAACGGTATCTGACACTGCCGTGTCAGCGGATGAAAGCTCATCTTCAGCCGGAGAAGAGGTATCTGTCTGGTCGATGCTATCTTCAAGAGAAGCTTCATCAGGTTTACTATATAATTCCTGACCGGCTGAAGCAGAAAATGCATTTTTATTACTATAATTTCCGGTAAGGCTGGAAGTAGTCAGAGGACTATGAGGGAGCAGCAGTAATAAAATAGGGATTCCCACCACAAGGCAATGAGAGGAACGTAATCTGTGCTGGGGACGAAAAAGTCTGCAGAATCCTGTCAGAGCCCATATACCCATCACGATGGACGCAAAATAAATATAGGGTTCCATTCTGGGAGTAACATAAGATAGATATTTTCCGCTTTTGGCCAGATAAAGCAGCAGACCGCCAAATATGAAAAAGCATAGAAATTCTAAGAAAGCTTGAGAATTAAACGCTTTTGCCTGCATATTTATTTTCCTCCTATGCTATAAAGTAAGAATACCACGAAAAAACATGTAATAAATGTTACAAATAATAACTTGCAAATAAAACGTTTTGAAAAACCTGAAGAAAGCATTAAAACGTTTTTTATATCCATCATTGGTCCAAATACCAAAAAGCCCATAATTGCACCCATCGGGAACTGATTAGCAAAGCTGCGTGCGATGACTGCATCTGAGGAGGAACATAAAGAAAGAACAAATGCCATTATCATCATAATTAAAATGGATAATGCCAGTCCGGTATTATTCTGGGCGATTGTAAATAAATTGGAGCCATAAACCTGAAAAAGCGAAGCAATAAACGTTCCTATCAGCATATATTTCCCAATGTTAAAAAACTCTGCCTGGGAATGTCGAAGAAACAAACCGAGTTTACCTTTTATAGTTGTAATTGATTCGGCGTCTTCGTAACAGCCGCAGCTGCACATAAGCCTGTCAAGTATTCCTCCGGATAATATATTGCCTTTTGGAGGAAAGGCTGCAAATGCGAGTCCGATCAGGATGGAAACAATAATTCCGTAGCATACGCGTTCGATAACAATGGTTATGTCGGTATTGAACGCATAATAAGTCGACAGCATGACCACCGGATTGATTACTGGAGTAGCGGTCATAAAGGTAATAGCCACAGGGAGGGGAATTCCTTTTTTGACTAAGCTCTTAAAGATAGGGATAGAGGCACAGTCACAAACCGGAAGGCAGAAACCACCTATAATCGCCACCAGCATTCCCAAACCAAGTGATTTAGGGAATCTGCGCTCGATGACACCTTGCGGGATAAAAATTTGTATGGCGGATGAGATCAGTACACCAATCAGTAAAAAAGGAATAGCTTGCAGGATGATTCCTAAAAATATATTGATAAATGCATTGAATGGAATTTTAAGTATTGCATAAGCAGGATCACAAATCCAATACAGCATGAAAATCATAAGTACAGTTAAGAAGAAAGAATGGACAGGGGAGTCATTCTTTGTATAAAGCTGTCTGCATAAAGCGTTATATGCCTTTGTATCGTAGACAGCAACGCCTGGATTAATATTTCTTAACAGGTTCCGTGTCTGTTTAAAAGCTTTTGGTGAGGGTGTATTATGTACAACTATAAAATCACTGCTCGAAATCTGTTCAGGCAGAGCGCTGCCTGTCCTGCCGAGTAAGTTTGTGATAGCTGTGCTGTCTGCAATATGCATTACTTTTTGAATCTTGCATGATTTGTTTAATGGGGGATTTAAAAGCAATGCCTGCAGTTGAGAAAAAGGGACGACCCCGTTCCATTCAATCCAAATTTCATCAAAATGATGACTCGTAACAGAGTTTTGAATTTGCTCCATAATAAGCTTGGGCATTTGCTCAAGTACTTTTTTGGGAAAACTGAGGCTATAGCAGTTATGATAATGATTCTGCAATTCCATTTCCCCGGTTTCAAATTGTATGACAAGTATTGTAGCATCCCGCCATTCATGTTTGTTCATCAGAGAATTCAGAAAAGTGGTTTTTCCGGAATCTAAAAAGCCGGTGACAACAAAAACAGGTATTGGATTCATATTACTCACCGTTAAACAGGGTGCAGAGTTCCTGACGGTTAAGGTTTTGGCCGATGATACAGAGCATATTGCCGTCTGCCGCACATTTTGTAATCTGGATATCACCAGGCAGATATTGCAGATTAATATATCCATTTGTACTATGTACAATTCCTTTGGCCCTTAGTACAGTTCCTTTCGAGAGCCGTTCCATAGCCAATGCACGCGTTTTTAAATCTTCCATGCTGAATATCTGTTTTGTTCGTATGGTAACAGTATCAAAAACATTCTCAGCCGAATGATTATGCTCACAATTACAGTGGTGATCATGGCTGCAATTACCATGATGATGAATGCCGTTATGGTTTTTCTGCGTAAGGATGCTATGATGACAGGGTTTATTATTATGGCTGTAGCGGTTTGTGATCCTGGCGAAATTATTACTGGAATATATGAGTTCTGTCACATTAATCTGATGCCAGGGGCTTGAAACAATAATGGAATGTGAGTTTAAACCATTTATTAGCTTTTGAGCCGCATCCACCTTATCGGGAAAGTCTTCCGTATGGCTCAATATTATGATATCAGCGCTTTTGATCTGGTCTTCAAAGAATTCACCAAAATTGTCAAGATACATTTTGCATCGCTTTACATCTACAACGGTTATTTTGGATTTTATCCTGGCAAAGGGCTGAATGCGGATATCTGAGCAAGATTTTACGATGTCTGACAGCTTGCCTACACCCGAGGGCTCAATTACAATCTTATCAGGATGGAAACGATCCAGGACCTCTTTGAGAGCTTTGATAAAATCCCCTGAAAGGCTGCAGCAAATACATCCGGAATTTATCTCTTTTACTTCCACACTGCCTGATCCCAGCAAGGCAGCATCTACGCTTATTTCACCAAAGTCATTTTCAATAAGAACAATTTTTTCTTTTGGGGATGTCTCTCCTAATAGCTTTTGAATGAGGGTTGTTTTTCCTGCACCTAAAAAGCCTGATATTACGTATATTTCTGTCAACATGTAATACCTCCACTAAGTTTGATGTTGGTAATAATAGTCAGTTGGTCTTACAATCTTTGCAGAACCCAAATATTTCAAGATTATGACCCATTACATAAAAATCTTCGTCCTCCAGTTTTGGTATGAATTTTTCCATCGGACAATTAACCATTGTTATGATTTTGTGACAATTCATACAGACGGCGTAATGCTTATGCTTAAAACGATTAAGCTCGTATACTGCCATTTCGTTATTTAGTATGCTGGTTTTGACAACAATATCTTTTTTTAAAAAAAGCTCTAATATGCGATAGACTGTTGACAGCCAGGCCGTATCTCCGCTTATTCCCATTTTAGAACAAATATCTGCCGCACTTAAGGGTTTCTCCGACTCTTCAAGAATTGAGAGCACATGTTCACGTTGTTTTGTTCTTTTGATTCCTGCAGGCCAGTTATTTTGTACCTCTTTCATCGCATTCACCTCATCCTTAATTTTAGCTTATGTCATGTAAATGCATATTATTCGCATTTGGTTTATTATAGAGTTTCAATACTAGAAAGTCAAGGTCTTTGAGAAAGTTGAATAATATACTATTTGCGTCGAGAGACGCGCAGGCCTGCCCGCAGGTTTTTGGTTATTAATACCAGAATAAGAATGCCGACGGAAACAAGGGCAGTAAATCCTCCGGGAGCGACATTAAGGTAGTATGAAATAAACAGACCAAGCAAAATATCTATTATGCTGAAAACAATGGAAAATATCAATGTGGGCCTAAATCCCTTTCCAAGCTGCAGCGCCGTAGCGACGGGAAGGGCAATCATAGAACTGAGAACTAATACGCCTACAACTCTTATTGACACAGATATAGCGGCAGCCACAAGAATAGAAAAAATATAGTTGATCAGCTTGACTCTTACGCCGGCTATTTTGGCAGCCTCTTCATCGTAAGCAATATAGAGCATTTGATGATATAGAAAAATAAGTGTCAATACGGAAATCGCACTAAGAACAGATATCATCAGCATATCGAATCGGGTTACAGTAAGAATACTGCCGAACATAAAAGAATCAGCGTTCGCACGAAGTTTTCCGGAGCTTATGATGGTAATTGCCGTACCTACGCTTAAGGAAAGGACAATGGTTAAAATCAAGTCCGTATACTTTTTGAAATAGCTGCGGAGAAACTCGATCAGTGCACCGCAGATAGATGTAAAAACGAATGCACCAATTACAGGATTTTGATTTGATAACAGTCCTATAGTAATGCCGGCCAGAGAGGCGTGAGCCAGAGTATCACCAATCATAGAATATCTGCGAAGAACTAAAAAGATACCAATGCTGGGACACAAAATAGAGATAAAGAGAGAAACAAAAAGTGCATTTTGCATAAAACTGTAATTAAGCATGATTGTCATCAACCTTTCTTTGGGGATTCAAAAATTTGTCGACATATTGTATTGGAGTGTATATATGTCCTTGACCATCCATCATATGATAGATCAATGTCGAGTTTGAAATGGCGGCATCGAGATTGTGTTCAACAGAAACAATGGTAATGCCGTTTTCTTTGTTTATTTTCTTTAGGAAGCTATAGATTTCTTTTTGGCTTTTCATATCTACCCCGGTTGAAGGTTCATCCAGAATCAACAAATCAGGGCTTCCCATGAGCGCTCTCGCGATCAGTATTTTCTGACCTTGCCCTCCGGACAGGTTTCCCATCAACGCATCTTTATAATCGGACATGCCAATCTGCTCAAGGCTTTCTGCAATTATATTTTTATTTTTAAGTTTCAATAGTTTCCTATAAGAATTCAGCATTTCGTAAACCGTGATAGGAAAATTAGAATTGGTAAAATCCTTTTTTTGCGGAACATACCCGATTTTATGTGTTTGAGTTGATATATTTCCGCTTGTAGGTTTTATAAATTTTAATATTAGTCGTATCAGTGTGCTTTTTCCGCTGCCGTTTTCGCCTACGACCGATATATATTCGCCGTTATGTATATCCAAATTGATATCGTCGAGTACATATGGTGGCAGACCGGAATAAGAAAAAAATAAATTTTCTATTTTGACCATTATAAGTAACTCCTTTCTCCATGCAAATTATAAAATATTTACTTGCAAATGCATATCATTTGCACTTGACAAAAATATTTTTATGGACTACTATATATTAATGCAAATAGTAAGCATTTGCAAGTAAAAATAGGGAGGTTGATATAATGTTAAAGAAATGGATTACAATGCTATTGTGTTTACTCGTTATTGCCAGCTTTTCGGCATGCGGCAGTAAAAAACAGGAGAACAAGCCGGATGAAAGCAGTGAAGCGGTCAGCAGCACAGATCAGACAAACCAGTCGGATGAAAGTCCGCTTAAAGTTTATGTTACCTTTAATGCGATGAAAGAGTTTGTTACAGCAGTTGGAAAAGATAAAGTAGAAGTTGCAACGATCATACCAGATGGCATGGAACCACACGACTTTGAGCCCAAAGCGCAGGATATTGCCGGACTCAGTTCAGCTAAGATATTTGTTTACAGCGGTCTGGGAATGGAAGCATGGGCGGAAGAAGCAATTAAAGCTGCTGATAATACAGATTTAATTATAGTAGAAGCATCTAAAGGAGCTGATGTTATTGAGAATACGGACCAGGAGGAAATAGAAGAGCACGGGCAGTATGATCCTCATATCTGGCTTAGCTTAAAAGGTGCTGAATCTGAGGTAAAGAATATTAAAGATGCACTTGTTCAAGCAGATCCATCCAATAAAGATTATTACGAAGCAAACTGCGATGATTTTATTTCGCAGCTTGAAGATCTTTATAATGAATATAATGAGAAGTTTCAGTCTGTAGAAAAAAAGAGCTTTGTAACGGGTCATGCCGCATTCGGGTATCTTTGCAGGGATTTTGGATTAGAGCAAAACAGCGTGGAAGATACGTTTGCGGAAGGAGAACCGAGTGCACAGCAGTTGACGGAACTTGTGGAATATTGTAAAGAAAACGATGTAAGCACTATTTTTGCTGAAGAAATGGCAAGTCAGGAGGTCTCCCAGACATTAGCCGATGAGGTTGGTGCAAAAGTGGATACTATTTATACTATGGAAAGTAACGAGGATGATATGACGTATCTGGAACGTATGTCAGATAACCTATCTAAGATTTATGAAAGTTTAAAATAGATAACCTGGTAAAAAGCTCAATAATATTGAGCTTTTTATTATGTGTTTTATTCTGCCGTTCCATGGAGATTAATCACATCCGCCCATACTGATTTAAGGTTTATTTAAGGTTCCTTTGGTATAGTTTTTATAAAGAAAAAAGATCATGTCGGATTTGAATTTCTGAACCATTTGGATATGATGAAAAAAGATGATACGGAGGGAGAATTCGCATATGAGAATCTTGCTGGCTGAGGACGAAAAGGAACTGTCGAATGCTCTTGTGGCAATTTTAAAGCATAATAACTATTCGGTAGACCCGGTATATGATGGAGCCGATGCGTTGGATTACGGATTGTCGGGGAATTACGATGTAATCGTGCTGGATATTATGATGCCTAAAATGGATGGCATTAAGGTGTTGGAGCAGCTAAGGCAGCAGGGAATCCATACCCCCGTTCTCATGTTAACCGCCAAGACGGAAGTCGAGGACCGGATTCTCGGGTTAGATAAGGGCGCGGACGATTATTTAAGCAAGCCCTTCGCCATGGGAGAGCTGTTAGCCAGAATACGTGCCATGGGGAGGAGAAAGTCGGAATTTACTCCGAATCTTATAGAAGCGGGAAATATCAGCCTGAATAAAGAAAATTACGAGCTGTCCAGCGGGCAGTCCATGTTAAGGCTTGGAAATAAGGAATTCCAGATGATGGAGATGCTGATGGTAAATCCTAAGCGCTTAATTTCTACGGAGCAGTTCATGGAACGAATATGGGGATATGACGCCGAAGCGGAAATCAACGTGGTATGGGTATACATTTCCTATCTGCGCAAAAAGCTTGCCTCCTTGAATGCAAATGTGAAGATCAAAGCGGTGAGAAGCGTAGGCTACACTCTGGAGGAAAGCGATGATTAAGAAATTACAGAGAAAATTCATTATGATTACCATGGGCTCGCTGCTTTTGGTCATGCTGCTTCTAATGGGTACCATTAACGGAATTAATCTGTACCAGATGCAGCAGCGGCTGAATGGGGCCATAGCCATTTTATCGCAGAATCAAGGGAAATTTCCGAAGTTCGAAAAAAAGGAGCCTCCAAAGGGAGGCTCCCGCTCGGATTTCGAAATGAATGAAGAGACTCAGTTTGCAACAAGGTATTTTGTTGTAAGGATAGGGGAAGCGGGGGATATTATGGAAATCGATACGAGCCATATCGCCATATCCTCCGAAGCGGCGATGGACTATGCCACACAGGTGCTTTCCTCAGGCAAAGAGAGTGGTTATCTGGACAATTACAAATATTCTCTCGTTTGGAGTTCGGACGGATATATGCTGATTTTTGTATTTTGTAAGGAGCAGATTGCTACCGTTACGAAGTTCTTGTTCAATTCCTGTGCGGTAGCAGTCATAACCTTTATTCTAATGTTCCTCATGGTATCCGTATTTTCCAGAAGGGCCATTAAGCCTATTATCGAAAATGCGGAGAAGCAGAAGCAATTCATTACGGATGCGGGACACGAGATAAAGACACCCATAGCGATCATATCGGCAAATGCGGATGTGCTTGAACTGACAGGGGGGAGCAGCGAATGGATTACCAGCATCCGCAATCAGATATCCAGACTGGACAAGCTGGTCAAAAACCTGCTCATGCTCTCAAGAATGGAAGAGGATAATCTGAAGCTGGTGCTTACGGACATGAACTTAAGCAGGACAGTAGAAGAAATCGCGGGTTCTTTTCAGCCGGTAGCAGAGATGCAGGACAAGAAATTTCAACTGGATATCCAGCCCGGACTTATGTTCCATGGAGATGAGAACAGTATTCAGCAGTTAGTCTCTACCCTGGTGGATAACGCCATGAAATATTCCAACGAGGGAGGCATCGTAGGGGTCACTCTGTCGGCAGCCAGGAAAGGCGTGAAGCTGGAGGTATACAATACTGTGTTTGAACTGGATACGAAGAACCTTGATAAGCTGTTCGATCGATTTTACCGGGCGGACGCTTCCCGCGCCAGAGAGACCGGCGGCTACGGCATCGGACTGTCCATCGCCAAGTCTATTGTGGAGGCCCATCATGGAAAGATCGGAGCCAAAAGTGATGACGGGCGCTCCATAATATTTACTGTAATTCTATAATTTTATCGATCCGGGCAAGCTCCTGCGTCGTAAAGGAAGTATTTGCCAGGGCCTTGATATTATCGAGAATCTGTGACGGTTTGGATGCGCCGATCAGCACGCTGGTTACCATGCCGTCGCGAAGGATCCAGCTTAACGCCATTTCTGCCAGGGTCTGTCCCCTGTCTTTTGCCAATTCGTTGAGCATTTGTATCTGTGTCAGCTTTTCCTTGGTCAAAGAGGAGCCCGTAAGGAAGCGTCCGTCTGTCATAATCCGGCTATCCTGCGGAATACCATTCAGATATCTGTCGGTGAGCATGCCCTGAGCCAAAGGGCTGAACGCGATAATTCCCTTTTTCAGCTTTACTGCTGTTTTCTTCAGACCATTTTCCTCGATGGAACGGTCGAAGATAGAATACCGGTTTTGATTGATGATGAACGGGCAGTGCAGCTCGTCCAATATAGCGGAAGCCTTTTTCAAGGTCTCTCCGTCGTAGTTGGAAAGTCCTACATACAGAGCTTTGCCGCTTGTTACGCACTGTGCCAGCGCGCTCATGGTCTCTTCCAGAGGCGTGTCGGGGTCCATGCGGTGATGATAGAAGATATCCACATAATCCAGGCCCATGCGCTTTAGGCTTTGGTCCAGACTGGCGATGAGATATTTGCGGCTGCCCCAGTTGCCGTAAGGGCCTTCCCACATGTCATAGCCGGCCTTCGTACTGATGATCAGCTCATCGCGGTATGCCTTGAAGTTTTCTTCCAGAAGGAGTCCCAGATTTTTTTCGGCGCTGCCGGGAGCGGGCCCATAGTTGTTCGCCAGATCAAAATGGGTGATGCCGTTATCGAAAGCGGTAAAACATAGCTGTTTCATGTTTTCATAAGAAGCGGTATCTCCGAAGTTGTGCCAAAGTCCGAGAGAAATGGCCGGCAATTGCAGGCCGCTGCCGCCGCAATGACAGTAGGTCATAGATTGATAGCGTGAAGATGATGCTTCGTACATAATTTTTCTCCTTATATGATTATTGATGATAATCATAGTATTGCCTTAAATATAAGGGAAGTCAAGACCTTTGGGCGAGGTTCTCCAAATCTGCTTTACGGCTCGCTGTGGTTGATGCGGTCAATAGGGTTAAGGCGACAATAAGCAAAACGATGCACACCCAGATCCCTGTTATGTCTAAGCTGACCACAGAAATAAATCCAATAACGACGCCCAAATGATAGAAAATAAGAGTTAACATAAAAAATTTAAATTTCTGCAGCTCTGCGGATTTCTTTGTACGGCAATATTCGGTGAAAGAATAAACGGTTTGTCTTAAATTATTTGTAGAGAAAATGGTGGAACTGGCATATCCCTTTGCGCCGCTGAAGGTTCCCCATTGTAAGCCGGCCATAGCAAAGATCGGGTAAAGAGCGACGATAGGATTCATTTCGGCAGGCAAAAAGCCTGCAAATAAAACGCCTATCATTTCCGCAATGATACAAATGTACCGCATATCAGTCTTAACATATTTCGGCAGCAGGAAAGCGATAACTAACGTAATTATGTAGATGAGCAGCGAAAATGTGTGAATCAATATTTCACTCATGCTTCCATGAAGCCAGCCGACCATCAGATATATCATATTTGAAGTTTGTGAGGAACCGAAATTCCCCCCTCTTTCCAGCAGGGCATAAGCACCTAAGAAACCGCCTACCATCGACATATTATAATGCAAAAGCAAATCTATTTCATTTTTAATCCATTTAACCATGATCATAACCATGCCTTTCCTATACTACGCACAATAGAATAGCACATTGACCTGATTATCTAAAATACATATAATATATTTAATATCATACTTGAAAGGTATCATAAATATGGAGTTAAGGACTTTACGATATTTTCTCACTGTAGCGCAGGAATTAAATATTACACACGCGGCCAGGAAGCTGAATATTTCCCAGCCGCCTTTAAGCCGTCAGCTGGCACAGCTGGAGGAGGAGCTTGGCGTTTCACTGTTCATTCGCGGAAAGCGTAAGATTCAACTGACCGAGGAAGGTAAATATTTGGCACAGCAGGCAGAGCATATTTTAAATATGGCTAATCATACGACCCAGCAGCTAACGCAAATGAGAGAGCAAATCGTAAAAGGCTTTCTTTCCATCGACGTGACGGAGACCTGCAGCGCCAGTATTCTGCCTGATATTATCCCCGCTTTTCAGAAACAGTATCCTCTTATCAGCTATGACATATGGTGCGGCAACAGCAATGATATATGTCAGCGGCTGGAGCAGGGCATAGCCGAAATCGGCTTTATCCGCGAGCCCTTTAACTCATCAAATTTTGAAGCAGTTTCTCTTAAAAAAGAAACCTGGATAGCGGTTGTAAGCAAGGATCACCCTTTGGCAGCGCAGACAGAGATTCAATTGGACGAGCTATGTGAGGAGCCTTTGTTTATTCCTTCAAGACAGCCTTTGCAAAGTGAAATTCACAATTGGTTTTTAGAAATCGCAAAGCCTTGCCATGTGCTCTGTCTATATAATCAGATTGCGAGTATTATACCTTTGGTCATATCTAATATGGGAATCGCTATCAGTCCCATCTCTGTCAAGCGGTATACCGATAACAGTAAGTTAGCATATTTAAACATCGTTTCCCCAGAACACATTTCCTATTTATCTATGATCCGTAAACGACAGCATGTACTGCCCGCCAATGCGGAGGTATTTTGGAATTTTATACTAGGGCAGAATTTATAATAAACTTTAAGTAAATTTAAAGTAAAGTTTAAGGTTCGTTTTAGGTACAGACGATACAATGAACCTATCAAAAGCAGCACGCAAATGATAGGAGGAATTAGGATGAGTCAGTATCAGGGAACCTTTAAACGGTATGAAAAGAAGTATTTGCTCAGTGAGAAGACATATAGATTGCTAAGAGGGCGGCTGGAGGATTATATGGTTATCGATCATTTCGGTAAGACTACCATCTGTAATATCTACTTCGATACGCCAAATCATCAGCTGATTTGCAGCTCGTTAGAGAAGCCGGTCTATAAGGAAAAGCTAAGGCTTAGAAGTTATGGAACACCTGCGGAGGGGACGCCGGTATTCGTAGAATTGAAGAAGAAGTACAAGGGAGTCGTATACAAGCGCAGAGAGAAAATGGAGCTGACGGAAAGCGAACATTACCTCTACGACAATCTCCCTGTTCCGAGGACGAGCCAGATTGTCCGTGAAATTAACTGGTTTCTGAATTTTTATAAGAATTTACGGCCAGCAATGTATATTTCCTACAGCAGAATTGCCATGTATGGCAGCGATGATCCGGAACTGAGGATTACCTTCGACTGCGATATATTATGGAGAGAAGAGGAGTTGTATCTGGAAGCGGGAGTATGGGGCAGTCCTTTGCTGGAAAAGGGACAGAGGCTCATGGAAATCAAGATTGCGGGATCTATGCCCTTATGGCTTTCCCGTATACTTGGCGAACTGGACATTTATCCGGTGTCATTTTCAAAATACGGACGGGGCTATCAATTTGCTCAGCAGAATAGAGAAAAGAAAAATGAAATCACGATACGAAAAGGAGAAATGAAATATGCTTAACTCGATATTAACCGATACATTTTCTATACAGAGCTTTTTAATCTGCATCGCATGCTCACTGATTATGGGTGCTGTCATTGCTTGGATACACAGCAGATACAACGACAGCAGCAAGGGTTTCATCATGACACTGGCGCTGTTGCCGGCCATGGTACAGATGGTGATCATGCTGGTGAATGGCAATCTGGGAACCGGAATAGCGGTAATGGGTGCCTTCAGTCTCGTGCGTTTCCGCTCCATACCGGGAAGTGCTAAGGAAATCAGCAGTATTTTTCTTTCCATGGCGATAGGTCTTGCCACCGGTACCGGGTATATTACAGCGGCTATAATTTTTGTAGTAATTGTAGGCGGTGTGAGCATCCTTTATAATATTACCGATTTCGGTGAGCCGGGACAGAAAGAAAAGGAGCTGAGGGTCACGATACCGGAGGGTCTTAACTATACAGGCATGTTCAACGATTTATTTGAGAAATATACGACGAAATCCCAGCTTGTCAGGGTGAAGACTGCCAATATGGGCAGTCTCTACAAGCTGGAGTACCGAATCGCCCTGCGGGATACGCAGCAGGAAAAGGAATTTATCGATGATTTGCGATGCAGAAACGGGAATCTGGAAATAACCTGCGGAAGAATAAGTTCCGGAAGCGAAGAGCTATAATATGCAACCAGCAGAAGAAAAGAAAGGTATGGTTAGTAATATGATAAATATAAAAAGAAGAAAGTGGAAAAGCATGGTGGCCGTTCTGGCAGCGGCAGCTTTCATAACGGGCTGCGGGAGCGAACAAGGGAACAATGCCCAGGAAGTGACCCAGGAGGTGGCTGCCGGCGAGCAGACGGCTTCGGACAGTGCGTCGGGTGTACAGACGCAGGAATCTCTGTCCGCGGAATCACAGATAGAGATAGATAAGGAATTCACAGCGAGTGATTTAGATGTAGGATATGAAGAAAGCACAGCAGTGAAGGTCACATTAAACGGAGACAGCGCCGAGATATCGGGAAACGGAGCGAAGGCAGAGGGAAATGTGGTGACGATCAGCGACGAGGGCACCTATGTGCTGTCGGGAGTACTTACGGACGGACAGATCATAGTGGATGCGGAGGATACCGATAAGGTCCAGTTGGTGTTGAACGGAGTTACGCTGTCCGCCTCAGACAGTGCCCCCATATATATTAAGAATGCGGATAAGGTATTCATTACCTTAGAGGAAGGAAGTGAGAATACGCTGACCGACGGGGCGGAGTATGTTCAGACCGACGATAATGAAGTAGATGCGGTCATTTTCAGCAAGGCGGATTTGACGATTAACGGCAGCGGTGTCCTAAATATCACCGGAAACTATAAGCATGGAATCGCCTCCAAGGACGACCTCGTCATAACCGGAGGTACCTTTAATATTACAGCCGTAAAGGATGCTTTGAACGGAAAGGATTGCGTGAAGATCAAGGAAGGAATCTTCAACCTAACCGTAACGGATGGTAACGGGATACAGTCCAAGAACGGTGACGATGCCACCAAGGGCTATGTATACATTTGCGGCGGAGAGATTAATGTCTTGAACGGGCAGGAAGGAATCGAAGGAACGGCTCTCGTCATTGATGGCGGCACGATAGATATTACAGTTCAGGATGACGGACTGAATGCGGCCAGCGCGAGCAGCTCTGAGGAAACCGAAGAGACCGGCGGTTTTGGCGGGGGAGGCAGCGAAATGGCAAACGATACGAACTGTTATATCGCCATAAACGGAGGCTCCCTCACGATAGATGCAGGCGGGGATGGAATTGACAGCAACGGCTCCATTTATGTAACGGGAGGAACCACTTATGTAACCGGGCCTGCCGACAACGGAAATTCAGGTCTGGATTATAACGGCAGCGCACAGATTACCGGAGGAATCTTCGTGGTAACCGGAAGTTCCGGCATGGCGCAGGGATTTTCGGACAGCTCTACCCAATATTCCTTATTATATAACCTCGCCTCTGCAGCTTCAGCAGGAACGGAGACGACGCTTACCGATGCGGACGGCAATGTGATAATATCAGTTACGCCTAAGAAGCAATACCAGTCGGTTTTGATAAGCACTCCTGAGCTTCAGAAGGATGCAACTTACACCTTGACTTCTGGTGACCAGACGGCAGAGATTACGTTATCCGGCGTAGTTACGAGCAATGGACAGCAAAGCGGCTTCGGCGGAGGGCAGGGAAAGATGAACAGGGATGGAGAGAGACCGGACGTAAGTCAGATGCCTCAGGGCGGAGAAAGACCGGATGGAACGCAGACGCCTGCGGACGGAGAAATGCCGGATATACCTTCGGACGCAGAGATGCCGGAGGATGGCCAGACGCCTCCGGACGGACAGACACCGCCTGAGAACGGCGGACCATCGCAGGATGATGAGACTGAACTGCCAGAATAATAAATATTTACAGCTTTTAACTCAGCTTATAATACAATGCTATAACGCGGGCGGCTCTTGCCCGGCTTTGACAGAAGCTTGATATTCGGAAGGAGTCATGCCCGCGATATGTTTAAACTGTCTGGAAAAATAATGGATGGAATTATACCCCAGCTTGTCGGCGATCTGAGAGAAATTCATTTGCTGGCCGCATATGAGCTGCTTGGCGGCGTTTATCTTCATAATAGTGAAATAATCGATGATACCGCAGCTCGTATGGTCTTTGAACATCTTCTGCAAAAGTGAACGTCCCACCAGATTATCCTTGCATATCTGTGGTATCGTCAGTTTGGCGTTGATGTTTTCCTCCATATAGGCGACGATTTTATAAAATAACTCGTCCTCTCCCCTTTGACGGGAGGACTTGGGAATAGCGGCGATAGAATTATCCACATTGCCGCTTCGTTTAAGCTGGATCAATAGCTGCAGCATATAGAGCTGGATAAGCTGTTCGGAAGCAAAGGGAACTGAAGATTCCTCCCTGCGTATGAGTTCCTGACAGCTGGGATCGTCCAGGCGACCGGAATAGGTGAGATAGGCCTCGCGGATGATATTTCCCAGAAGCGTGCGTCCGGAAGGAATAACCTCTAAAACTTTATGCTTGAAGAAGTCCATGGAAGGAGAGCTGCACTCGAAACCGATGATAATCAGATGGGGGACGGCAGAGCCGTTGGAATGAATACTGTGAGGCTCGCCTGGTTCAAGGAATATGATATCGTCCTTATTCAGAGTATGGGTCTTTTGATTTACTGTTATGTTGACGGTACCCTTGTCTACGCAGATAAGTTCCCAGAACGGGTGAGTTTCTTCCTTTAGGACAAATGCGCTCATGTATTCGTAGTGGTGGATAGTAACGAGGTTGTCTATGATAAACTCTTTTTTTAAAGTGATACTTTCGTAAGACATATTAGGCCTCCGCAAATAGAATGATTATGTTAAAGTAATAATATTAGTGCATTTTTTACAAAAAAGATATACAATAGTATAAAGAATCGACAATATTAAAATTTATAATCAAATTATAATATAAAGTATATCTTATGAAGGTAGGAAAATAAAGCCTATATTTTATAAAAGAAAAGCGATGAAAGAGGAGGAACTGAGATGAAAAAGCCCGTTCTGATAATAATGGCGGCAGGCATGGGGAGCCGTTACGGAGGACTGAAACAGATAGACCCCGTAGATGGAAACGGACATATCATTATGGATTTTTCACTGTATGATGCGGTAAAGGCCGGATTCGAAAAGGTGGTTTTCGTCATCAAAAGGGAAAATGAGAAGGACTTTAGGGAGGTCATCGGTAAGCGCATTGAGCCTTTTATGGAGGTGACTTACGTATTTCAGGAGGCAGAAAATATTCCGTCGCCATTTACGGTGCCGGAGGGAAGACAGAAGCCGTGGGGAACCGGTCATGCGGTGCTCAGCTGCGCCGAAGTAGTAGATGGACCTTTTGTTGTCATCAATGCGGATGATTATTACGGAAGAAGCGCATTCGCACAGATTTATGATTATCTGGCCACCCATGAGGACGGCGAGAAATACAAATATGCAATGGTTGGCTATGTTCTGGAAAATACGCTGACGGAGAACGGCCATGTGGCGAGAGGCGTATGCGAGACCGATGAAAACAGCTGTTTAAAGGGTATTACGGAGCGAACGTATATTGAAAGAAGAGGAGAGGATACTGCGTATACGGAGGATGAGGGGGCATCCTGGCATGTGATTCCCAAGGGCAGCACGGTATCCATGAATATGTGGGGGTTTACGGCAAGCTTCATGAAGGAACTCGTTTCCGGCTTTCCGGTTTTCCTCGAAAAGGGCTTGAAAGAAAATCCGCTGAAATGCGAATATTTTCTTCCCAGCGTGGTAAATGAGCTGCTGGAGAAGAAAAAGGCGGAGGTAACGGTACTAAAATCCTATGACCGCTGGTATGGCGTTACTTATAAGGAAGATAAGCAGACTGTAGTAAATGCCATTCAGAGGATGAAGGATGAAGGGGATTATCCGGAGATGTTATGGGAGAAATAAAAAGTTGGATATGAAATAGAAAAAGGCTGGTGTGTGCAATAATTATTAATTGCGCACACCAGTTTTTTTGTTCCCCGATACTTATGGATTGTTACGGACTTTGGGGCCCTGATATCAAAATTATCAATTTGTGTGAAAAAGATATTGACATATAATTTAAGATTGATATAATGAACATATGAACAATCATTCATATGAGCAAAGGTGCATATGATATATGGAATGAGAATATTGGAATTTTATTTGAAATATAAGAAAAAGATGTAAGGATGTTTTAAGAAAAGGAGGAAGTATACAATGAAGATGCAACAGGAGAGAGTGGAAGGCTGCGATTATATCCATGTTCACGAAGATATTGTTCGTAAGGTGAATGAGCAGATGCCGGAGGAAGATAAGCTGTATGATCTGGCAGATTTTTTTAAGGTGTTTGCGGATTCTACGAGAATAAAAATGTTATATGTGCTCATGTGCTCGGAGATGTGCGTGTGCGATATAGCGCAGATTCTGAATATGACTCAGTCAGCAATTTCCCATCAGCTTCGCACGTTGAAGCAGATGGATCTGGTAAGGAACAGGAGAGAGGGCAAAACTGTATTTTATTCTCTTGCGGATGGACATATCAAGACGATTTTAAGTCAAGGTCTGGACCATATCGAAGAGGATTAATAATAAATAAAATAATAAAGAAGGATCAGGAGGAGAAGAAATGAGAAAGACTTACATTTTGGAGGATTTGGACTGCGCACACTGTGCAGGTGAGATTGAGACGGCAGTAGGAAAGCTGGAGGGGGTTAAGAACAGCGCCGTGACTCTTTTGACACAGAAGCTGGTAATCGATGTGGAAGAAACGAAGGCGGCAGGCATTACCAAAGAAATTAAGAAAATCGTGAAGAAATTTGAACCGGATGTGGAAGTAATAGAGAAATAGTATAAAATGACAGCATGTAAAGAAAGCGAAGGGCTAAGAGATGAGTAAGAAGCTAAAAAGGTTGCTTAAAAGAATCGTGATAGGCGCTCTCATATATCTGGTTGCGATTTTAGCATCGCGCACTATACCGGACTTAAATGGAAATATAGAGCTGGTGTTATTCTTGATCGCTTATTTTATAATAGGAGGAAGTATTGTAAAGGCGGCGGTGAAGAACATCGGTCATGGACAAATATTCGATGAAAATTTCCTGATGTCCATTGCCACCATAGGAGCCTTTCTCATAGGAGAGTACCCGGAAGCGGTTGCGGTTATGCTGTTTTACCAGGTGGGCGAGTGGTTTCAGTCCTATGCGGTAGGCAGGTCCAGAAAATCTATTGCGGAGCTTATGGATATTCGTCCGGACTATGCGAATGTCCTAAGGGGCGGAGAGGCCAGGGAGGTGAGTCCCGAGGAGGTGGCGATTGGAGAGACGATATTGATTAAGCCCGGAGAGCGGATACCCCTGGACGGTATGGTTACTAAGGGTGCCTCCTCTTTGGATACGATGGCTCTTACCGGAGAAAGCGTCCCCAGAGATGTAGCGGAGGGCGAAGAGGTGATCAGCGGATGCGTAAATTTATCCGGTGTGCTGGAGGTTAAGGTAAATAAGATTTATGGAGAGTCTACGGTAGCCAAGATACTTGAACTTGTTGAAAACGCAGGAAGCAAGAAGTCGGAGGCAGAGCATTTCATTACGAAATTCGCCAGATATTATACTCCCGTTATTGTAATTTGCGCGGTGCTTCTGGCATTTATTCCTCCGCTTTTTCTAGGTGACGGCTTTACAACGTGGATATATAGAGCTCTTAGCTTTCTTGTTATCTCCTGCCCCTGTGCATTAGTCATCAGTATTCCTTTAAGCTTCTTCGGCGGCCTGGGAGGAGCAAGCAGAGCCGGTATTCTCGTCAAAGGCAGCAATTATCTGGAGGCTTTGTCGGATGCTGAGATCGTAGTGATGGATAAGACCGGAACTCTTACTAAGGGCACCTTTGCGGTGACTAAGCTGGTTCCCCAAATGGGTGTGGCGGAAGGTGCACTTTTGGAAACGGCAGCTTATGCGGAGAGTTATTCCAACCATCCGATTTCCAAATCGCTGTTAGCAGCATATCAAAAGGATGTGGATAAATCGCTCTTAAGCGATGTGGAAGAGATCGCGGGGCACGGAGTCAGTGCGGTATTAAGCGGCGGCCGTGTTTATGCGGGAAATGCCAAATGGATGGAGAGGCAGCAGATTCAAGTCGGGGAGGCGGAAGAGGCAGGAACTATCATCCATGTGGCGCGCGAGAAAGAATATCTGGGCTACATTGTGATAGCGGATGAAATCAAATCCGATGCGAAGCAGGCTGTCGACGGCCTTAAGGCGGTAGGAATGAAGCACATCGTCATGCTTACCGGAGACCAGAAAAAGGCGGCAGACAGAGTGGCGGGCGAACTTGGAATTGAGGAAGTGCATGCGGAGCTTTTGCCGAAGGATAAGGTAGATCAGGTAGAACGGCTGTTTGAGGTCAAATCGGAAAAGGGCAGATTGATTTTTGTCGGTGACGGCATGAACGATGCCCCGGTACTGGCGAGAGCAGATATCGGAATAGCCATGGGCGGTTTGGGCTCCGATGCGGCAATCGAAGCGGCGGACGTGGTAATCATGACAGACGAACCGTCGAAGATTGTGAGGGCAATACAGATATCGAAGAGAACCCTCGTTATCGTAAAACAAAATATAGTATTTGCAATTGGAGTGAAGGTTCTGATATTATTATTGGCAGCAGTAGGTTTCGCTACCATGTGGGCAGCGGTATTCGCCGACGTAGGAGTAGCAGTCATCGCGATACTGAATGCGATGCGTGCCATTCGGTTGAAGGTGTGAACAGATAGAGCGTGCATAAAATAGTGAGGTATATCTATGGAGAGCGAGCTAAAGGAACACAGAGTGTTGCCAGTAGATTTATGCGAAAGCGATTTAATGAATATGTGCGGTCGGTATCATTTTGATGATACCGGCCTTCCTCTGTTACGGGAGGTATACGAAAATTACTTCAGGAATGCTGCGGTATCCGCTTTTTTTTCATGGAGCGGACACATAGGGGATAAGGCGGTGGTACTCATGACGCTGGGCGAGGATGTGGATCGTGTGCAGAGCAGTCTTATGGAGGAAGAAAGCCTGTCGGAGGCATATATGGCAGAATGTATCGCTATGGAGCTCCTTATGAAGGCTTATGGAAGGGGAGACGATTTTCTTAGAGAGCGGACCGGCTTGTGGTGCGGGCAGTATGAGTTTCCCGGAACCGGACGCCCTATGGAGGATGTGGCAGAAATCGTAGATTCCTTCGGACAGGAGGAAATAAGTTACAATGGCGCCTATATGCTGATACCGAAAAAGAGTGTGGCGTATATCGTACCGCTTCAGACTAAAGAACCGGAGGTAAAAAGAAAGCAGTCCCTATGTGCCGGATGCAATAGAACGGACTGTGAAAAAAGGGCCGGCAGTTCAAAAGAGTTAAATTATGGCTACCGGCGCATTTTCAGCAAAGGAGGAGGAAAGGGATGCGGCAAGGACTGATTCATGTGTACTATGGAGATGGAAAGGGAAAGACCACGGCGGCAGCAGGGCTTGCGCTGCGGGCTGCAGGCTGCGGTGAGCAGGTGATATTTGCTCAGTTCATGAAGGGGAATGAAAGCGGCGAACTGTCCGCCATGGAGCGGATAAAGGAAATTGAGCTTCTGAGAAACAGTAAAAATTACGGATTTTACAAAAATATGGACGATAGGGATAAACGTGAGATTACGTGGGAGCACAATGAAATATTGAAGGAAGTCATGCGAAAAATAAAAAGTGGTGGATACGGCATGGTAATTTTGGATGAGATTACCTATCCTTATAAGCTGAATCTTATCGAGAAGTATGAAGTGGAACGATTAATTAAGGAAAAGCCATCGTCCCTCGAACTCGTCCTGACGGGAAGAGAACCCGATGAGCTTTTCCTCGAATATGCGGACTATATTACCCAGATGAGGTGCATCAGACACCCATATGAAAAGGGAATTCCTGCCAGGCGTGGCGTGGAATTTTAATCTTAATGATGTGACCTTTCACGTTCAAATTGTCAAACAGTTCGGGAATCACTGTGATTTCGTTGGTCTTTTCCTCTACCCGCTTTTGCCGGATTTGCAAAAAATAACAGCGCTATGATATCGATCATCTTGTGCAGGATTTTTTTCTCCTGTCTTACATCTTCTGCCTGTTCTAAATATTTCAATGTCTTGTGCATTTTTTTCATCCTCATTGAAATGATTACACACTTTTTCCTCATTCTTATAAACATTTAAAATATTCATGCGTTTGTCGTGGATAATTTGTTAAGAAAAGTAGACATTTTTGAAACATTGGAATATAATGATAAGTTGTCGGCATAAGCCATAGATCGGCACATACTAATTGAAAAAACAAAAGACAGGAGCAGTTATGGAGACGTATCATTTTTTATTCGATTTAGCAATTATTTTATTAAGTACAAAGATTTTTGGATTGTTGACTAGGAAGTTTAATATGCCGCAGGTTGTGGGAGCATTGCTTGCCGGATTAATATTGGGGCCAGCTATGCTTAATATAATTCAAGGAACGAATTTTATCCAGGATACGGCAGAAATAGGAGTTATTGTTCTGATGTTCTGTGCAGGAATGGAAACTGATGTACAAGAGCTTAAAAAAAGTGGGAAAGCATCGTTTGTCATCGCTCTGATTGGTGTTATCGTTCCTTTGATCGGAGGATATTTGGTGGCTTATGTATTCAACCGGCAGAGTATGATTGTGTCGGATGCTACAAGCAGTATATTTTTACAGAATATGTTTATTGGTATTATATTGACGGCTACGTCTGTGAGTATTACGGTGGAAACACTTAAGGAATTGGGAAAGCTGAAAACCAGATCGGGCAATGCAATATTGGGGGCGGCAATTATTGATGATATTTTAGGAATCATTGCGCTGACTATTATTACAAGTATGGCAGACAGTTCCGTTAAAATTTCCGTTGTTTTACTTAAAATAGTTGCATTTTTTATCTTTGCAGCAATTGCCGGAGTGCTTTTTTATCATTTTTATATGTGGTGGAGCACTCATTCGGAAAAAAGACTGCACAGACATGTTATCGTGGCCTTTGTATTTTGTCTTCTACTCTCCTATGTAGCGGAAGTAGGCTTTGGAGTGGCCGATATTACGGGAGCGTTTATCGCAGGGCTGGTCATATCGTATACACAAAGGACACAGTATTTGATGTCAAAATTCGATGTGCTTTCATATTTATATTTATCTCCCATTTTCTTTGCAAGTATCGGGCTGAAGGTAAAGCTTCCTCAGATGAACGGTCCAATTATAGCTTTTGCCGTATTGCTTGTACTGGTGGCGGTCCTTACGAAGATAATAGGCTGCGGACTGGGTGCTAAGGCTTGTGGTTACCAGAATTATCAGTGTATGCGTATCGGTGTGGGAATGGTATCGAGAGGTGAAGTGGCGCTTATTGTGGCAAGCAAAGGTTCTGCCATAGGACTTATGGGTTCCGATTTTCTCGGGCCGGTAGTTATTGTAGTGGTTATTACCACTATTATTACGCCGGTACTTCTTAAGGTAGTGTTCAAGAAATGGGGACCGGAGGCGCTGGAACCGGATGATAATGCTCTTGCATCCAAATATGAGGAAATACAGAGTTATCGGGATGGGAAAGGTCATCACTAAGGATAGTGAAAGAGAGAGACGGCCAGAAAAGCAATATTGCTTTTCTGACCGTTCTGTTGTATAGGCAAATCAACACCACCCAGCTAACTGGCTAAGCCGGTAGTCATGATTGCTGGTAGAATTCTGACGGTTATTTTTGCCGCAGTAACTCACATATTCAATAAATTTAATTCTTATCGTTCGCCCATCCGAATTTGTCGAAGATATAGAACAAAAGCGACAAAATCATGCCCACGATGGCCGCCAGTACCATACCTGTAAGCGTAACATTGAAGATACTTAAGGCAATGCCGGAAAGTCCTACGACAAAAACCACAGAGGTAAGCGTCAGGTTACGGCTTCCGCTGTAATCTACCCGTCCGTCCACGATAATACGGATACCGGAAGCTCCGATGGTGCCGTATAAGAGGAAGGAGATGCCGCCGATAACAGGGCCGGGAATGGTCTGAATCAATGCGGCAACGGGGCCTATGAAGGAAGCGATAATCGAGAGAATAGCTGCGCCTGCGATCACCTGGATGGAATAAACCTTAGTCATTGCCATAACGCCGATGTTCTCACCGTAGGTAGTGGTAGGTACGGCACCGACGAAGCCGGATATCATGGTAGAAAAACCGTCTGCGAATAAGGAACGGTGAAGCCCCGGGTCCTTGAGGAGGTCACGTTCTACTATCTTACTCGTTACGATTTGGTGGCCGATGTGCTCGGAAGCGACAACCAGGATAACGGGAAGAATCATTACGATGGCTTCCAGGTTAAAGCGGGGAGCCTGGAAATTCGGCATTACGAACAAGCTGGCATGAAGCGCGTCAGAAACTGTTCCGGGCGCAAGGACACCAGTGAACAGTGCGGTGACATAGCCTGCAATAATCGCTATTAAAATGGGGATAACAGCGAAGAATTTTTTGAAGAGCACATTTCCGAATACGGCGAATGCCAGAGTAACCACAAATACGATTGCATTTTTAGAATCCACAGTACCGTCCGCACCGGGAAGAATTCCGGCGGTAGAAGCAGCGGTTCCGGCCAGTTCCAAACCGATGAGAGCGACGACAGGACCCATAGCAGCGGCAGGAAGTACGACATCGATCCACTTGATGCCGAACTTGTAAATAACAAAAGAAAGAATACACAGTGCTAAACCTACTGCGATGAACCCTCCCAGAGCGTCCTGATAACCCCATTTGGACATGACCAGACCTGCCGGCGCAAGAAAAGCAAAGCTGGAACCGAGATATGCGGGTGCTTTGCCTTTGGTAATAAGGAAAAATAGTAACGTGCCGATACCGTTCATTAACAGTACGACGGATGGATTGATTTGGAAGATAATAGGTACTAATACGGATGCTCCGAACATGGCGAACATGTGCTGCAGAGACAGCGGAACAAGGAGACTGACCGGTACCTTATCTTCGATCTGAATGATTTTTTTGCTTTCCAAGAAAAGACCTCCCTCTTTATTTTCAAAAAAGTATAACACATGACTTGACATATTTCTACAACAAATTTAACAAAAGTGAGAAAAGTTAAGAAGGGTTGTGAGGGGAAAGGCGCAATATTTTTTGCAGTGGAGTTATTATTCGATTACGTAGCAGGAGATTCGGGGCGTTGAATTAGGCGCACGCAGTCCCACTCCCAATCCAACGCCTCAAGTCTCTCTATAACCACCAAATTAACCACACAATAAAAATATATTATAAATTAATGAAAGGAGAAATTTTATGAGGAAAGAAATTTATCTGGCAGGAGGCTGCTTTTGGGGAACTGAAAAGTATTTGGAAGATGTCAAAGGGATTCTGGAGACAGAGGTTGGATATGCGAATGGGAATACGGAGAAGCCCAGCTACGAAGAGGTGTGCCACAAGAATACCGGACATGCGGAGGCGGTCCGAGTGGAGTATGAGGATACGGTAATTGGACTTCCGTTTTTGCTGGAGCTTTATTATGATGTGATCAATCCGGTGAGCGTGAACCGACAGGGGAATGATGTGGGTTCGCAGTACAGGACCGGCATTTATTATACGGACGATGGGGATGAAAGCATTATTCGTGAATCCATTGACAGACTTCAACTAAAATATGCGGAGAAGATCGCAATCGAGGTTAAGCGGCTTGATAACTATTATAGGGCTGAGGAATATCATCAGAAATATTTGGATAAGAATCCTCATGGGTATTGCCACATTGGCGCGGATAAGTTTGAGAAGGCGAAGAATGCGGTGGATGCAAGCCGGAGGTATGTAAAAAGGTCTGAGGAGGAGTTGAAGGAGAGTTTGACAGAGCTTCAGTTTGAGGTGACACAGAATAGTGCCACGGAGCAGCCCTTTCATAATGAATATTTTGATGAGTTCAGGGAAGGGATTTATGTAGATATTACTACCGGCGAACCTCTTTTTCTGTCGGATGATAAATTTGAATCGGGATGCGGATGGCCTAGTTTTTCTAAGCCTATCGATGCAGCGCTGATTACAGATACCGTCGATACGAGCTTCGGGAGAGTGAGAACTGAGGTAAGAAGCAGGACCGGGGATGCCCATCTTGGGCATGTATTTGAGGACGGGCCTGCGGATAGGGGAGGACTTAGATATTGTATCAACAGCGCTTCACTTAAGTTTATACCAAAGGAAAGGATGGAGCAGGAAGGATATGGAAAATATTTATCACTGTTGACATAGGATGGGAATAGTGATACATTATTTATATAATTTAACCGTTTAAGCAAACTGTGATTCGGCAGTTTGCTTAAAAAATCCCATTTGATTAAACGGTTAAGCAAATAAAATAACTATAGTAAGGGTGGAGGAAAGGTTGAAAGGAGCATGGGTGTAAAAATGAAGAGAAGAAAAGAAACAGGAAAATTATTCGCGGTTGGATTTATGACGGCAGGCCTTCTTTTGGCGGGCTGCGGAAACGCTCAGACGCAGGAGACGGGAAATGCAGCGGAGGAGGTGAAGACCGAGGCAGCAGAGGAATCCGTTGCAGCAGAGGAAACAACGTATAAGGTGACCTTTTATGATTCGGACGGTACTACTGTTCTAAAAGAGACGGAAGTAGCAGACGGTGCATTGGCGGAGGAATACTCACCTGAAAAAGAGGGTTATGTTTTTGTGGATTGGTTTGCAACGCCGCAGATGAGCCATAAGTTCGATTTTGGGCAGCCGGTAACGGAAGATGTGTCCGCTTTTGCCGGATTCGTTTCCTATAAAGCAGACGAAAGAGAATTTGCCATTGTGGGAAGCGGAACAAGTTCTGCTTTGCTGGAATCTAATTGGGGAACGAGCATTACAGATGTACATAAAATGACGAAGGAAGAGAGCGATTCGGAAAACATTTATACAATTACGCTGGATTTGAATGAGGGAGATGAATTTCAGTTCGTAATAGATACACAGTGGCATAATCAAAGGGGCTATGGCTATCTGGATACCATTTCTTTGGACGGCAGGGATTACTTCTATAATTCAGGAGGTTTGGGGGAAACCAGCACGAGGCGCTCCAATATTAAATGTGCGGTAACAGGTAATTATACCTTTACCCTGACCACTTATCCGGCAGAGGATACCTATGATACAAGCGCCTCTGACTATTCTGAAGAAAGTAAAGAGGGATTCAACGTTAATCCCTATGATAAGATTACATGGACCTATAATGGAGAGGGAACATCAAATGCTGAGGATATGCAGGTAAATTACTACATAAAAGGAGCAGTCGTAACGGGCTGGGAGGATGTTTATTCGGAGGAAACGGAGTTTACGCAGGATGGCGATATATATACGCTGAGCATAGACCTTACAGGAGGGGATGAGTTCATGTTCACATCGATGGTAACAGCAGGAGATGTTTCTACCGTAGGTACGGAATATATTCGTTTTACCAATATTGCTTCTGACGATGCGGATAGTCATTCCTTCGTTTCAGAAGGCGGCGGTGCCAACCTGATTGCCGGACAGGACGGAACCTATACGTTCACCTATGATGTTTCATCCAAGGTGCTTGCGGTGTCCTGCAAATAAAAAGCTTTTTCTATATAAGGATATTATGCTGCTTAAGCGGGGTTCTTAAAAGTGCATATTCGACGCAGGTAATGAGGGCCTCCGCTTTTTCGGCCGACATGGAGGGAGCATAGTACAAGGAAGGATGATTTTCCAGCAGCTTTTGCAGCGTTTGGTCCGTCACAAGGATATTTTCCCCGCCGGTATTGTTAAGCTCACGGAAGTCCTCCACATAGCGGACCTCGGGGAATGCATTCTCAAGATAATGCTGCTTCTGGATATTGGGGGTTTTCAGGGTATAAAGAATGTAAGGCTCTCCCCGGAAAAAAAGGGAAGCCTCCCCGGCAATCCTTCCATAATCGGAATTTATTTGAAAAAATAAGGGGTCCTCAATGAAACAGTCCACAGCTAACAGGGGACTGAAGTTGACATCGCCGATCCGGTGAAAATATTCGGCAGATAAATCATATCCGATGATCGCATCCGCATTGTCGAATTGTTCCGTATAATTATCGCTCAGATATATGAGATCGTAGTTCTTTTCGTGAAGAAAGGACGACAGAAAATGAATAAAACACATTTGTTCCGCTTTGTTTAAGACAGAAGCATCGGGAGTAAGATAGAGGGCTATCATGCGGTTGCGGTTTGTTGCAAGCGCCTGAGCGGACTGGTTAGGTGTATAATCCAAAAGGTTGATGACCTGAAGTACCTTTTTTCTTGTCTGTTCGCTGATACGCATGTCCGTACGCTCATTTAATACGTAAGATACCGTTGCAATGGATACACCGGCCTCCCGCGCAACATCTCTGATTGTGATTTTATTTTTCACTTAAGGTCCCCCTTGTAAGATATTCCTTTTCCGTGTTTGATCAGAATGGGTCTATTCAAAAGTTATATAGAATTTTTCAGTATTTGTCAATAAGCGCCGGTGAAAATTTAGAGAGGATAAAGTATATGAACGAATATGCAATGTTACATATTCCCGATTCCAGATATTGTTTTCCGATAGGAGAAAAGGAATTGGTAATAAGGCTTAGAACGGCAAAGGAGGATGAAGAGACAGAAGTATTTCTGATACACGCATGCAAGTACGATTTTCAGGAAAAACGGGAAAGTTCTGCGATGCATGTAGGGTATAGCGATAGGCTCTATAACTATTATGAAATCAAATTGCAGCTTGAGGATGTGCGGCTGGCATACATTTTCAGGATTGAGAAAAATGGGAAGATATATTACTTCAGCGAAGATGGGATTACCGAAACCTATAATTTTAAAGAGGGATTTTACAATTTTTTTCAGATGCCGTATATTAATAAAAATGATTTGCTGCCTACGGTGGACTGGATGAAAGATGCGGTATTCTACCAGATATTTGTAGACCGGTTTTTTATGGGAGACATAAGAAAGAATCGCGGCTATATCAATATGGAGTGGAACGATAAACCCTTGGCAAAAAGCTTTGCGGGAGGAGACTTAAGGGGAATTATAGAGAAGCTTGATCATATAAAGGAACTTGGGATAACCGCTCTTTACTTAACACCGATTTTCTTGTCTGTATCCAATCATAAATATGATATTATTAGTTACATGCAGATCGATCCTCAGTTTGGTACAGAGGAGGATCTTGAGGAACTGGTAAGGCTGGCTCACGGGAATGGAATCCGGATAGTGCTGGATGCGGTATTTAATCATTGCAGCATGGAGACGGAGCAGTTTCAGGATGTACTTGCTAAAGGGAAAAAATCGGAATACTATGATTGGTTTTTGATTGACGGGGACTATCCGGATACGGAGAAAATAAATTACGAATGCTTTGCTGCCTGCAACTATATGCCGAAACTCAATACGGCGAATGAACAAGTGCAGGAGTTCCTCGTACGGATTGCGGTACATTGGGTAAAAGAATATGATATTGACGGCTGGCGGCTTGATGTATCGGATGAGATCTCTCATGAATTCTGGAGAACCTTCCGCAAGGCAGTCAAGACGGCGAAGCCGGAGGCGGTCATCATCGGGGAGAACTGGCATGATGCGTATCCATATCTCATGGGAGACCAGTATGACAGTATTATGAACTATGCGTTTACCAAAGCATGTTTGGATTATTTTGCAAGAGGAGATCTGGATGCCAGACAGATGGCCTGGAAGTTGAATTCCAATCTGATGAGGAATCTGGAGCAGGTGAACCGGATGATGTTGAATCTGCTGGATTCTCACGATACTCATCGTTTTTTTACAGAAGTGGGGAAAAACAAGGATAAACTGCTGGCGGCACTTGCGCTTGAAATGATATTTATCGGAGCTCCGTGTATCTATTATGGTACGGAAATCTGTCTGGAGGGCGGCTACGATCCTGATTCCCGCCGCTGCTTCAATTGGGAGGAAAGTTCATGGGATGCCGGGTTGATGGAAAAGGTGAAAGCTTTGACCGGATTACGAAAGAGGCCCGAGATTGCGGACGGGGACATAAGGGTAGCAGATAGAGAGAGAATGCTTCTTGTAGAACGGAGCCTACCCGGGAAAAAGTTAAGGCTGCTCATAAATATGACGGAGGAAACTCAGACAGAGCATATGGAAGAAGGAAAAGGGGGCCGGCTTCTTTGCGGTAACCGTGCAAGGTGTGAGACACCGGCCTCGGCAACGGTGGAACGGTGGGGATTCGCAGTTATAGAGATGGAAGAATAGCGTTATGAATAGAAAGATATATGGAAAATGAGGAAGCAAGGTTGAAAGGAGCATGGTTATAAATATGAAGAAGACGAATGCAATGATACTATCGCTCATGTTAACAGCGGTGTTGGGGCTTGTTTCAGGTTGCGGCAACGGAGAGACTGCAAAGGACGAAACGGCAGAAGCAGGCACTCTGACGGAGACTGAGGCGGCATCGGAAGCAGCGCAGGGAAGCTCGGCGTTTACCGGAGAGCTGGAGCAGAATGTGACGATCCGGGTACTGGAAAACGATACGGCGATCGCAAGAGGATATGCAAAGGAACTTCTGGAAGCGTTCAATGAGGCATATGCCGAATACGGAATTACAGCGGTGGATGCCAATATGGATCAGTATTTGGATCTGGCAAATGACGGACCTTATGGCTATGGGCCGGATGTGCTGTATCAGGCGAATGATGTTATTATGCAATATGCACAGGGCAAGCATGTCTATCCGCTCCCGGTGCAGGATCTGGAATGTTATGAGCAGGTGCCGGAGGCCGCGTGGAATGCATATAAGACTGAGGTGGACGGAACAGCTTATTACTGCGGAGTACCGGTAAACGTTCAGGCTCCTATGCTCTACTACAGAAAGGATATGCTGCCTGCAAATTGGGAAACCGATTGGGATAAAGATGGAAACGGTATTTGCGACATCACGGAGAATTGGAGCGATTTATATGCCTTTTCTATAGCCAGACATGAGGAGAACCCTCTTAACTATGGATATATGAAGGCACTTTATGATGTATATTTTTCAGGCGGTTTTCTTTTTTCCTATGGGGGTTACATATTCGGGGACAATAACACGGACCCCGAAGACATTGGATTCTCAGCGGGAGAAGCGGAAAAAGGGGCATGGGTGCTGTCCCAGCTGGCAGGAGCCATGAATGAGGAATGCATTGATAATACGATCAATACTACCGCTTACGGCAAAATAGCGGATGGTACTTATTTTGCCACGCTGTCCACGCCGGACGTTTATTCCACTTTTTTAGAAGAGCTGATTAAGAGCTATAAAAGCGAAGGAATGGATGAAGCAGAAGCAACTGAGCTTGCAAAAGAAAATATGGTGATGGCGCCAGTGCCGAAGCTGCCTGAGAGCGGAGATTTAACCGAAGAAAATCCGGTGTGGATGGATTCTAAGTCGATGGGAGGCGTGAATGGGTATGCGGTCAGTGCTTATACGAAGGCGCCTAATGCCAGTCTTGCCTTTGTTGAATTCGCATCCGGCTATGAAATGATGAAGCTTCGAAATGAACTGCTCGGCGTGGCACCGGCAAGGGAGGATGCTGCGGAGGTATCCGGCGATGTATCCAGACAGCTTTTTGAAAATCTTGAAAACGGAAATATTATCTTGATGCCCTCCATAAGAGAAGTAGCTCAGATGTGGACGCCGGGTGAAACCTTTTTCACAGATATCGCAAAGGATGCGTTCAGAAAACCGGATGAGAAGAAATATCAGGACCTTCCTTCGATGAAGGAGGGACTGGAGCAGGTGGATTCACAGATCCACAATGCGATATTTACCTTGAAATAAGTAATAGTACCATCGATTGACAGGGGCGCATACGGTCGGATAAGACCTTGGCAATCGATGGTAACATTGATAGAGGAAGGATATAGGAAGAAAATGAAAGGGAAAATGAAGCGGGCAGCGGGCTTTTTGAGAGACAGCAGCCCGAATGTGAAGCTGTCCATCGTTATCATGGGCGGAGGTCAGTTCAAATATGGGGCCAGAGGGAAAGGCATATTATTTTTCCTGATCGAGCTAAGTGTCTTCTATTATTTCATTACCAGAGGCTTTGCAGATATTGCCGGTTTCTTCACGCTGGGAACGAGGAAAGGAGACGCCTGGCTTGGTGTTGCCGGAGATAATTCTGTAGTAATGCTTCTGATGGGAATTTTTGCATGGCTGGTACTGGCGGCATTTTTGTATCTCTATGCCATGAATATCGGCGATGTGTATCGTATGCAGAAGAGGCAGGAGCAAGGGAGAAGAATCCTCACCTTTAGGGAAGAGGTTATGCAGCTTCAGGATAAAAAGTTCTATGTAACAGTTCTGATACTGCCTGTGACGGGAGTGTTCGTATTCAACGTTCTTCCCATTATCTTTATGATTCTCATTGCATTTACCAATTACGGCGGGACAGTGGTACCTCCGGAATTGGTAGACTGGGTAGGCTTTGACAATTTTGTAAAGCTCTTATCGCTGTCGCAGTTTGCGCCTACCTTTGTAAAAATCCTCGGCTGGAATCTGTTGTGGGCTGTCGCTGCTACCGCGCTTAATTATTTTGCCGGTCTTGGGCTGGCACTTTTGCTCGAAAAGGACTGTGTGAAGGGTAAAGCGCTCTGGCGTATGTTCCCGGTATTAGCCTATGCGATTCCCGGATTTATTACGCTTATAGCTTTCAAATTCATGTTTTCTTACGGCGGGCCGATCAATCAGCTTATTACTGCGGGGGGAGGAATTGCCATAGGGTTTCTCGATCTGGACGCAAAGTGGACAGCGAGACTAATAGGAATATTGGTAAACTGTTGGATCAGTACTCCTTCCATCATGCTGCTGGCTACCGGGATTCTTTCTAACCGCGATGTCTCGCTGTACGAAGCGGCGAGAATCGACGGAGCGGGGAAGTGGAAGCAATTTTTAAGGATTACCATGCCCTTTGTGTTGTTCTCCACATTGCCGGTACTTATCGGACAGTTTGTAGGAAACTTTAATAACTTCGGCATTTTCTATTTTCTGCGGGGAGGGTTGTATTTGGATGGATATTTCCTTGCCAGCGACACGGATCTGCTGATCAACTGGCTGTATAATCTTTCTATCAATAATAACTATTATTCTCTGGGAGCAGCTATCAGTCTGGTGATTTTTGTCATTACCTCGGTCATATCGTTAACGGTCTATATAAAATCGCCATCTTACAGGGAGGAGGATACATTCCGATGAGAGCAAAGCAAAATAGAAGCAAGGTAAACCTTCTTCATTCATTGGGCAGGATATTCGATATGGGGATCACCTACATCATTTTACTGGCGGTATCCTTTCTTTTTTTCTTTCCTTGCCTGTGGCTGATTCTAGCCTCCTTTTCTGAGTCGGGAACGATTTATTCCTTTGACGGATTTTTCCCCAGGGCGTACAGTCTGGCAAGTTTTCAACGGTTATTTACGGATACTGCTATGTATAATTATCCGAGGTGGTTCACCAATACGCTGTTTATAGCGGTGGGAAGCTGTATTCTAGGTACTTTTCTCGTCATACTGACGGCCTATACGATGTCCAGGTTTGAATTCAAGGCGAGAAAGCCTATTATGAAGACGACGATGGTGCTTAGCATGTTTCCTTCTTTTATGGGAATGATAGTCGTATATTTATTGATGACCCAATTTAATTTAATCAATCATTTGTGGGGGCTGATACTCATTTACAGTGCCGGAGCGCCTATGGGGTATCTGACGCAGAAGGGATTTTTTGATACGATTCCGAGGGCCATCGATGAAGCGGCGAGAATTGACGGCGCTACTAATTTTCAAGTATTTACTAAGATTAATCTTCCGCTATCCCGGCCAATCATCGTATATACCCTGCTTACCTCTTTCACCTGGCCATGGAGCGATTTCATTCTGCCTAAGCTCCTCCTTAAGGAAAAGGACCTTTATACGGTCGCGGTAGGTCTTATGAGCCTGGATGAAACGGAATTCGCAAGGTTTGCCGCCGGAAGCGTATTCATAGCCGTACCTATCGTACTGCTTTATTTCTTTCTTGTGAAGAATATGGTGAAAGGAATGGCAGAAGGAGCTGTAAAAGGCTGATGAAGTAAAAACTGTTGACAAATAAATATCATTTTGTTATGATATAAAATAATTAAATATGTATCTTCAGGGCGGGGTGAGATTCCCTACCGGTGGTATAGCCCACGAGCCGCAAGGCATGATTCGGTGTGATTCCGAAGCCGACAGTACAGTCTGGATGGAAGAAGATTATTGATAGCACATTTGACGTGTTTTCTTTTGTATATCAGCTCTGGAATGATTTTCATTTCAGAGCTTTTTTATGCAATAGAAAAGTGCTTTTATCGCTGCCTTGGGATTTATATGTTCAAGGCAGCTTTTTTATGTAATAGGAAAATGCTCCTATTACATAAAAATGGATGCGCAGCTTCGCGCGCGGAACAAAAGCTGCGCTGCTGTGGTATCCGGCCGCGAGAATGTGCGAAGCACACTTTTGTTCCTTATAGGATTAGGGTGTCAAAAGGTTCTTTTGCAAACGTCTCAAGTCAATATGCTCAAAACAAAAAGACTCCTGCTCCGAATTCCAATATATAAGAAGTTCTAATTCTCAGTCTATTCGCGCCAAACATAACAGAAAACAAATATCCAGAGAAAGAACTTCTAAATATTTACATAGGCGCAGTCATTCTTTTTGTTTTGGTCATATTGACCAGAATGTATTTATAAAGGACCTTTTGACACCCT